>NC_014221.1:0-85000 GCF_000092425.1 Truepera radiovictrix DSM 17093
TTTGTTAGACTAGCGCGTTAGGAAGACCCTGCAGTAGGGCAGTGCAGACGAGCAGGGGATGGTTCAGGGCCGCTCTAACCATGGGCTCTCTAACCATGGGCCGAGGCGCGTTGCGCGTCACCGCCTCTCCGGGAGCACCTCGTCTCACCCCGCACAAAGGACGCCATGTTGAGGCACGAAAACGCAATCTGGGATGATATCCTCGAGTACGTCCGCGACAAGATCCCCGAGGTCGAGTTTCGCACCTGGTTTAAGCAGGTCCGTCCGCTAGGCATCGAGAACGGCGTCTTTATGATCGGTGTGCCGCACTCGTTCGCGCGCGACTGGCTCAAAAACCACTACAGCCCGGTGCTCGAGCACGCGCTTAAAGACCTCGGTGCCGCCTCCCCGCGCGTCGGCTTTCAGGTCGTCAGCTTCCCGACCACCGAGCAGCCCGACATCTTTCAACCCCAGACGACCGGTGACGACAGCTCTCAGGTCAAGCGGCCGCGACTCAACCCCAAGTACGTTTTTTCCAACTTCGTCGTCGGCCCCAACAACAACCTCGCCTCCGCCGCAGCGCTCGCCGTCGCTGAGGCGCCGGGGCGGGCGTACAACCCGCTTTTCATCTACGGCGACGCTGGACTCGGCAAAACGCATCTGATGCACGCCGTCGGTCACGCCGTCGCCGAGCGCCTCCCGCAGCTCTACATCGAGTACGTCACCACCGAAGCGTTTACCAACGACCTCATCAACGCTATCCGCGAGGATAGGATGACCGCCTTTCGCGACCGCTACCGGAGCGTCGACGTCCTGCTCGTCGACGACGTGCAATTTATCGCCGGCAAAGAGCGGACCCAAGAGGAATTCTTCCACACCTTTAACGCGCTCTACGAGTCGGGCAAACAGATCATCCTCTCCTCCGACCGCCCCCCTAAAGACATCCCGACGCTTGAAAACCGCCTGCGGAGCCGTTTCGAGTGGGGGCTCATCACCGACATCCAGGCGCCGGAGCTAGAGACGCGCATCGCGATCCTTAAGATGAACGCCGAATACCGCGGCGTCAAAATTCCGCCGGACGTCATCGACTACATCGCTCGGCAGGTGACCTCCAACATCCGCGAGCTCGAGGGGGCGCTCGTCAGGGTCATTCTCTACGCCAGCATGAACCAAGTCGAGCTCAACCGCCAGACGGTTGCCGCCGCCCTCTCCGACGTCTATGCTCCTAGCGAGCTCAACTTGAGCATGGAGGAGATTTTGCGGGCGACCGCCTTTCACTTCGAGGCCGACGCCGAGGACCTCCGTTCAAAAGGCCGCCGCCACGAACTCGTCGTACCGCGGCAGGTCGCCATGTACCTCATGCGCGAGCTGACCTCGCACTCGTATCCCGAGATCGGTCAGTTTTTTAGCGGTCGCGACCACTCGACCGTGGTCTACGCGGTGCAGAAGGTCGGGGAGCAGCTCGCCAAGGACCGCGAGCTCGAGATGCGGATCCAAGCGATCAAAAGCGACCTCCTGTAAACTCATCTAAAAGGTCAGTTTTTCATGATTTTAATTTTTTGCTCATTTCGAGTTGTGGATAAGTCTGTGGATAAGCTGTGGATAAGCTGTGGACAACGCTGTGGATAACGCCCCTATCCGCAGGGCTGTGGATAGCTGTGGATAACTTGCGGGGTTATCCACAGCTCAGGGCGAGTTATCCACAGTTTTATCCACAGCGGCTTTACCGTCTGGAGCGGATTAAACCCCAGTTATCCACACTATCCACAGCCCCTACTATAGAGAAAGGGTTCTGTCTTGATGCCTGATGTTCTCCGTCCCCCCTTTTTAAGCTTAGAGGTTGTGCTCTCATGAATGTCGAGGTACCGAGAAAGGCGTTGGGGGAGGTGCTCGCGCACCTCGAGCGCATCGTGCCGAGCCGTAGCAGCAACCCGAGCCTCAGCTTGCTCCGCCTCGAACTTAGCGACGGCCACCTTACCCTGAGCGGGAGCAACCTCGACCTCGACTTGCAGGCTACCCTCGCCGTGAGTAGTAGCGGTGAGCGCGGTGGCCCGTGGGCCCTGCCAGCTCACGTCTTCGGCCAAGTCGCGCGGGCGCTGCCCGGTGAACTCGTCGAGCTGACGTTTGAGAGCGCCGAGCTCGAGGTGCGTTCGGGAAGCTACGCGACGAAGCTCCAACTCATGACCACCGACTTGCCCGACTTGGTGTTCCCCAACGACCTGCCGGGCCGTTTTTCCGCCGAGCGTTTGGGCGCAGCTCTCAGCCACGTCCGTTACGCCGCCGCCGTCGCCGAGTACCAAGCCATCTTCCGCGGCGTCAAGCTCGAGCTCCACGACGGTCGCACCCGCGCCGTAGCGACCGACGGCTTTCGTCTCGCGTACTATCACCTAGGCGCGTCGACCGGGTTGGCGCAAGACATCGTGATCCCCGCCCGCAGCGCCGACGAGCTCGTAAAGCTGCTCGGCGATGGTGAGACCAAGCTCGGCCTCAGTGAGGGACAGCTGTCACTCGAGACCGGCCCGTATCGGCTCAACGTCAAACTCATGGAGGGGACGTTCCCCGACTACGAACGGGTGATCCCATCGCACTTCCCGGTGAGCATCACCCTCGCCGCGCGTACCCTGCTCGAAGGGGTGCAGCGGGTGGCGGTGATGGCCGACCGCACGGCGAACAACCGCGTCGACCTCTTTGTCCGCGACGGCACCCTGCAGATCACCGCCGAAGGGGCCTATGGGCGCGCTCAGGAGGCGCTCGCCGTCGCGCAGGAGGGGAGCGAGTCGGAGATCGCGCTGGCCTACAACGCCGACTACCTCTTAAGCGCGCTGCGGCCCGTGGGCGGTGACGTGCGCTTCTCCTTCTCCGGCCCGACGAGCCCGAGCGTGCTCGTTAGCCTCGCCGACCCGAGCTATCTGGCGATGGTCGTGCCGCTGAGAACGGGGTAGCCCTAGGGCGCGCCAAGGGGGCGACCTGAGGGTGCGCGGCGGTATAAGCTGGTTGGGGCAGCGGTGTAGCGGCGTCGGTGTAGCTGCTCGCCTTAGCGGTGCGAGGGGTGTCGAGGGCTACCGTTTGACGCCGCCGACCCCGACGTGGGACAGACGGCGCTGGTGAGCACCCCAAAGGTGTTGCCTGCAAAGGAGTGTTATGACACAGATTGAGACGGTCTACGCAGCCGAGCTGCTCGACTCGAGGGGGAACCCCACGGTCGGAGCCACGGTGCGCCTGACGAGCGGCGTTGCGGCCTCTGCAGCAGTCCCCTCGGGCGCCTCGACGGGGATGCACGAGGCGGTCGAGCTGCGTGACGGCGGCGAGCGCTACGGCGGCAAAGGGGTGTTAAAGGCGGTCGCGAACGTTAACGAAACGCTCGCGCCGGCGCTCGTAGGGGTCGACGCGGCCGACCAGAGCGGGCTCGACGCGCTGTTGCTCGAGCTCGACGGCACCCCCAACAAGGCCAACCTGGGCGCCAACGCGCTTCTAGCGGTGTCGCTCGCGGCGGCGCGGGCGGTCGCGCAGACCCTGGAGCTGCCCCTCTACCGCTACCTAGGGGGCGTCGCCGCGCGGACGTTGCCGGTGCCCATGATGAACGTGATCAACGGCGGCAAACACGCCGACAACCGCGTGGACATGCAGGAATTCATGCTGGCGCCGATCGGTTTCGAGCGCTTCTCCGAAGCTTTGCGCGCTGGCGTCGAGACCTTTCACGCGCTTAAAAAGGTGCTCACCAAACGCGGTTACAACACCAACGTCGGCGACGAGGGCGGGTTTGCCCCCGATCTCAAGTCGAACCAAGAGGCCATCGAGGTGATCCTCGAGGCGATCGAAGCGGCGGGGTACACCCCCGGCGACGAGATCGCCATCGCGCTCGACCCCGCCTCGACCGAGTTCTATCGCGACGGCCGCTACCACCTCGAGGCCGAAGGGAAGGTGCTGACGAGCGGCGAGATGATCGCCTACTGGAGCGACTGGGTCTCCCGCTACCCCATCGTATCGGTCGAGGACGGGCTCGCCGAAGACGATTGGGAGGGGTGGGCGGAGCTCACACGGGCGCTCGGCGACCGGTGTCAGCTCGTCGGCGACGACCTCTTCGTCACCAACGTAACGCGGCTGCAGCGCGGCATCGACGAGGGGGTCGGTAACGCGATCCTGGTCAAGGTCAACCAGATCGGCACCCTGACGGAGGCACTAGAGGCGATCGAACTCGCCAAACGCGCGGGTTACCGCAACATGATCTCACACCGCAGCGGCGAGACCGAAGACGCCTTTATCGCCGACCTCGCGGTCGCGGTCAACGCCGGGCAGATCAAAACGGGTTCGGCGAGCCGCAGCGATCGGCTCGCCAAGTACAACCGGCTGCTCCTCATCGAGGCGGAGCTCGGCGAAGCGGCGCGCTTTCTCGGGCGACGCGCGTTCTGATGCGCCAGGTTCGCCGAACCAAGATCGTCGCCACCTTGGGGCCGGCGAGCAGCGACCCCGAGGTCATCAAAAACCTCATCCAGGCGGGGGTCAACGTCTTTCGGCTTAACTTCTCGCACGGCAGCCGCGAGACGCACCAAAACAACATCGCACTGATCCGGCAGGAGGCGGCGCGACTCGGCACCCCCATCGGCGTGCTGCAAGACCTTCAAGGCCCGAAGATCCGCACCACCACCTTTGCCGAGGGCAAGGTCATGCTGACCGCCGGGCAGCGTTTTAACCTGACCTGTGACGACACCTCCCCCGGGGACGCTGCGCGCGTGGGCGTCACCTACCCCAACCTGTTTGCCGACGTCAAGGTCGGCGACACGCTGCTTTTAGACGACGGGCGGCTCGCGCTGCGCGTCACGGCGGTGCGCGGCGAGACCATCGAGACCGAGGTCACCCTCGGGGGGGTGCTCTCGAACAACAAGGGGATCAACATCCCTGACGCTGACCTGTCGATCCCCGCGCTGACCGACAAGGACGTCGAGGACCTGCTCTTTGGAGCGGAGCTCGACGTCGACTGGGTGGCGATGAGCTTCGTGCGGAGCCGCGACGACCTGCTGCTCGCTCGGCACTACCTCGCGAGGGCAGGGTCGCGGGCGAAGCTGATGGCCAAGATTGAAAAGCCGTCGGCGGTCGCCCGCTTCGACGAGATCCTCGCCGAGGTCGACGGCATCATGGTCGCGCGCGGCGATCTGGGGGTCGAGCTCCCCCCCGAGCGGGTACCGATCATTCAAAAGCGCCTGATCCGCGCCTGCGTCGAGGCGGGCAAACCGGTCGTGACCGCGACGCAGATGCTCGAGAGCATGATCTCGAGCCCGACGCCGACGCGCGCGGAGGCCTCCGACGTGGCCAACGCCATCTACGACGGCACCGACGCCATTATGCTCTCGGCCGAGACGGCGGTCGGGAGCTATCCGGTCGAAGCGGTGCGGATGATGGCCCGCATCGCCCTATCGGTCGAGGGGGACGCGAGCTACCAGGCCAACTTGCGCGAGCACTACCCGCAACCCGACAGCACCACGGCCGATGCGGTGTCGCTCGCCGCCTGCCAGATGGCGCACTTTCTCTCCGCCAGGATGATCGTGACCTTTACCTCGTCGGGGACGACGGCGCTGCGCGTGGCGCACAACCGCCCCTCGGCGCCCATCTTGGCGCTGACCCCGAGCGAGCGGGCCTACCGGCAGCTCAGCCTCTCGTGGGGGATCCTGCCGGTATTCTCCGAAGAGATCCATTCGACCGACGAGATGGTCGAGGTCGCCAACGCCAAGATCATCGAGCTGATGAAGCGCACGGCGGGTCTTACCGTCGGCGACCGCTACGTGATCACCGCAGGCGTCCCTTTCGGTATGCGCGGCACCACCAACCTCATCCGTGTCGAGGTGATCCGCGAAACCCCCGGATAGCGTTGAGCGCTCGCTACCGGTCCGCGCACGGCAGCGAGGCGCTTGGGGGCGCTGGCAGCGCGACACCCACCCAAACCAAAAGCGGGCGCAGCTGCGCCCGCTTTTGCTGCCCTGTAAACAGTTACGCGTTCTCCGCGACGACCGCGACCTTGAGGTCGATGGGCACTTCGGGGTGGGGTTTGTAGACCACGGTGTACTCGCCGAGGGTTTTGATCGGCTCGTGCAGGTCGAGCTTGCGGCGGTCGATGGTGACCTCGAAGCGCTTTTCAAGCGCCTCGGCGATGTCGCGCGCCGTGACCGAGCCGTAGATGCGGTCTTCACCGGCGCGCACCGGGATCTCGAGCTGCGCCTCGGCGAGCATCTCTTTAAGGCGCTCGGCGTCGGCTTTGCGTTCGGCGAGCTGCTTCGCCCGCTGCGCCAAGCGCGCCTCTAGCTCGCGCTGATTGGCCTGCGTCGCGGGCAGGGCGAGGCCGCGCGGTACCAGAAAGTTGCGCGCAAACCCCGGTTTGACCGAGACCAAGTCCCCCGCTTCGCCGAGTTTTTCAACCGGTTCGAGCAGGATGACGTTCATTTGCGCACCAGCTTCTCGGTGATCGGGACGATGGCGAGAACGCGCGCCTGTTTAATCGTGGTGGCGAGCCTACGCTGGTGCTTCGCGCACACACCGGTCCGCCGCCGTGGCAGGATCTTGGCGGTGTCGGAGATAAAGCGGCGCAGCATCCTACCGTCGCGGTAGTCGGTGACCTCTTGCTCCCCCGTGCAGAAGGGGCAGACCTTCGGGCGGCGCCCGCGGCGTCCGCCGCGGCGGTCATCGCGGTCGCGGCGGCTTTTCGTGTTACGTGCTTGAGCCATCTAAAACGGTAGATCCTCTTCTGGTGGAAATTCCTCGTCAATGTCCAGCGCGGGGCTGGGACGACTCTGCTGACCCCTTTGGGCGCCCACCGCCTGCTGAGCGGGTTGGGGGCGGGTGCTGGCGCCACCACCGCCAGGACCACGGGTCAGGTACTCGACGCGGCTACCTTCGAGTTTGTCCTTGTACTGACGGTTGCCGTCTTTGTCCGTCCAGTTGTCTTTGACGAGCCGTCCGATCACCAGCACCGGATCGCCTTTGGCGAGCTCCGCGCAGCTCTCGGCCAGCTCACGCCAGACGTTGACCTCGACAAAGTGAACGCTCTCCTGGTCCTGCCCGCTGCGGTCGCGGTACTGCTCGTTGACGGCGACGACAAAACGGGTGACCGCGTCGCCCGAGGGGGTGTAGCGCAGCTCGGCGTCCCGGATCAGGTTGCCGATGATGGTGACGTGGTTGAGCGCATTTTTCAGGCGCTCCTGACCGCGCGCGTCGAGCACCGTCGGTTCGCCCTTGCGCGGGCCGTGGGTCAGCACGTCGACGCGCACGGCGTTGATCCCGAGCGCGCTCCGCTTCTGGCCGCTCGCGTCCTCCCAGGCGCGGTAGTTTAGGCGCCCTTCGACGAAGACGGGCGTTCCGGCCGCCAGTTGATCGACCAGGTATTCGGCCTGTTTGCCGAACACCGACACGCGGTGGTACCACGCCAACTCACGCAGCTGGCCGTCGCTCCCGACGACGTGGTCGTTACCGGCTAAGTTGAGCTCCAAAATGGCCAAACCGCCGGCGGTGTACTTCATGTCGGGTGCTTGGGTCAGGGTACCGATGAGCTGGACGCTGTTAAGCCCTCGAGCCATGTTCTCCTCCGGATAAAGTCAACGGTGCGTTACCTCTGCGTGCGAGTCTTAAGCTGAAGCGGCTGGGGCCTCCTGGCCGGCGTCGCGCTCGCTGCTCCTTTGGGTGCGCTGTTCGGGACGGTCGCGCGTGATGAGTACGCGCATGACGTTGTCGCGCAGCCGCAAGTTGGTAGCGAGCTGGCGCGGCGCGGTCTCGGGGAGGCGAAGTCGGTAGATGATGTAGTAGCCCTCGTTCAGCTTGCGGATGGGGTAGGCGAGGCGCTTGTTGCCCCACTCGTCGGTGCTGAGAACCTCCCCCTCGAAGCGCTCGATCTGCGCCGCGATAGCGTCTTTCTCGAGGCCGAGCTGCGCTTCGCTCAGGTTGGGGTCGAGAATGACGTTAAGGTCGTAGTTGTGCATGTCACCTCCTTTACGCGTAGGCTCGCTGCTAAAAAGCAACCACGTACTCTACCACGGCGGGAGCGAAACGTGCTAGGCGCTGGCGACAGCGAAGCGCGCGGGGCATAAAGCGGAGGTCGCGCGGCAGCGGGGGTGCACCGAGGGGCTGTGACATGCTAGCGAGGGAGGTGACCCTATGCCGGAGCCGAAGCGCACCGAGAGAACTCGTCGGCGGCGCAGCGCGGGGGAGGGGGGGCAACGCCGAACCCTGCACACCCTCGTCGTGGTGGCGCTGTGGCTCGGAGGGCTCCTCGCGCTGTGGCTGTTCGCTAGAGCCCAGGGGCAGACCCCGGGGGGGCTCTTGCAGGAGCTTCTCGAGGCGCTCCGCGTGCACCCGCTGGCGCCCTTTTTGCTCTTCGGGCTCTACCTCGTCCGGCCGCTTTTTCTCCTCCCCGTGACCCTACTGACCCTGACCGCCGGGCTGCTCTTCGGCGCGTTCTGGGGGTTTTGGTACGCCGCTGCCGCCACGCTCGCCTCGGCGACGGTGGCCTACATCGTCGGTCGCTTTTTCGCCCAGGACCTCCCCGGGCGCTTCGGGCAGGGTGTCTCGACCCGGCTTCAGCGGTTTCCCTTCGAGACGGTGTTGCTGTGCCGCTTTCTGCTCCTCCCGGGCGACTTGGTCAACTACCTCGCCGGCTTTTTGCGGGTGCGTCTGGGCGCTTTTTTGCTGGCGACCCTTATCGGTGGGGCGCCGGGGCTCCTCGTCGGCGTCCTCGCCGGCGCTTCGCTCGAGGGGTTGCCGGGTGAGGTGCGCCTGAACGCGTGGTACCTCGTCGCCTCGGGGGTGCTCCTCGGCCTCAGCCTAGGGGTCTCTAGGTGGTTGCGGCGCCGCAACCCGCTCGGGCGCAACCCGCTCTAGGGCTCCAAGCCGTAACGCGCCGTTAGGCGACGAGCACGCGGCGTTCGCAACCACTTTCGCGGCGCGGCCAAGGCGTGGTGGACACAAACGGTGGGGATGGGTGTCAAAGTGCGGAGAGGACAAAAAAAGAGCGCTCTTGCGAGCGCTGATAAAAACAGTGTACACCCGTATGCGGCATTCGTCAAGAGGATGCACCCGCCGCACCGGGAACCCGCGTGTAAGGGTCTTGAAATCGCCCGTAACGGTTCCTGAGGGCGCCCTCACGCCTGCTGGGAGGCGCTTAGAGCTCGAGCCCGACCGCGCGTCTAAAGGGGTAGATCTCCAGCTGCTGCCAGACCCCCTCTTTAAAGTAGACGTCGTTTTCGAGCAGCTCCCGCGCCGCCTCGAGCGAGGGCGCCTCGAGCAGCAGCGCGCTGCCGATCATCGTCCCCGCACCGTCTAAAAGCGCGCCGCCGAGCCGCACGCGGCCCGCGTCGACGGCGGGTCGGATCTCGTCGAGGTGCCTTTGGCGCGCCCGCTGCCGCCGCGCGGGGGCGTCGGGATCGGTGCCGTCTTTGGCGATGACAAGAAAGGTCATGACCGTTCTCCTCGGGCTCGCTGTGAGCGCGTTTTCCAGGTCAGCTTACCGCGTTTTGCCCCCGCGCGCGGCGACGGCAGGGAGGATGAAAGCGATGAACTTGATATAAGTAGACTCACATCTGTTGACATAGGTTTTTAGGATTGTTATACTCTGCTTTAGCTTGAGCGCCTTGCGCACAGAAATCTGCACAGCACCGCATCGAAGCAAGGCTTTGCAAACCATCCTGAAGGAGAGAACATGGCACGAGCCGTCGGTATCGACTTAGGCACGACAAACAGCGTGATCGCCATTATGGAGGGGGGGGAGCCGACCGTTTTGGTCAACAGCGAGGGCAACCGCACGACGCCCTCGGTCGTCGCTTTCAAGGGCGACCAGCGCCTCGTCGGTCAGGTCGCTAAACGCCAAGCGGTCCTCAACCCCAAAGGCACCCTTTTCGAGGTCAAACGCTACATGGGCCGCACCTGGGACGAGGTCAAAGAGGAGGCCGAGCGTTCGCCCTACGACGTGGTGCGCGGCAGCGACGGCGGCGTCCGCTTCGTCGTCGAGGGCAAGCAGTACACCCCCGAGGAGATCTCGGCGATGGTGTTGCAAAAGCTCGTGCAAGACGCCTCCGCGACGCTCGGTGAAAAGATCACCAAGGCGGTGATCACGGTGCCGGCGTACTTTAACAACTCGCAGCGTGAGGCGACCCAGAACGCGGGGCGTATCGCTGGGCTCGAGGTCTTGCGCATCGTCAACGAACCGACCGCGGCGGCGCTCGCCTACGGCCTCGACAAAAAGGGCAACGAGACCGTCTTGGTCTTCGACCTAGGGGGTGGGACGTTTGACGTCTCGGTGCTCGAGGTCGGCGACGGCGTCTTCGAGGTGCGCTCGACGAGCGGCGACACCCACCTGGGTGGGTCGGACTTCGACTACGCGGTCGTCAACTGGCTCGCCGACGAGTTCCAGCGCGAGTACAACGTCGACCTGCGCAAAGACAAGCAGGCGTTGCAGCGCCTGTTGGAGGCGGCGGAAAAGGCCAAGATCGAGCTTTCGGGGATCCCCGAGACCACCATCAGCCTGCCCTTTATCGCCATGGATCCCGCGTCGAACGCGCCCTTGTACCTTGAAAAGCGCCTCTCGCGCGCCAAGTTCGAGGAGCTCATCGCGCCGCTCCTAAACCGCGTGCGCGGCCCCGTCGAGACGGCGCTGCGCGACGCCAAGCTCTCGAAAGACGAGATCGACGAGGTCATCTTGGTGGGCGGTTCGACCCGCGTACCGGCTGTTAAAAAGCTCGTCCAGGAGATGCTCGGCAAAGCGCCCAACCAGTCGGTCAACCCCGACGAGGTGGTCGCTTTGGGGGCGGCGGTGCAGGCGGGGGTGCTCACCGGCGACGTCGAAGACATCGTCTTGCTCGACGTGACGCCGCTGTCGTTGGGGGTCGAGACCAAAGGGGGCGTGTTCACCAAGCTCGTCGAACGCAACACCGCCATTCCGGTGCGCAAGACCGAGGTGTTTACGACCGCCGAGAACAACCAGACCGGCGTCGAGGTGCACGTCCTGCAAGGGGAGCGCGCCATGGCCGCCGACAACAAGTCGCTCGGGCGCTTTAAGCTCGACGGTATCCCGCCGATGCCGGCTGGCATGCCGCAGATCGAGATCTCGTACGACATCGACGCCAACGGCGTTTTGAAGGTCACGGCGCGCGAGAAGTCGACGGGCAAAGAGGCGAACATCACCATTCAAAACACCACCACGCTCTCCGAAGCGGAGGTCGAGCGCATGGTGCAAGACGCGGCGGCCAACGCCGAGCGCGACCGCGAGGCGCGCGAGCACGCCGAGGCGAAGAACACGCTCGACTCGCTGCGCGTCCAGGCGCAGCGGGCTGTTGACGAGTCCACCGCTGACGACGACACCAAGCAGCCCGTAAGGCGCCTTATCGCCGAGGCGCAGAGCGCCATCGACTCGGACGCGCCCAAGAGCCGCCTCGAGGAGCTGGGCCGCGAGCTCGCCGAAAAGGTCGCCCAGCTGCAGCAGGCCGCGCCCTCTCAAGGTGGCGATGGCGGCGGCGATCAGACGCCCCCCAAAGCCGACGAGGACGTTGTAGACGCGGACTTCAAACCGGCGGGTTAGGATGCGCGACGACGTTCAGGAACGTCCAACCTTAGACGGGGTCGCTGAGGAGGTAGGGGAGAACCCTACCCCCTCGGAGGGCCCCGAGGCGGCGCAGGGCGCAGCTCCCGAGGCGCCGGTGGCGGACGCGGGTGACGCGGACACCGCGGGCGCCACGGACGCCGCGCCCGAAGGCGCCCCTGCGAGCGACGAGGCCTCCAGCAGCGTGGGGGCGCCGCCCGAAGCGGCCGTGTCGCCCGAAGAGGTCGCGCTGTTGCGCAGCGAGCTCGAGCGGGCGCGCACCGAGGTGAGCGACTTTAAAAACCGCTTTTTGCGGGCGCGCGCCGACCTCGAGAACTACCGCCGCCGCGCCGCTCAGGACGCCGCGCGGGCGCGCGAAGCGGGGCTAGACAGTGCGATTTTAACCGTGCTGGCGGTCTATGACGACCTCGGGCGGGCGCTCAGCGTCGCGAGTGACGACCCCACCAAGCTCCTGCCCAACCTCGAGGCGGTGCGCGAGGGGCTCAAACGCAACCTCGAGAGCTTGGGCTTTAGCGAGGTCGGCAGCGTCGGGGAGGCATTCAACCCCGATCTGCACGAGGCGCTGACGGCGGTGCCGACCGACGACGAGGCGGCGGCGAACACGATCGCCGAGGTGATCCAAACGGGTTTCGTCAAGGGCGAACGCCTCGTCCGGCCTGCGCGCGTGGTCGTCTTTCAGGGCTAGCAGGTTACGGTACGTCAGGTCAAGCTCAGGTCAAGGAGCGTAGATGGCTGCCTACAAAGACTACTACAAGATCCTCGGTGTGCCGAGAAACGCGACGCAAAAGGAGGTGCGTGCGGCCTACCGCAAGCTGGCAGCCAAGCATCACCCCGACCGCAACCCCGGCGACAAATCGGCCGAGGAGCGGTTTAAAGAGATCGGCGAGGCCTACGCGGTGTTGGGCGACAAGGAGAAGCGCGCTTTTTACGACCGCTACGGCGCGGCGGCGGCCCAGCCGGGATTTTCGCCGGGTGGTGGGTTCTCCGGCGGCGGCTTTAGCGGTGGGCGCCCGGGGGGCGTCGAGGGCGACTTCAGCGACTTTTTCCAGACGCTTTTCGGGGGCGGGTTCGGGGGGTTTAGCGCCGGCACACCTCAGGGGGGGCGCTTTACCACGACCTTCTCGACCGGTACCTCGGGGACCTTTCCGTTCGGCTTTCAGGAGCAGCGCCCGCGCCCTACCGACGTCGCGGTCGAGATGCCCGTCTCGCTCGAGGACGCCTATGCGGGCGCGAAAAAGACCATCAACATCGAGGGGCGCCGCCTCGAGGTCACGCTCCCCAAGGGTAGCCGCGACGGGAGCCGGTTGCGCCTGCGCGGTCAGGCGCCCGAGGGTGGTGACCTCTACCTCACGCTGCGGCTCGAGCCGCACCCCCGCTTCCGCCTCGACGGCGACGACGTGCGCGTTACCGTAGACGTCCCCGACTACGTCGCCGCGTTGGGCGGCAAGGTGCGGGTGCCGACCCTAGACGGCGACGTGGAGATGAAGCTCCCCGGCCCGACCCCATCGGGCCGGTCGTTCCGGCTGCGCGGGCGCGGGTGGCCGCGCAAAGACGGCACGCGGGGCGACCAGTACGCCGAGGTGCGCGCGACGGTGCCGGCGACGCTGAGTGACGAGCAGCGCGCCGCCTACGTGCGGCTGCAAGCGCTCGCCGAGATGCGCGCCAAGGGGGCCTCCGACGCGCGTCCAAACGATCCCGTAACGTCCTCCTGACCGTCGCCCCCCGACCGCTCAACCCCGGCACGCCGCGGGCGCCCGTTAATCGGAGCGCCCGCTTTACTTATGGGCAGGCTTTCTCATGGGCCAGGTGCTAAGGTGGAGCGCGTAACGCTACGTCTTGATCACGTTTTGAGACGAGCCGTCTAACTTGCCCTAGGGTGCACCCGCGGGCGCCTCTAGAAAGGAAGCACTGTGGTTTACAAACGATTTGCCCTCCTGGCCGCGCTCGTTCTCCTCGCTGGCGTTCTTTTCGTCGTCGCCCAACCCATGGGGGGGGCGGCCGCTACCGGCGGCGCCGACGGCGCAGCGACGGGAGGTGCGGTGTCGGGGGGCGCGATGACCGGCGGAGCGATGACGAGCGGGGCGGCCGCTGAGGACCCCGACGCGGTCGTGCTCGAGCTCGGCGGCGAACGCGTCTCGGCGGGCGACTTCGAGGGGCGCTTTAACATCGCGCTGCGCAACCTCGCCGCGCAGCAGGGGATCCCCCTCGACCCCGTGACGCTGGCGCAGTTCGGTACGCTTAAACCCGCCTTTTTAGAGCAGTTTGCCACCGAGCGCGCCCTGTTGCAGGAGGCCGAGGCGCGCGGGCTCGCCCCCGCCGACGAGGCGGTCGAGGCGGAGCTCGAGCAGGCGCGCGCGGCCGCGGGGGAGAACTACGAAGCGCTCCTAGCGCAAGGGGGCTTCGAGGACGAGGCGGCGCTCCGCGAACTGATCTACGAGAGTCTCGCGCTCCAGGGGCTCGTGGACGCCCTTGAAGCCGAGGTCGAGGTGGGTGACGAGGCCGTGAGCGCCTACTACGAGGCCAACCAGGCGCAGTTCGAGCGCTCGGAAGAGGTCTGCGCGCGTCACATCCTGGTCGAGGACGAAGCGACCGCCGAGGCGCTGCTGACGCGCCTCGAGGCGGGCGAGGACTTCGGCGAGCTCGCCCGCGACAACTCCACCGACCCCGGCAGCGCCCCCGAGGGCGGCGACCTCGGCTGCTTGCCGCGCGGCGTCACCGTCCCCGAGTTTGAAGAGGCGGCGTTCGCCACCGAGGTCGGCGAGACCACCGGGCCCGTGAGGAGCGACTTCGGCTATCACCTTATCCGCGTCTACGAGCGCAACCCAGCCGAGACGGCGCCGCTCGAGGAGGTGCGTTCGCAGATCGAGGGGCAGCTCCGGAACGAAGGCCTTAACGAGCGCATCGCGTCGCTCGTCGAGGCGTCCGGGGTGCAGACCTACCCCGAAAACCTGCTCTCGGCCGCGCCCGAAGCGCCCACGCCGCTGCCGGGTGAGGCCATGACCGGTGGCGCGATGACGGGTGGTGCGATGACGGGTGGTGCGATGACGGGTGGTGCGATGACCGGTGGGGCGTTGCCCGAGGGGGCCCAGACGGGCGGTGGGCAGTAGCCGCCAGCACCTTATCCGGAGAGGGGAGACGCCGCGTCTCCCCTCCTCTTTGGGCATCTTTGGCTTACGCGGGTGGCAGCGGCGCAAGGTGAGGTCGGTGTGCACCGCCCCCCTCACGCTTTGGGGACCCTTAGGGGGCGAGGCGCTCGAGCCGCCACGTCCCCCCTTCGCGGGTGTAGCGGAAGCGGTCGTGGAGGCGGTCGGGGCGACCCTGCCAGAACTCGAGCGCGTTCGGCGCGACCGCGTAACCCCCCCAAAAGTCCGGGAGCGGCACCTCGCCTGGAAACCGCGCCCGCAGCGCCTCGCGGCGCGCTTCGAGCTCCGCGCGGCTCCCGATCACGCGGCTTTGCGGCGAGACCCACGCGCTCAGTTGGCTGCCGTACGGGCGGCTCTTGTGGTACGCCTCGGCGTCCTCGCGGGGGAGCCTCGCCGCGCGCCCCTCGACGCGCACCTGACGCTCGAGCTCGAGCCAGTTAAAGACGAGCGCGACGAGGGGGTTGTGGGCGATCTCGCGCGCCTTGCGGCTCTCGAAGTTCGTAAAGAAGTGAAACCCGCGTTCGTCGAGCCCCTTGAGGAGCACCGCCCGCGCCGAGGGTTGCCCGCTGGGCCCCACCGTCGCGAGCACCATCGCGTTGGGCTCGGGGAGCTTAGCGGCGCAGGCCTCGTCTAACCAGGCGCGAAACTGCGCCACGGGGTCGGGGTCGAGGTCGGCGCGCCGGAGCGCGCCGCGGGTATAGTCTCTGCGCAGGTCGGCGAGCATAGGGGCATTAAGCCCCGCTAGGGGCGTTCGCGTCTGCCCTATACGTCACAAATCGGGCTCGCCGCGCCTTTTACACTGGGGCAACGTGACCTTAAGGAGGCGGCCGTGGCGGACTACGAGAGGGAGCTAGATGGCGATCTGGGCGGCGACGCAACCCCTTACATGAGCGACGACGACGAGTTCGAGCGCGACGGGACGCACACCATCTTGGGCGACGAAAATGAGAACTTAGCGCGCCGCAACGACCTCGCGCGGCAGCTCGAGGACCTCGTCGCGGCGGCGCTCGACTGGTCTGAGATCAGCGATGACGAGGACGCGCGCGAGATCTACGAGGACCTCGTCGACCTCTACGAGCGCGTGAGCGCGCCCCTCGAAGATACCGACGACGAGGTCGTGTAGCCCCGAGCGCTACAAGCCCCTTCACGGGGCCTTGAGGCCGAAGCGCCGTACCCTACACACCCAGCCCGCACGACCCACGGGGAGCTCCCCGTGGGTCGCTTGTCCTCTGGGGCACGCTTTTTGAGGCCGGGCTACGGGCGCGGCGCGTCGGGCGCGCTAGCCTTGGGCATGAACCGCCTGAGCCGCGAGACGAGCCCCTACCTGCTGCAGCACGCCGAGAACCCCGTCGACTGGTTTCCCTGGGGGGAGGAGGCGTTCGCCAAGGCGCGGGCCGAAGACAAACCGATCCTGCTGTCGGTGGGCTACGCCGCCTGTCACTGGTGCCACGTGATGGCGCACGAGTCGTTTGAAAACCCCGAGATCGCCGACCTGATGAACGCCCACTTCGTCAACGTCAAGGTCGACCGCGAGGAGCGTCCCGACGTCGACGCGGTCTATATGAGCGCGGTGCAGGCGATGACCGGCTCCGGCGGTTGGCCGATGACGGTCGCGCTGACCCCGGACGGCAAACCGTTTTTCGGCGGCACCTACTACCCCCCCGAGGACCGCTTGGGGCACCCCGGGTTTAAACGGGTGCTCCTGAGCCTCGCCGAGGCGTGGCGAAGCCGCCGGGACGAGGTGCTGAGAGCGGCGGAGACGCTCACAAACCACCTCGCCGACCTCAACAAACTCCCCGCCGCGGGCGAGCCGTCGCCGGGCGCGCTAGGGGAGGAGGTGCTGGCGGAGGCGGTGCGCGCCCTGCAGCGCACCTTCGACCCCCAACACGGCGGTTTCGGGGGGGCGCCCAAGTTTCCACCGCACGGCGCGCTCGCCTTTTTGCTGCGGCGTCCCGAACCCGAGGCGCGGGAGATGGCCTACGTGACCCTCGACAAGATGGCCGCCGGCGGCATCTTCGACCAGCTCGGCGGCGGCTTCGCGCGCTACAGCGTCGACGCGCGGTGGCTCGTGCCGCACTTTGAAAAGATGCTCTACGACAACGCGCAACTCGTCGGCGTCTACGCTGAAGCGTACGCGCAGACGCGCCGCGCCCGTTACCGCGAGGTCGTCGAGGCGACGCTGGCGTTCGTGCAGCGCGAGCTCACGAGCCCCGAGGGGTGCTTCTACAGCGCCCTCGACGCCGACTCCGAGGGGGAGGAGGGCAAGTTCTACGTCTGGCGCGCCGATGAGTTCGACGTTCTGGGCGAGGACGCCGCGCTCGCCAAAGTCTACTTCGGGGTGAGCGCAGCGGGCAACTTCGAGGGCCGCAACGTCCTCTTCGTGCCGCACCCGCCCGCTGCGGTCGCCGAGCGCTTCGGCCTGAGCGAGGCGGCGCTAGCGGCGAGGCTGGCGCGCGTGAAGCGCGCCCTTTTCGAGATCCGCTCGAGGCGCACGCGACCCGGGCTCGACGACAAGGTGCTCGCCTCGTGGAACGGGTTGATGATCGGCGCCTTTGCGCGGGCGGGGAGGGTGCTCGCAGAGGACGCTTACCTCGAAGCCGCCCGCCGCGCCGCTAGGGGCGTGCGCTCGGCGCTCCTCCGGGAGGGGAGGCTGTGGCACACCTTTCGGGGGGGGGAAGCCAAGGTCGAGGGGCTCTTGGAGGACTACGCCCTTTTGGGCCTCGGCCTGTTGGAGCTCTACCGCGCGACGTTGGAGGGGCCGTGGTTGCTCTGGGCGCTCGAGCTCGCCGAGGTCATCGCGGCGCGCTTTACCGACCCCGAGGGTGGGTTTTTCAGCACCGCAGCCGACGCCGAAGCGCTCGTCGTGCGCCCCAAAGAGCTCTTCGACGCGGCGTTGCCGGCCAGCAGCGCCGCCGCCGCCCTGCTGCTGGCCTCGCTCGCGCGCTACACCGACCGCCGCGCCTGGGAGACGCTCGCGGCGCGCGCCCTGACGCCGCTACGCGAGGCGCTCGTAAGGCACCCGAACGGTTTCGGCACCTCGCTGCAGGTCTTGGCGCAGCTCCTGGCGCCGCCCCAGGAGGTCGCGCTCGTGGGGCCGCTTGAACACCCCGAGATGCGGGCCATGGAGGCGCTGCTCAGCACCCTCCCCCCTGAGGTGGCCGTCGCGCGCGTCGCGGCGGAGGGCGACCCGCTCGCAGCGCACCTCCCCTTCGTGCGGGGCCGACGGGCGCTGCAGGGGGAGCCGACCGCGTACGTGTGCCAGCGGGGCGCCTGCCAGCTGCCCGTCACGAGCGCCGCGGCGCTGGCGGCGCAGCTCGGTGTCGCGTGACCCACCCGTAACCTGGCGGGCGTTTTCAAGGCACCGTTCCGGCGGCTTTTGAAAAGCAGCGCGGCGCTTACGGGTACAATCACGCCATGACGGCCTCCTTTAGGCTCCTGCTCGGGCCCCCCGGGTCGGGGAGGACGACGCGCCTTTTGGCGCGCGCGCGCGCGGCCACGGCGGCGGGGCAGCGCGTGTGGTGGGTCGGACTGCCGGGGCAACGCACCGACCTCTACCGGCGGGCGGCGGCGACGGGGGGCGTGATGGGCCTTGAATTTTTGAGCGCGCAGCAGGTCTTCTACCGCCTGCTGGCGCGCGCGCTCACGCTCAAGCCGCTCGTCGTCGGCACGGCGCGCGTCGCGCTCGTCGGCGAGGCCTTAAAGCAGGTCGCGGGCGAACTGCCCGCCCCCGGCGAAGCGCGCCTGTTTACCCGCGCGGTCGCCGAGGCCAAACGCTTCGGCGTCGCCTGGTCCGACCTGCCTGCTGCTGACCGCGAGGCGGAGCGCTTTCGGGCGGTCTACCGCGCGTATGAGGCGATCAAGGGGGAGCGCTGGGACTACGACGACTTCCGCCGCGAGGCCCTTGGGCTCGCCCGCGCGGGGCGGGCGCAACCCGAGGCGCAGCTCATCGTGGTCGACGGTTTTCGGGAGCTGGGGCCCTTGGAGCTGGAGCTCTACCGGGCGCTCGCGCAGCGCTGCGCCGACCCGCCTGAGGTCTGGCTGAGCTTGCCGGAGGCGGTTCCTGGCCTCACGCCCGAGGAGTTGGGGGGCGCCGAGCGCCTGCCGCGGCGGCCCAACGCCGTAGCGGTCTACGCCGCCCCCAACCCGGTCGCCGAGGCGCGTTGGGTGCTGCGCGCGCTGAAGCGCGATCTGGCTGCGGGCGCCGAACCGCGTTCGCTCGCCGTGGTGCTCCCTGAGCGCGAGGTGCGCGCCTTTCGGGCGCTCGCCGACGAGTACGGGGTGCCGCTCGCCGACGAGACGCCCAAGTCGCTCGCCGAGCTGCCGGGGGGGCAGCTGCTCGTCAATCTCCTCGAGCTCCCCGACTACCCGACCCCCGCGCGGCTCCTCGCCCTCCCCGAGCTCGAGGCGCTCGCCAAAGCCGCCTTGGCAGCGCGCGTAGCGGGGCGCGAGGCCCTGGAAGCGCTCGCCCACGAGCAGGGGCTCGCCGGCCCCCTGAGGGCTTGGCTAACGCGCCTGGAGGCGCCCACGAGCGAGCTCGAGTGGGCGCGCGACCTTCTGTACAGCCTCCCCGAACTGGGCGGGGGGGTGGCGCCGCGCTTCGTGGACGCCGCCATGGAGCGCGCCAAGGAGGCCGCGAGCCTCGCCAAGGGGGCGCAGTTTCGCGCCTGGTGGGCCGCGCTGCTACGCGAGACGCGCCTCAAACCCCCCGCGGGTGGGGGGGTACCGCTCCTCAGCGCCACGCTCGCTTCGGGGCGGCGTTTTCGGCGCGTCTACCTCATGCGGGCGCTCGAGGGCGCCTACGGCACCGGCGAAGCCGAAGACTACTTCTTCCCCGAGGAGCTGCGGCGCCCGCTCGGCGAGCGGGCGCCGCAGCTCCCCAAACGCTTCGGGGGGCGCGACGCGGCGCTGTTTGCCGAGCTGCTCACGCGCGGCGACGAGGTCGTCGTGACGTTCCCCGAGGCCGATCAGGGGGGGCCGCGCGTCGCCGAACCGGCGCTCACGCCGTGCGCCGCCCAACCGCTCCCCCAACTGCCCGCAGGGAGCGCGGTCGAGCTCGGGGTGCGCCACACCTTCACCCCGTGCGAGGCGCGCGCGGAGCGGCCGCTGCGCGTAGGGCGGACCGACGTGCAGGCGCTCGTGCGCTTCGAGCGCTGCGCCTTTCGCTTCTGGGCGGAGCGCTTCGTGGTCCGCGAGGACCCGCCCTGGTGGCGCGCGCTCGTCGCCGAGCTGCGCGCCTTGGGGCGGCTTAGCGAGGTGCGGCTGAAGCTGCTCCAGACCCGCTTCCCAGCCGCTGCGCCGTGGCTGGCGGCGCACGGTGAGCGGCTCTACGAGCTCACCTTCGGGGTCGTGCTCCCCACGGGGGGCGTCGGTCCCGTCGCGCGCCTCGACGCGGCCGGCCGCACGGGCCGCGAGGTGCAGCTCTACACCTTTACCGAACCGGGGCGCCCGTGGGGGGCGGCCGAAGCGCGCGCCTGGGTCGAGGCGCGCGACCGCCTGCGCGAGCTGTGGGCGGCGGCGCACCTCTTTGAAGCGCACGGGGTGACGCGCGTGCACCTCTTTCTCTGGCCGGTGCTCGGTCAGCCGGTCGCCGTCTACGAGGGGGGGATCGCGGCGCCGACCCGCGCCATGCGCGCGCGGCAGGCGCGGGTGGCGCAGCTCTACGCCCGCCTGAGTAGCGGCGACCGCTCGGCGAAGCCGGGTTACGGCTGCCGCGACTGCGAGGTCTTCGACCTCTGCCGCGAGGGGACGCGGTGAAGCTGCGGGTCGCTTCGGCCGGGACCGGCAAAACCACCTCGCTCGTGCGGCGCTACCTCGAGCTCATCGGCGCCGGCACCCCGTTGCGGCGCCTCGCGGGGGTGACCTTTACGGGGGTCGGGGCCGCCGAACTGCGCACGCGGGTGCGCGCCGGCGTGGCGGAGGTGGGGGCCACGGGGCGCTTTCTCGACCTCGCCTTCCCCCCCGAGCACCGGCCCCGCTTCGAGGAGGCGGCGCTCGAGCTGAGCGGGGCGACGCTCACCACCATCCACGGCTTTATGGCCGCCGCGCTGCGCCTGAACGCCCCGCTCCTGGGGCTCGACCCGGACTTCGGTGCGCTCGGCGAGTGGGAGGCGCGGGCGCTCTTCGAGGAGGAGCTCGCCACGCTGCGCTTTCTCGCCCGCGCCCCGGAGCACGCCCTGCACGCCCCGCTGCAGCGCCTCGCGGGGGGGGCGGAGGCGCTCTGCACGCAGCTCTTCGCGGCGCGGGCGCTCGCCGAGCGCTTTCGCCTCGCCGCGGCTGCCAGCGAGCGCGAGCGCGACCTCCTCGCGCTCTTCGAAGCGGCCTACGCGCGCTACCGGACGCGGCTCGGGGCGCTGCTGTTGCCCCCCCCCGAGATCGAGCGGCGCGCCCTCGAGCTGACCCGGCACCCGGAGGCGATGGCGCGTCTGCGGGCGCGCTACCAGCTGCTGCTCGTCGACGAGTTTCAGGACGTCAACCCCGTGCAGGGGCGCTTTTTCGAGGCGCTCGAGGCGTCCGGGCTCACCCTGGAGGTGGTCGGTGACCCCAAGCAGGCGATCTACGGCTTTCGCCACGCCGACGTCGAGGTGTTTCGGGGGGCGCTGCGGCGCGCGCGCGCGCGCGGCGAGCTGGCGCCCCCGCTCACCGAGACCCGTCGCCACGCGCAGGTCGTAACGCGTTTTCTCAACCACCTCACGCGCGCCTTTGCCGAGCGGGGTTGGGGCTTTTCCGCCGCCGAGGCGCCCGAGGTGACCTGCGCGGGTCCGCAAGCGGCCGAGCGGGGGCGCGTCGAGATCCACTGGGTGACGGGGGAGGCCGCCATGGGCGAGCTGCGGGCTTACGAAGCGCGCGTCTTAGCGGGGCGCGTCGCGGCCCTTTTGGAGCGCTACGCCCCCCGTGAGGTGGCCGTGTTGGCGCGCTCTTACGCGGGGCTCGCGCAGATGGAGGGGGCGCTGCGCGCGCTCGGGGTGCCCGCGACCATGCTGCAGGGGCGCGGCTACTTCGAGCGGCTCGAGATCCGCGACCTCTACCACGCGCTCAAAGTCGGCCTCGACCCGCAGGGGTTGTCGCTGGCGGCGTGGCTGCGGGGACCGTTCGCGGGGCTCTCGCTCGGCGACGTCGAGCGCGTCGTCCTCGCCGAAGCGCCCCTGGCGACCCTCGAGCGCCTCGCCCCCGAGGTCTCTCGGCGCCTCGAGCGGCTGCGCGAGGTGGTGCGGCGCGGCCCCGTCGAGGCGCTTAAGCTGCTCGTACGCGCGCCGCTCATCGGCGAGAGGCGCTACGTCGACTTTTTGGAGCCGCGCGCGCGCGAAAACGTCGACGCGCTGCTTTTCGCCGTGGCGGCCCACCCGCCCCCGGACGTCGGGGCGCTGCTCGAGAACCTGAGGCGCCTCAGCCGCCAAGAGGACGCGGGCGACGTGCCGCAGAGCGGCGACGGGGTCTCGCTCCTGACGGTGCACCGCGCCAAGGGGCTCGAGTGGCCCGTGGTCGCGCTTTTCGACCTCGGCCGCTTCGACACGCCGCGCGCCGCAGCCCTCTACGTCGCGCCGGGAAGCGGCGAGGTCGCGCTTGAGGGGAGCGGGGCGTTCGCCGAGCTCGAGGCGGCCGCGCGCGCCCGTGACGCCGAGGAGAGCTACCGGCTGCTCTACGTCGCGGCGTCGCGGGCGCGCGACGTGCTCCTCGTAAGCGGTAGCGTCAAAGGGGGGCGCCCCAGGGGGTGGGCGGCGGCGCTCGCGGCGCTCGGCTTCGGGCCCGAAGCGCGCCCCTGGGCGCGCGGCGACTTCGTGCTGCAGCGCTGGCCGGCGCAGAGGGTAGCGCCAGCGGCAGCGGCGGTTGCGGACGAAAGGGCGCTCCCCGCCGCCCCCTGGACCACGCGGCGCTTTCTCGAACCGCCGCAACCGCCCCTCTGCTCGCCTTCGGCGGCCGCTACCCTTGGCGACGAGGGCGATGAGAGCTGCGAACCGCTCCCGATCACCGATCCCGACGAGGGGGAGCCGCTACCGGGGCGCGCGCGCGCGGTCGGCACGCTCGTCCACTACGCGGTGTCGCAAAACTGGTCGGCGAGGAGCGCGACGCACCTGCGCAACCTAGAGGCGCAGGAGGTGATGTTCGCGTTTAGCGCGGCCGAACGGGCGGAGATCCTCGCCGAGGTCGCCGAGCTGCTCGGCCGCTACGAGGCGCTCCTCGGAGCCGCGCTGCCGGCGCTCGAGGCGCGCGAGGCCGACTTCGCCGAGCTCCCCTTCGCGCTGCCCTTCGCGGGTACCGTGTGGCAAGGGGTGATCGACCGGCTTTACTGCGCGGGGGGGCGTTGGTACCTCGACGACTACAAAACCGACCGCACCGTTCGGCCCGAGAGCTACTACCGCCAGCTCGGGCTCTACGCCCGTGCGGCGTGGGCGGTGCGCGGTTTGCGGCCCGAGGTGCGGCTCGTGTACCTGCGGGCGCAGCAGGTCGTCCGGGTACCTGAAGAGGCGCTCGAGGGGGCGCTAGAGGCGCTGTTGGCGCGCGCCCCACCTGACTTGAGGTCTGCCTAGGGGTCGCTTAAGGTTCGACGATGACGTAGCCGCGGATGGGCCGGTTGGCGC
The DNA here is from genome assembly GCF_000092425.1 of Truepera radiovictrix DSM 17093. Lineage (NCBI taxonomy): Bacteria > Thermotogati > Deinococcota > Deinococci > Trueperales > Trueperaceae > Truepera > Truepera radiovictrix. The sequence goes on from NC_014221.1 coordinate 23,271, forward strand.
TGTTGCCGAGGTTGTCGGTGACCCGCACCCGAAAGACGTAGGCGAACTCGTCGCCCGCCCCGGGGAGGGCGTCGATGTTCTGCGCGTCCTCGGCGACGCGAATCTCGAAGACGCAGCGGACCTCGGTCGGCAGGGCGAGGAGGTTGCACGCCCCTTGCGGTTCACCCTCGAGGGTAAACGGGCCGCGCGTCGGGGCGAGGTTACCCGCGAGCCCCTCGGGGGAGCTGTTGACAAGGTTGATGACGACCTCGGCGATCCCGTCGGGGTCGCGAAAGCTCGCCTGCGCGTAGAAGCTCTCGCCGGGGGCGACGCGGACGATGCGTTCGTCGTCGGGCGCCGCGATGCCGCCCGCACGGTCGTTGAGAAAGGGTCCCTCGGCGCGCGCGCTGACGCCGAAGGTGCCGCTCGGGGCCTCGTCGCGCTCTTGCTCGCTACCTTCCCGGGGCGCCACGTCGGCACCCCCCGTCACCGGCGCGCCCGGCGCCGCACCCTGAGGGGCGCTTTGGACCTCGACGCGCACGTCGCGTTGCACGCTGCTCCCCTGCCGTTGGGCGAGCAACGTGTAGGTCGTCGAGAGGCGTGGCCGCACGGTCGCCGCCGTCTCGCTGGTCGGGCCGACGCCGGGCAAGAGGGCCGTGCGCCACCCCGCGCCGGAGCGCAGCGACCACGTCAGCGTCACGGCTTCGCCGGGGCGCACGACCTCCTCCGAGGCGCCTAGGGTGAGCTCGGGGGGGCTGGGCGGACGCTGCAAGGGGCGTGCGTAGGCGGCGAGCGCGGCGAGCGGACAGAGGAGCACGTACCAGTAACGTCGTCTCATGAGGGCCTCCGAGTCCCTTGAATTGTAGCGTCTTTACGCGCTAGAATTGCAAGGTTGTGCCCAGACGGGGCGTAGGAGGAACGATGAAGTACAACAAAGGCGCTATCTTGCGCGCCATCGAGCAGCCGTTTTTAAAGAGTGACCTCCCCGAGTTCGACACCGGCGACACGGTGCGCGTCGACTACCGCGTCTCGGAAGGCAACCGCACCCGCATTCAGGCCTTTGAGGGCGTGGTGATCGCCCGTCAGAACGGGAAAAAGGGCGCCCGCGCCACCTTCACCGTGCGCAAGATGAGCTTCGGGACCGGCGTCGAGCGCGTGTTCCCGCTGCACTCGCCCCTGATCAGCGCGATCACGGTCGTGCGCCGCGGGAAAACGCGCCGCGCCAAGCTCTACTACCTGCGCGACCTGCGCGGCAAAGCGGCGCGCCTAAAAACCGACGTCAGCCGCCAAGAGGTCGACCGCGCCGCCGCGCGTGCGGAGCGCGAAGCGGCCCAGAGCGCCGAGTAGGCGCGCGCCCCGTCGTCGGCCCGTTTGGGGCGCGCGGCTTGACAGCGCCCCAAAGGTGCCGGTAGACTAGCTAGGTTGAGTCAAAGGCTCAACGCTCTCATGGGGCCGTGGCGCAGTTGGGAGCGCGTCTGAATGGCATTCAGAAGGTCAGGGGTTCGAATCCCCTCGGCTCCACCACCACTGCACGCGAGCTCTGGGCGCCCCCCAGAGCTTGTTTTGTGCTGTCCCATCCAGGCGGGGGCGAGCCGCCGCCCCGACGCTGGGGTCGCCTCGCGACGGTTTGTCTGAGGGGTTCTCGTCTGAGCAGTTCTCGGAGGTCTAGACGTGTTTGCAATTATCCAGAGTGGCGGAAAACAGTACCGCGTCGCTGAGGGCGACGTCGTGCGCCTCGAGGCGCTCGCCGCCGAACCCGGTGAGACGGTCGAGCTGCCGGTGATGATGGTAGCGGGCGACGAGATCAAAGTCGGCGCGCCGCTCGTCGACGGGGCTAGCGTGCGCGCCGAGGTGCTCGGCCACGGGCGCGGCAAAAAGCTCTACATCTACAAGTTCAAAGCGAAGTCCAACTACCGCCGTAAAACCGGCCACCGGCAGAACTACACCGAGGTTCGTATCACGCACATCGCCGGCTAACGACCGCGCAGGAGGTTTGTATGGCACACAAAAAAGGCGTCGGTAGCTCGAAAAACGGGCGCGACAGCGAATCGAAGCGCCTAGGCGTCAAGCGTTTTGACGGCCAGGTCGTCGCGGCCGGCAACATCTTGGTCCGCCAGCGTGGCAGCAAGTTCAAACCCGGCCCCAACGTCGGTCAGGGCAAGGACTTTACCCTCTTCGCGCTGCGCGAGGGCGTCGTGCGCTTTCACAACAAGGGTAGCAAGGGGCGTTTTATCAGCGTTGAGGAGCGCACCGAGGCGATCGCCGCGGACTAGTCCCGCGGTGGCAAGCGGCGTGCGGGCGTAGCCCGCACGTTTTGCTTTGACGTTTACGAGAGCCGCCGGTGCCACCTGGCGAGCTGGCGTCCCCGCATAAGGGCAGGGGCCCGTGGCAGGCGCGCCCCGCCGCGACCTGGGGCGGTGAAGACGCGCTGCGTTACGGCTAAACTAGAGGCCACCCCTTACCCCCCGGGGCGGTACGGGGGGGGCGAGGGTCGGAAAAGAGGCGACATGGCGCTTAGAGACATTCTCGACATCACCGTACAGGGGGGTAAGGGCGGCGACGGCGGGTTGTCGTTTTTGCGCCTTAAGTACCTGCCAAAGGGGGGACCGGACGGCGGTCACGGCGGTGACGGCGGGGACGTCGTGCTCGAGGCGATCGACGACGTCACCTCGCTCGAGCGCCTGGTCAGCCGGCGCCTCTACCGCGCGGGGACGGGCGGCCAAGGGGAGGGGCGCAACCGCACGGGGGCGCGCGGCGAGGACGTCGTGCTCAAGGTACCCGTCGGCACCGTGGCGACGGACCTCGACACGGGGGAGCGGCTCGCTGACCTGACCGAGGTCGGCCAGCGGGCGCTGGTGGCGCGCGGCGGGCTCGGGGGGCGCGGGAACGCCTCGTTCGCCTCGTCGCGGCGGCGCACCCCGCGCTTCGCCGAGCGGGGGACGCCGGGGGAGACGCGGCGGTTGCGGCTCGAGCTGCGCACGATCGCCGACGCCGGGTTGGTGGGCTACCCCAACGCGGGGAAGTCGAGCCTGCTAGCGGCGCTGTCGAACGCGCGGCCGCAGATCGCCTCCTATCCCTTTACCACCCTGAGCCCCAACCTCGGGGTTGTCGAGCGCGGTCTGGAGCGCTTTACCCTGGCCGATATTCCCGGCATCATCGAGGGGGCGAGCGAGGGCAAGGGGTTGGGGCTCGAGTTTCTCCGCCACATCTCGCGCACCCGCTTGCTGGTGTTTGTTCTCGACGTCGCCGAAGCCCCGGCGCAGACCCTAGAGGCGCTCCGCCACGAGCTGCGCGCGTACGACCCTTCGCTGCTGACGCTGCCGGCGCTTATCGCGCTCAACAAGGTCGACCTCGCCGCGCCCAGCGAGGTCGCGGCGGCAGTTGCCGAGCTCACCCCCTTCGGGCTGCCGGTGCTGCCCGTCTCGGCGCTCGAGGGTGCGGGGTTAGAGGCCCTCAAGGGGACCCTGTTCGACCTCCTGCCGCAGCGACCGCAGCGCCCCGCACCGGCGCCGGCGCCGCGGCGCGTCGTGGTCGACCCCGTACGGGTCGAGCGCCACGAGCGCGGCGGTTGGCGCGTCCTCGGCCGCGACGTCACCGAGCTCGTCGCGCGTTTTGACGCCAGCAACCGCGAGGCGGTCGCCTATCTGCAGGGCCACTTTATCGCCTTGGGAGTCTACAAGCTCCTCAAGCGCGCGGGCGCCGAGGCGGGCGACGACGTGTGGATCGGCGACGCGGTCTTCGAGTACTTCGACGAGGCGGGCGAAGCGGACGCGGAGGACAGCGCCCCCGAAGCGGACGCCGCCGCCGACGATGATGATGCGCCGGCCCCCCTCGCCGCCGAGGGTGACGGCGCGCCCGAGCCGGTCGGCGCCGCGGGCGGCGACGGCGTCGCGGAGGGAGACGGGTAGGCGCGTGGCCGGGAGCCCGGGGTGAGGTTGGGGCTTTTCGGCGGGCGTTTCGACCCGCCGCACATCGGCCACCTGCTCGCGGCGCAGGGCGCTCTGGAGGCGCTGGCGCTCGACGAGCTGTGGTTTGTACCGGCCAAAGCGCCGCCGCACAAACCCACCTGCGCGGGCGCCGAAGACCGCTACCAGATGCTCGTGCTCGCGACGCTTACGCACCCGCAGCTGCGCGTGAGCCGGCTCGAGCTCGAGCGCCGCGGGGTGTCGTACACCTTCGACACCGCGGTGCAGGTGCGCGCGCAGCACCCGGACGCGCGCCTCTTTTTTATCACCGGCGCCGACGCCTACGCCGAGATCGCCTCGTGGCACCGCGCCGCGGAGCTCGTACGGTTAGTAAACATGGTCGCCATCCCCCGTCCGGGGTATACTCTAAGTAACGTCGCGTCTCCTTTTAAGGAGGCCGTCTACCCCCTCGCCCTCAGGGCGTGCGACGTCTCGAGCACCGAGATCCGCAACCGGCTCGCGCAGGGCCGTTCGGTTCGCTACCTCGTCCCAGAGCTTGTGGAGACCTACCTTGAGAAACACGCTCTTTACCGTTAACAGCCCCTGTACGCGCCCCAGCATCCTGCCCTACTGCGAGCGCGTCAAAGAGCGGGTGACGCCGAAGCGCTTCGAGCACATCGTGCGCGTCGCGATCCTCACCGAGACGATCGCCCAGGCCAACCGCTTCGACCGCGGTGAGCTGCGCGCGGCCTGTTTGGCGGCGGTTCTCCACGACGTCGCGCGCGACCTGAGCGCCGAGGAGCTCTTTGCGCTCGCGCCGCCGGAGACCGAGCTCGAGCGCGAACACCCGCTCGCGGTGCACGGCCGCGCGGGGCGGCGCATCGCCGAGAGCTGGGGGGTCAGCGACGAACGGGTGCTCGCGGCCATCGAGGGGCACGTGTTCGGGGTCGCCCACGACAACCGCATCGGCATGGCGCTCTACGTCGCCGACGTCTCCGAGCCGGGGCGCGGCGTCAACCACGACATCCGCGAGCTCGCCATGCACAACCTGTTCCGCGCCTATCAGCGTGCGGTGAACACCAAAGTCGCCTACTTGCGCTCCCGTGGCAAAACCGTGCATCCGGTGACGCTGCGCGTCTACCGCGAAATCTGTGGTGCCCTCTAGCCGCACCCGCGCCAGCCGCCCCCCTCACGGGCCGTGAGACGCCGCCGTCTCAGCCGTGGGGTGCAGCTGCTGGGGCTTCTTATCGCGGTGCTCGGGCTCTGCGGTTACTGGCTCACCCGCGACGTGCAGCGCACCGTGTTGAGCCCCGAGGAGGCGCGGCTCCTTAACCCCGAGGGCGCCGCGTTCCAGGCGAGCTTCGTCGTCGCGGGGCGCGACTACGACTACGACCCCGCGGGGCCGCTGGTGTGGCAGGACGGCGAGTGGGTGCGCAGCTTTACCACCGAGCCCCGCCTGGGCTACCGGACCGACACCATCTTGTACGTCAACTTCGTCGGCAACCGCATCTACATGGTCTCGGTGCCGCGCGACATCTTTTTGCCGCGGTTTCAGATCCCCATCAACGAGGTCTACGCCTACCCCGAGACCTATGGTTCGGCGAGCCGCGCCGACAACCTCAGGCGCGCGGTCAGCGAGCTTTTGGGGGTCCCTATCGACTACTACGCGGTGATCAACATCGATATCTTCGAGCGGCTCGTCGACGCCATCGGCGGGGTCGAGCTCGAGGTGCCCCGCGCGATGGTCTACCGCGACCAAGCAGCGGGGCTCGAGATCGATCTGCAGCCGGGGTTTCAACGCCTCTCCGGCGCCGAGGCGGCGGGCTTTGTGCGCTACCGCGAGCTGCTGCGCGGCGACATCGACCGCATCGACAACGTTAAAACGCTCGCGTACGCGGTGCTCGGCCGTCTGCAAGAGCTCAACGTCCGCGCCGCCCTCAAACTCCCCGAACTCATCGACACCTACTTCGATGAGGTCGATACGAACGCGAGCCCCGCGCTCTTTTCGCAGCTCCTGCCGCGCCTCGGGGAGATGACGCTCGAGGCGGCGACGCTGCCGACCTCCGACATGGAGGGGAGCGGCCGCTTTTTGGAGACCGACCCCGAAGCGGTCGAGGCGTTTTTGGCGACCCTTTTTGGCGGCACCGCCCGCACGGTGACGCGCACCCCCGAGGGGCGGGTGCTGCTGACCGACCGCAGCGGGGTGCCGGGGGCCGGCGACAGGGTGCGCGAGCTGCTGCTCGCCGCCGGGGTGGCGCCCGAGCAGCTGCGCGTGCGCCGCGGCGCGCCGGACGCGATCACGCGGGTGATCGTCACCCGCGAGAGCCTCGCGGCCGCCCCCTTCTACGCCGACCTGCTCGGGGTAGGCTGGCAGCAGATCGACCGCTTTGCGGTCGACGCCGACATCGAGGTGATCTTGGGGCAAGACGCGGCCCGCTTCGACCTCTTTAGGCGCGCCCAGGCGCCCACGCCACAGATGTCCACACCCCCATCAAGTCCACACGTTTCCACAGGAGGTTAGCACGATTACCCACAAACTGTCCGCAACCGACGTGCCCGACGTCGTCCAACGCATCGTCGACGCCCTCGACGATCGGCGCGCCAAAGACATCGCCGTGCTCGACTTGCGGCGCGCTTCGGAGACGCTCGACTACTTTATCGTCGCGACCGGTGAGTCGAGCCTGCAGCTGCGCGCCCTCGAGGAGAGCGTACGCGATAAGCTCGAAGCCGTCGGGGTGCGCCCCAAAGGGGTCGAGGGCCCTTCGACCCGTTGGGTGCTGCTCGACTACGGGTTTGTCGTGGTGCACATCATGAGCCCCGAAGCGCGCGACTTCTACGACCTCGAGGGCCTGTGGGCTGACGCCGAACGGCTCGAGGTGACGCCGACGCCGCCGGCCGCCACCCCGCCCGCTTAAGGCGCGTGCGGCACTGGGCCGAGGAGGTCGCTAAGGCGCACCTGCAGCGCTTGGGCTACCGCGTCGTGGCCGAGAACTACCGCGTGCGCGGGGCCGAGATCGACCTCATCGCCGAAGCCGAAGGGGTGCTCGTCATCGTCGAGGTCAAGCAGCGCCGCCGCGACCGCTTCGGCACCCCCGCGGAGCAGCTGACGCCCCAAAAGCTCAGGCGGCTCCAGCAGGCCGCGCTCCTCTACCTCGCGGAGCGCTACGGCCGCGACGATCTGCCGCTGCGCTTCGACGCCGTACTGGTCTCCGGGAGCCGCGAGCGCTACCGGCTCGAGCACCTGCAAAGAATTCTCTAGCCCTCTTGGACGGTGCCACGTTGGACACCCCACACCGCAACTCCACGCCCCTCCCGCTCGGGCGCCTCCCTGGCCCGGGGTGTCGGCGTGCGCTCAAGGGGGGGCGTTAGTGGGGGCGGTGCGCGTCAAGATCTGCGGCGTCACCCGCACCGAGGACGCGCTCCTCGCCGAAGCCGCGGGGGCGGACGCGGTGGGGTTTATCTTCGCCGAACGCTCCAAGCGCCACGTGACCCTCGAAGCGGCCAGGGAGATGAGCGCGGCCTTGGGACCCTTTATCGCTCGCGTCGGCGTCTTTGTCGACGCCCCCTTCGAGGAGGTCGTGGCGTGCGTCAGGGCGCTTCGCCTCGACGCCGTGCAGCTGCACGGGGGCGAAGACGCCCCCTATGCGGCGGCGCTACAGCGGCACGTCCGGGTCGTGCGCGCCGTGGGGTTCTCCCCCGAGCTCGACCCCGCGGCGCTGAGCGGCTACCCCGCCGACGCGCTGCTCCTCGACGGGCTCACCCCCGGCAGCGGGGAGCGCTTCTCGTGGGCGGCGGCGGCGGCCTTTCGGGGGTGGCCGCGCCTCCTCCTCGCCGGCGGGCTCACCCCCGACAACGTCGCCGCCGGTATCGCGGCGCTCCGCCCCTACGGGGTCGACGTAGCCTCGGGGGTCGAGCTCCGCCCGGGGGTCAAAGACCCCCGCAAAGTACAAGATTTTGTACGCGCCGCGAAGTCGCTTTAAGCGGGTGGTGCCTCAACGTTATCCACAGCTTCGCCCGGGGTTGTGGATAACGCGCTTTGCGCCGTGCAGCACCCCACTTTTCTTCGGTGGTCGGGAGAACGCTCGTGCTGGACGCGCTTTTTGCGGTTTTCGTAAAGCGCGGGCTGCCTAGCAGAACTGTCACCCTTTTGTCAAGGGCGAAACTTATCCACAGCTCGAGCGGGGTTTATCCACAGCGTTTCGCGTACACTAACCTGCGTACCCTGCGCTAACACCCCAACGCCGTGCCGAGGAGGTTGAGCGACGAAGTCACAGAGGTGCTCGAGGGTCAGGGGGCGGTCGTGGGCTGACCACCCCCTCGTTGGCGCGTGTGAGGGGCACCTCGTGACCACGTCGGTTACCTATGGACGAACTCAAAAGCAGCCTAACGCTAACGGAACGCCGCGAGGGACCCTTTCACGCCCACCGCAAAGCCTGGAAGGCGCTCGCTGCCCAGCTCGCCGCCGACCGCGCGCGGCTCGCCGCCGGCGGGGGGGAGGGGGCGGTAGCGCGGCAGCACGCCAAGGGCCGCTTAACGGCGCGCGAGCGCGTCGCGGCGCTTGTCGACCCCGGTACGCCCTTCGACGAGCTGATGACCTTCGCCGGCGACGGGCTCTATCCAGAAGTCGGCGGTGCGCCCTCTGGTGGCGTGGTCACGGGGATCGGGCGGGTGGCCGGGCGCAACTGGCTGATCATCGCCAACGACGCGACTGTCAAGGCCGGGGCGTTTTTCCCGATCACCGCCAAAAAGGTCATCCGGGCGCAGACGATCGCGCTCGAAAACCACCTGCCGGTCATCTACCTGGTCGACTCGGCGGGGGTCTATCTGCCCATGCAAGATGAGATCTTCCCCGACCAGGACGACTTCGGGAGGGTGTTTTACCTCAACGCGCGCCTCAGCGCCGCCGGCGTGCCGCAGCTCGCAGCGATCATGGGCAACTGCGTGGCGGGCGGGGCCTACCTGCCGGTCATGTGCGACACGCTGGTGATGACGGAGGGGTCGGGGCTCTACCTGGCAGGTCCGGCGCTCGTCAAAGCGGCGATCGGTCAGAACGTCTCGAGCGAGGAGCTGGGCGGCGGCCGTCTCCACGCCGAGGTCTCCGGCACCGCCGACTACCTCGAGCGGAGCGACGCGGACGCTCTGCAGCGCCTGCGGACGCTCGCCGGCAGCTACGCCCCCGCCGCTCAAGCCCCGTGGGCTTTGGGGCGCACTGAGAGCCGCGAGCCGAAGCTGCCGGCAGACGACCTCTATGGCCTGGTGCCGGCCGACGGCGGCACCGCCCCCTACGATGTCCGCGAGGTCATCGGTCGGCTCGTCGACGCCTCGCAGTTTAGCGAGTACCGGGCGCGCTACGGCCGCACCATCGTCTGCGGCACCGCGCGGCTCGGCGGTTTCTCGGTCGGCATCGTTGCCAACCAGCGCCTGGTGGTGCGCAACAAGGGGCGGCTCGAGGTCGGCGGGGTGATCTACGCCGAGGCGGCGGACAAGGCCGCCCGGTTTGTCCTCAACTGCAACCAAGCGGGCATTCCCATCCTCTTTTTGCACGACGTCACGGGTTTCATGGTGGGGCGGGAGAGCGAAGCCGAGGGGATCATCCGGCGCGGCGCCAAGCTCGTCAACGCGGTCTCCAACAGCGTCGTGCCGCGCCTCAGCGTGATCTTGGGGGGCTCTTATGGCGCGGGGCACTACGCGATGTGCGGCAAGGCCTACGGCCCCCGCTTTCTCTACGCGTGGCCCTCGGCGCGCTACAGCGTGATGGGGGGGCAGCAGGCGGCCAAGACGATCCTGGACATCCAGGTCGCGCAGCTTAAGCGGCGCGGGGTGACGCCCGACGACGCGGCCCTCGCGGAGCTCTACGAGCGCATCAAGGCCGACTACGACCGCGCGCTCGACATCCGCTACGCCGCCGCGCGGCTCTGGGTCGACGAGGTGATCTTGCCCTTGGAGACCCGCGAACGCCTCATCCGCGCGCTCGAGGTCTGCGCGCTTAACCCGCAGCAAGAGGCGCTCAAGCTAGGGGTGTTTCAGGTCTAGCGCGCCGTGAGTCTTTGGGTCTAGCTGCGCGAACGGCGCTTCGGCGGCCAGTCGCCCAGCATCCGCCGCAAGTCGACGATCTGCCCCGCGTGGTAGGCGGTGTGGTCGGCCGCGAGCAGAACCTGCCGCAAGGGGGTGTGCTCGGGGTGGTGGGGGAGCGGGGCAACGAGGTCGCACGTCGGGTCGCGAACGAGGGCGACAAAGGCCTCGAGGTCGCGCGCGTAGCCCTCCAGAGCGGCCTGCCAGGCGCTCTCGGGGAGGTCGCTGCGGTTTTCGGGCCAGTAGCCCCCCGGCCACTCGGGCGAACGCCACGCGGGGTCGACGGTGTAGTGGAGCAGGTCGTGCTGCGCGATGCGGACGTGCTCGAGGAGCTGCCAGATGGAGTGCAACCCGGGTGGGCGGTGGGTGCGCCACTCGGGGGGGAGCCCTTCGAGGGCGCCCAGAAGGCTGACGTGCGCGCCCTCGCCGCGAAGCAGCTTTTCGAGGGTCTGGCGCAGGGTGGTGTCGCGTAGGTTCATCGGATGCCATCCCGCCACGGCCGGCTCTGCGCGCCCGAAGGCGTCGGGCGACCGCTAAGTGGGGTCGTGGCGTGGCTCGCAGACCGGGTGTTCAACCTCGCCTCCTGACACCGTTATACCGAGTTTGGGGGGGCGGCTTTCAGCGTAGAGCACACCTTTAGCCACATCCCCCGTCACCTTACGAAAGTAGCGGCAGGGCGAGGGGGTGAGGCCGCCCCCACCCTCGGGTCGAGGGTGGGGGCGGCGCTCAGCTTGGTGGCGCAGAGCGACCTCAGGAGGTAGCAGGAGGTAGGGTTGGGGGCTGACCGCGCAGCGTCGCAGCGGTATGCTAAAGCATCATGCTCGTTCGTGCTTTGCCCCGAGGCGCGCGGCCGCGCCGACCCCTGCGGCGTGCGACCGATGCGCGTGCCTGTCGCCGCGGGGTCCGTCGCCCCAGGGGAGGAGCGCGTTGAGCTTCGCGCAACCGCTCTTTCTGGGGTTGCTCGCGGCGCTGCCACTCATCGTGTGGCTCCACTTTTTAAGGGCGCGCCGGCGCACCGAGCGGGTCTCGGCCCTGTTCTTGTGGGTGCAGGCGCGCGAGGCGGCCGCGCAGCGCCGGCGCCTCTCACCGACGTGGCTGCTCGTCGCGCAGCTGCTTTTCGTGACGCTTTTAGCGCTCGCTCTGGCGCAACCGCAGTTCGGGCGCCCCGCCGTCCCGCCCCGCATCCTCATCCTCGACGCTTCGGCCAGCATGGCCGCCGAGGAGCCGCAGGGGACGCGCCTCGCGCAGGCGGTAGCGCTCGCCGAGGGGTTGCTTGGCGGCGCCGGTGAGGTCGCGGTGGTGCGCGCGGGTCTCGCCGCGACCGTGGTGCAACCCCTGACCAGCGACCACGCCGCCGTGCGCGCGGCGCTCTCGGGGCTCGAGGCCGCCGACGCAAGCGCCGCACTCGGGGAGGCGCTCGAGCTCGCCCGCACGCTCGCCCCCGACGCGGAGCTGCACGTGATCGGCGACCAGGCCCCGCCCCCCGGATGGCAGGTCTACGTGCACCCCGTCGGGACAGAGGTTCCGAACGTGGGGATCAGCGCGCTCGAAGCGGCGTTTGGTCGGCTCTTCGCCTCGGTGGTGTCGAATACCCCCTACCCGCAGACGCTCGAACTCGTCTTCGAGCGCGGTGATGAGAGCGTCCGCACCACGGTGCTCGTCCCGGCGCGCGGCCAGGCCAACGTCTCGGTGCCGGTCGATGACACCGGCGGCGTCTACCGCGCGCGGCTCGAGGGTTTGGGCGAGGACGCGCTCGCGCTCGACAACGAAGCCTGGATCGGCAGCCGCGAGCTGCGCGCGCTCGTGAGCCCGCCGAGCACCCCCGTGGAGCGCGCCCTCGGGGCGATGCCGGGGGTCGCCGTGCAGAGCCTGCTCCTGCGCGAGGGGGACAGCTTGCCCGAGGCTGAGCTCACCGTCTGGCTCGGTTTGCCGCCCGACCCGCTCCCCGCGGGCGATGTGATCCTCTTTGCGCCCCCGCAGGAAGCGCCGACCTACGGGCGCGTCGCCGACTGGGTGCGGAGCGACCCGCTCCTGCGCTTTGTCGACCTCGCCGGGGTGGTGCTGCCCCTGGCGAGCGCCGAGCAGCTGCGGGCGTGGTCGCCGCTCCCTCTGGCGGAGGCCGAGGTGCTCGCGCAGACGAGCGCGCTCACCCCGGCGCTGCTGCGTTGGCGCGCGGACGGGCGCACGGTGCTCTTCTTCCCCTTCTACCCGTCGCAGACCGACCTCGTCCGCCGCCCCGCTTTTCCCGTGCTGCTCGCGAACGCGGTCGCCGAGGGGCGCACCGACGCGCCCCTGCCGCTCGGCACCCCGCTAGGCGGCGGGGCGCGCGCGCTAGCGCCGGGGCTCTTCGAGGTGGGTGAGCGCACCGTGGCGGCGAGCCTGCTGAGCGCTGCGGAGTCGCGCCTCGAGGTCACCGCACAGCCGCGCGTTCCGCCGGAGGCCGCGCGCCCTGCCGCGTCCCCCCCCCAGGGGCGCACCGGCGCGCGCTTGCCGTTCTGGCTGCTTGTGGTAGCGGTAGCGCTGCTGCTCGCCGAGTGGCTGCTCTGGTCGCGCGGGCGCGGTTTGGGCTACCGTCTGCGGCGCGGCGCGTAGCGCGGCCTCGGGCGCGCCTCACACGACGCTCGCTTTGGGAAGCGCATCTGCTAGGCTGAGGCCATGAGCGAACTGCCGAGCAAAGAGGCGCTCCTCGAGGCGCTCAAGGTCGTCAAAGACCCCGAGATCCCGGTGAACGTCGTCGACCTGGGGCTCATCTACCGCCTCGAGGTCAAAGAGGGTGGCGAGGTCGACATCGACATGACCCTGACCAGCATGGGCTGCCCCGTTCAGGACATGATCCAAGCGGACGCGGAGCTGGCCTGCGTGCAGGTCGAGGGGGTTAAAAAGGTCAACGTCGAGTTCGTCTGGTCCCCCCCCTGGTCGCCCGCGAAGATGTCCGAGGACGGCAAAAAGCAGATGCGCATGTTTGGCTTTAACTTCTAGGAGCTCTAAACGCCGCGCCGCGCGGCGACGAGCGCTACGCCCGGTGGTAAGGGTGACCGGCGCGGATCGTCTCGAGGCGGTAGAGCTGCTCTAACAGGACGAGCCGCGCGAGCTCGTGCGGGAGCGTCAGCGCGGAGAGGCTCCAGAGCTCCCCAGCGGCCTCCCGCACGAGCTCGCTCAGCCCAGCCGCACCACCGATCAGCAGGCTGACCTGGCTGACCCCGCGCGTCTCAAGCGCCGTGACGCGTTCGGCCAAAGCCTCGGACCGCCGCTGCTGAGCGCGTTCGTCGAGCGCGATGAGGTAGCCCCTAGCCGCCCCCAAGAGCGCCTCCCCCTCCTGCTGTTTGACGCTCTCGAGGTCCTGACCGCGCCCCTCTTTGAGCTCGAGCAGCTCTAGCGGCGCGTAAGCCTTGAGGCGCGCGGCGTAGTGCGCGCACCCCTCGGCGTAGAAGCCGCGCTTGAGTCGGCCGATGGCGACGACGCGGTACTTCACGGGGTGCGCGGCGGGTTGCTAGGCCAACCTTTGCGCGTCGGCAAAGCCCAGCTTCTCCAGCAGCTCACGCCGACGTGACGCGCGCAAGTCGCTCGTCTCCAGGGCTGCTTGGAGTGCGCCGCTGTCAATAGCCGCGCGCAAGAGCTCGAGCTCACCCCTGGAGAACGTCTTGGCGCATAGCACGTGCTCTTCAAACGCCGCGCACGCGACCGGCGCGACCCCTTTGGCAAACGCTAGAAGCGCCTCGGCGTACATGCGGATTTCACGTTGCGCGTGAGGGTCTAAGCGCAGCTTGAGAAAGTGAAAGAGGTTGTGCAGGTCAATCTGCCAGTAGAACTCGGTGTAGAGTGACAGCGGCAGGTTGATGCGGGCGAGTTCGCGCGCCACGCCCGCCTCCAGCAGGGCCTCGTAGGTGTCGTAGGCGCGCGCCTGAGAGGCGACGAGCTCCGCTAGGAGCTGCGCGTTGGCCTCCTCGCCGAGCGCCCCCGCCGAGCCCTGCTTGTTGCTCTCGTCCTGGCCCCTTAGCGCTTCGGGGACGTAGAACTCGTCACGCAGCACGCTGTAGCGCCCGGAGAGCTCGTTCACGCGGGCGGTGCGGTGCCTAAGCCACTGCCGGGCGACAAAGAGGGGCATCTTGAGGTGAAAGGTCATGACCACCTGTTCGAAGGGGCTGGTGTGACCCTGGCGCATGAGGTAGTCAATGAGTTGGGCGTCCTCGCGGGTGCTCTTGGTGCCCGCGCCATAAGAGACGCGCGCGGCTTGCACGATGCGCGCGTCCCCCCCCATGTGGTCCACCAGGCGGACGAAGCCCTTGTCGAGCACGCGGTATTCGCGGTCTAAAAGCGGCTCGGTCTGGGGGTCGTCGGCGGCGTGGGGGGGGGGTGTCATAAGCGTATCTTATCAACCCGTCCTCGCGATGTGCACCCCTTCGCTGCCACACGCTCAAGTGTTGTACTGTATACTTTTTGCTCAACTCACTCTCAGGTTGCGTATCATGCTGTGAGCATGGTAGGTCAACCTCGCTCAACGCCTCGTCAGTAAGGTCCGCAGAAGGTTCTGGCTCTCCCGGAGCCGCTGAGAGTAGCGCCATCAGAAAGTGGCCGAAGCGCGAAAAACCCCGTGTGGTGCGTGAACGCGAGCGATGAGAGGTTGATGTGAAATGCTGGGTCGTCGTTCATGTCCTGCGCGGAGCTAGATCCCGCCGCAGTGCAAAAGCGACCTTGGGAAGCGCTTCGGGGGCGCGTTGAGCGGAACGCGAAGTGTCTCATAAGCGCTTCATATCGTTTGACACCTTTGCGGGCCTGTGGAATACTTGCCGTGACTTGTTTCTCCAAAGGGTCGCTGCGAAAGGAGGTGTGATGCCACTTGAACCGGCTCTTGTGCGAGGACAAGCTCTCAGCGGATCCGACGTCTTTGACGCGTCAGAGGAAACTCGGACACTCGGCGCGGCACCTTGCAACCCCCGCTGACTGTTTACGACACACCACGTTCAAGGGGTTTAGTCACATGAAAAAGCTTCTTCTTGCCACCCTAGCTCTGCTCATCGTGAGCGGCGCTGCGGCGCAGTCCTTCCCGGACGTTCCGGAAGGGTCTTACGCCGAAGAGGCCGTTGCGCGGCTGGCCGATCTAGGCATCATTATCGGCTTCCCGGACGGAACCTTCCGCGGTAACGAACCCTTTAACCGTTACCAAGCGGCGCTCGTCGTCTCCCGTTTGCTCGACCTCATCGACAGCGAATTCCTCTCTGCCGAGGACCTCGACACGGTGCGCAACGCGCTGCAGGAGCTCGCTTCGGACGTCGCTGCCAACGAAGAGGCGATTGCCGCGCTCGAGGAGGCGCTTGCGGGCGCCGCGGGCGCCGACGCCGACGCCGTCGCGCAGCTGCAGACGCAGCTCGACGCGCTGCGCGTGGAGCTCGACACCGCGATCGCCGCCTCGCAGGGGCTCGCCGCGCTCGAGCAGCAGGTCGCCAGCAACACCTCGCAGATCCAGCAGCTCACCGACCTCGTCACCATCCTCAACGAGGACATCGCGGCGCTCGCGACTGGCGGTGAGGTCGACCCCGGTTTCTTGGAGCAGATCGAACAGAACACCGGCGACATCGCCAACCTGCGCGAGTTCGTGGTGCTGCTGCGCCGCGACCAGGTTGCGACGACCGAGCGCGTCGCCGCGCTTGAAGCCAGCGACGCCGAGCAGAGCGCGCGCTTAGACGACCTCGAAACGCGCGTCACCGAGCTCGAAGCGACCGCCGTCGCCTTTAGCGGCTCCATCGGCCTCGAGTACGACGTGCGGCGTTTGAGCGGTGCGGAGATCCCCTTCGACACCGACCGCATCTTCGGCGTCGGCCTAGAGCGCGAGGAAGCGCCCTCGTTCTTCACCACAGGCGCCGCTGACCTCAACGACGACGGCGACCAGACCGACATGGGTGAGCGCGCCGAGGACCGCCAGGACATCTTCCAGCAGCGCGGCCGCTTCCGCCCCGTGCTCGAACTCAACGTCGACTTCTCCGCCGAGCGCGGCCTCGCGCCCGCGTCGGGGCTCAACCAGTTCGAGTCGACCGTGGCGCTCAGGCTCCGCGAAGCGCGCGTGCTGCAGAGCGGCGCGGATATCACCGACCCCACCTTCGACTTCACGAACCCCGACAACTACTTCACCGGCTACGTCTTCGAGTTCACCGGGATCACCGCCACCTTGGGCCCCATCGGCGCCGACCCGATCAACTTCTTTTTCGGTCAGGAGCCCGGTGCGGACTTCTCCGCCTACGTCTTCGAGAGCCTAGGCCCCGGCTTCCGCGTCGAGATCGGCTCGCCCGACTTCTTGGCCTTCTTGCAGCCCACCCTCGAGCTCGCCTACGGTG
Source organism: Truepera radiovictrix DSM 17093 (assembly GCF_000092425.1). Lineage (NCBI taxonomy): Bacteria > Thermotogati > Deinococcota > Deinococci > Trueperales > Trueperaceae > Truepera > Truepera radiovictrix. The sequence continues at coordinate 39,556 of NC_014221.1, forward strand.
TCTACGAGCAGGGCGGCGACGCGCAGAACGACCCGGTCGAACTCCCCGACCACCGCGCGCCGCAGCTCTCGTTGGGTGGCGCGCCGCAGCCCAACCCCTGGACCGACGCCTACTACCGCGGGGTCCGCGGTACGCTCACGCCCTTCTCGGGTCCGGACTTCTCGATGACCGGGGGCTTCTCGGTCGGTCAGATCGCGGGTAACGCCGGCGACAACGCCGACGCCGCGAACGACAACATCGAGGTGACCGCTTGGAGCTTGGACGGTCAAGTCAACCTGAGCGTCTTTAACCTCGAGTTCGAGTACGCCGCCAACGACATCCCGCAGGGCGCCCTCTTCCAGCAGGGCAACCAGGTGCTGCGCGACGAGGAGGGCAACCTCGTCGACTTCGAAGGCAACCCCCTCGAAGAGGGCGCCGCTGGTATCCCCGTCGTCCAGGAGATCGACAGCACCTCGCTCGTCTACGCCGAGCTGACCGTAGACACCGAAGCCGCCGGCTTGCCGCTCCTGCGCAGCCTCTCGGCCAACTACCGCTCGATCCCGCAGTTCTGGTACGGCCTCAAGTACGACACCGACACCTTCCCCTGGAGCCTCGACCAAGTCGGTTACGGCGCCGAGGCGACGGTCGGCCTGTCGATCTTTAACCTCACCGGTTTCGTCGACACCTACACCATCACCAACCCCGCGACCGAAACGGGCGTCGATGGCGCGCCGGTGACCGGTACGGAGGTCTTCGCCTACGGTGCGCGCTTGGGCGTCGAGGTCTTCCGCGCGATCGAAGTGTACGGCTTCTACAACGTCGTGACCTTAGACGGCCAGCAGGTCGAGGCGCTTGACCCCGCGAGGCGCAACGAGGCGTACGTCGCCGGCGTCGGCCTCGGCGTCGAGCACGACGGTGCGGCCGCCAACGCGCTCGTCCCGGGCCTTAACTTCAACGTGGCTTACGACCTGCTGAGCGGTAGCATCGCCGCCGCGACGGTCGACACCGAAGTGACCGTCGGCCCCTTTGCGCTCTCGCCCTACGTCGGCTTCGACCGCAGCTTTAGCGCGGGCCAGTTCACCGACGACACCATCGAGCTGCGCGCGGGTACGGGCCTCGCCACCGAGCCCCTCGACCTCCCGCTCGCCCCGAGCTTCTTGGCCAACGTCAACTTCCGCAACACCGACCACTTCGACGTCGCCGCGGATGTGGACGACTACACCGCGACCGTGCTGCAGTACTCGGTCGGCATCCAGTTCACCGAGTTCCTCCTGCCGGAGAGCAGCCTGGGCGTCCGCTACGGTTCGTTCACGGGCGAGAACATCGTCGTCGAACCCAACACCATCGGTTCGGGTGACTTCGCCAGCGACATCTCGGGTGGCGGCAACGCGGCCCGTCGCGACGTGCCGGGGACGGGGACGCAGTCGACCGAAGGGTACGAGGTCGTCTGGAACTACTACGGCCTCGAGCTCGCCTACGGTGCCTACACCAACACCAACCCCCCGGCAAGCCCCAACCCGGGCCTCACCGGTGGTCAAGCCTTCGCCATCCGCTACACCGTCGAGTTCTAAACCCCGCGTTTAGACCAGACGGCCTGACGGATACGAACCCCGCTTCGGCGGGGTTCTTGCTTTGGTCCCCGAGCTCGTCCTGGCGTTCTCGTGGTGGTGGACGTTTGCGAGCGCTCGGCGCCGGAGCGTACAGTAAACTCCCTTATGCTGACCTGCTATGACCTCTTCGACCTCTCGCGCGTCTCACCGAACTTGCGGCCCCTGCTCGAGGTAACGCGCCCCTGGGAGGTGCTCGCCAAGCTCGACGCCTTTTGTACCGAGATCCCCGACCAGCGCCTCGGCGAGGTGCACCCGACGGCGGTGCTCGTCGGCAACGTGTACCTCGAAGCGGGGGCGAAGGTCGGACCCCACGCCCTGATCGAGGGCCCAGCGTGGATCGCCGCGGGCGCCGAGGTCGGGCACGGCGCCTACCTCCGCGGGGGGGTGGTCCTGGCGGCAGGGGCGAAGGTCGGTCACGCCACCGAGGTCAAACGCGCGCTCTTTTTGGAGGGGGCCAAAGCGCCGCACTTCAACTACGTCGGCGACACCGTGCTCGGCCGCGGGGTCAACTTGGGCGCGGGGGTCAAGCTCGCCAACCTCAAGACCTTCGGCGACACCATCGAGGTCGCGGGGGAGAGCACGGGGCTGCGCAAGTTCGGCGCCGCCCTGGGCGATGGGGTGTCGATCGGCTGCAACGCGGTGACCGCCCCGGGGACCATCGTCGGGCCGCGGACGATCATCTATCACGGGGCAACGGTGCGCGGTGTGGTACCGGCCGACGTCGTCGTCAAGCTCAAGCAGCCGCTTCAGACGGTACCGCGCCGCGACCCTTAGGGGCCGCGCGCCCGCTCTGCTAGGCTAAACCATGTTCCCGCTTCACGACGCCAACCCTCGCCACGGCCCCTCGTTCGTCAACTGGGCGCTGATCGCCCTTAACGTCGCCGTCTTTTTCTACAGCCTCGGGGTGTCGCCGTTTGAGGCGCGGACGCTCGTGTTGACCTACGCCTTTATCCCGCAGTTTTTCTTTTTCGACCCGCTCGGCAACGCCTACCGCCTCCTCAGCAGCCTCTTCCTGCACGGCGGGCTCGCCCACATCCTCGGCAACATGTTTTTCCTGTACGTCTTCGGGGACAACGTCGAAGACCGCCTGGGCCACGGGCGCTACCTGCTGTTTTACCTCCTGGGGGGCGTCGTGGCGACGCTCGCGCACGGCGTGTTCGTACCGGGGTCGCCGGTGCCGATGATCGGCGCTTCGGGGGCGGTGAGCGCGGTGCTCGGCGCCTACATCGTGCTGTTTCCGCGCCAGCGCATCCTCACCTTCGTCCCCCCCTTGTTCCTCTTCTGGCTTCCCGCTTGGCTCTACCTCGGGTACTGGGCGCTGATCCAGCTGCTCGAGGCCTTCGGCGGTCTCGTGGTGATGGGGACGGGGGGCGGGATCGCGTGGTGGGCGCACGTGGGCGGCTTTTTCTTCGGGGTGTTCGCGGTGCGCTCGTTCGCGCGCCCCCGCGGCCTCTAGCGCGTCCCCTTCACGGCCCTTTTCATGTCGGCCTCGTGACGACCTCGTAGACTACCGTCATGCGTCGCTCTCTCACCCCCCTTGTCGCCACCCTCCTCGTCGCTGCGCTCACCTTCGGGGGGGCGCAGGGTGAGGTCGAAACGTACCTGAGCGCCAACGGCAGCGACCCCGAGACGACGCGGGGCGCCTCCAGGCTGCTGCGCTACCAGCTCGAGGATTTCCCCGTCCCCGTCTACGTCCCCCTCCCCCCCGTGGCGCCGCCGGAAACCGCTACCGGAGGGGTTCAGACGGGTGGGGCGAGCGCCCCGGGGAGCGCCGCCTGGCGTCGCCAGGAGGTGATCCGGGCCTTTGACGCCTGGGCGGAGGCGGTGCCGGAGATCGTCTCCTGGACCTTCGTCGAGACGCCGGGAGAGGAGACCCTCGTGGTGAGCTGGGAGGATCTGCCCCCCAACCTCGCGGGGTCGTACCGCTACGCCTTCTCGGTGACGCCGAGCAACGAGTACCGCTTCCGAGCGACGCGGATCCTGCTGGACCCCAACACGCCCGAGGGCGACCTCTACCGTTTCGCGCTGCTGCAGGTCGGCCACGCCCTCGGGCTGTTGGGGCGCAGCCCCTTCGAGGGCGACGCGCTGAGCGCCGTACCGAGCGGCGTGGTGAGTGAGCGCGACGTCGCCACCCTGCGCGCGCTCTACGCGCTTCCGAGCGGCACGGTGCTGCACGGCGATTGAGGGAGCGACGCCTAAGCGGGTCGGCTGACGCAACGACGGGCGGTGCCGGAAGACGCCTCACGCGTGGCGCGGTGGGCCCGACGGCGACACCGCGAGGGGACGCCCTCGCGGTGTCGGCTGCGGTACCTGTTTGCGCCGCGCTGTTCGTTGTTGGCCGTCAGTTGTTGGCCGGCTCGATGAGGCCGTAGTCGCCGTCGTGGCGCCGGTAGAGCACGCTGATGGTGTCGGTCTCCATGTTGTGAAAGACGAAAAACGCGTGGCCGAGCGCCTCCATCTGCAGCGCCGCATCCTCGGGCGACATGGGGCGCATCACGTGGCGTTTGACGCGGACGATGGCGGGTTCGCGTTCCTGGCTCTCGTCCGCCGCCACCCCCGCCCCCTCCATGGGGGCGACGTCGAGGTCGCTGGGGGGCGGCTCCTGGTTGCGTTTGGCGAGCCGCCGCTCCTTAAAGCGCCGCAGCTGACGCTCGAGCTTCTCGACCACCAAGTCGGTCGCGGCGTAGGTGTCGGGGCCGCTCTCCTCGGCGCGCACGATGCCGTTGGGGACGTTGAGCTGCACCTCGACCTTGGCGGGCATCGCGGGGTTGCCGTCGGTGGCGTAGCTCATCACCACCTTGGCGTCGACGATGTGATCGGAAAAGCGCTCGAGCTTCTCGAGCTTCTCCTCGGCGTAGGCGCGCATGGCGTCGGTGACTTCGATGTTGCGGCCGATCATCTGATAGATATCCATAGAACTCCTTTCGCGGGTCCGAAGTGCTTGCTGCAGGTTTCATCTGGTTCGCGACGCGCTCAGCTAAGGAGACATCGTCTGGCACGTACGTCCTTAGGATGAGACCTGCTGAACTACGTAGCAACCTCTCAAGCAACTGCTGCTAGGGCTACCTTATGAGGCTAGTTTACACCTACGCTGAGCCGCTAAAGCCGCGCTGTGCCCACAAAAAATGCGCCCCGCTAGGGGACACTGTTGGTAAAGTCTTTCGAGTTCTGGCTGCGAAAAATCGATTAGCAGTTGGGTGCTGCCCTGCAAACGCCTGTGCCTGCCCTGCATTGTTGATGCAACCGTATTGCTAGAAGCGTTACGTTAGCCTTGGCTTGCAGCCCGACAGATTGACACATGTTCATGTATGGGTTTAACGTAACCGCATGGAAACGCTGTCGTCTCGACTGAAAGCGCTCGCCGACCCGGTGCGGCTGGCGATGCTAGATTTCCTGCTGAATCCGGTGCAAGCCTGCTTGACGCAAGCGGATGGCGTGTGCGCCTGTGATTTCGAGGCCGGACTAGGCATGACGCAATCAGCCGTCAGCCACCACATGAAAATTCTCGTGCAGGCGGGTTTCGTCCACGCCGAAAAGCACGGGCGCTGGGTGCGCTACAGCGTCAACCCGACGGTGTTCGCCTCGGTTTGTGAAGCGCTGCGGCCGTATGTCGAGGCTTCCCCTGTGCCGGAGGCCGCGCCACGCCTGGCAGTCGCAGGAGGTCGGAGCTGAACCGTGGACAGGTCGCTGTTTCAGGTTCCCAAGATGGACTGCGCCGCTGAGGAAAACCTGGTGCGGATGCAGCTCGACGGCATGGCGGCGGTGAAGTCGCTCGACTTCGACCTGTCAGCCCGCAAGGTGACCGTCTATCACGAGGGCGGGCTAGGTGAGATCGAAAACGCCCTCGTGCAGCTCGGCCTCGGCTCCAAGCTGGTCGAGACTGGCGAGACGGACGAGGCCGCGCCGGAAACCGCGCAGCAACGGCGGTTGCTGTGGGTGGTGCTGCTGATTAACTTCTCGTTCTTCGTCCTGGAAATGACCACCGGCTTTATCTCCGGTTCGATGGGGCTGGTGGCGGATTCGCTCGATATGCTGGCCGATGCGCTGGTGTACGGCCTAAGCCTGCTGGCGGTCGGCGCGACGGTCGCCCGGAAAAAGAACGTCGCCCGCTACAGCGGCTATTTTCAGGCGACGCTCGCCGTGCTCGGCTTTGTCGAGGTGCTGCGCCGCTTCTTCGGCGTCGAGGCGCTGCCGGACTTCCGCACGATGATTGTTGTTTCGGTGCTGGCGCTCATCGCTAACGGCGTATGCCTCTACCTGTTGCAGCGCTCGAAAGATAGAGAGGCGCACATGCAGGCTAGCATGATTTTTACCAGCAATGACGTGATTATCAATCTCGGAGTCATCACCGCCGGGGTGCTGGGGCTGTGGCTCGGGTCGGGAATTCCTGACCTGGTAATCGGCGCAATCGTCTTTGTGATTGTGACGCTCGGCGCGGTGCGGATTCTGCGGCTGGCGCGGTAGCCACTTCAATGCTCTTCAAACTCGCGCTCTATGTCTTAGCGGCCATCAAGCACCCGCATACGTCGATACCATCATCGAGCAGGAAATAGAAAATCACGTAATGGTTGGAAACAAAACTGCGAAGGCGTCGTACGTCTCACGCGGCCTTACAGCCCCATAAACGCATAAGCCAGCTTGCCTTCCCATTACACGCGTGCGTACGGCAAAGCCTTTAACCCTTCATACTGAGCCATGTTGAAACCACAGCCGGTACCGCCTGTCCCCGAAATGACCGCCCGAGCTGCCCACGCCGCCTTTCCCAAGGGTCATTGTTACCTCACCCTCCGCGATGAGCTGGGAACGATCTTCACGGATGACATGTTTGCCGACCTCTTTCCCACCGTTGGACGGCCAGCGGAAGCGCCGTGGCGGCTAGCTTTGGTGACCATCGTACAGTTCGCCGAAGGCTTGTCCGACCGAGATGTGGCCGATGCGGTGCGAGACCGCATCACCCTAAAGTATCTGTTGGGACTCGAGTACGACGACTCCGGTTTCGACTACTCTATCTTGTCGCGCTTTCGTGACCGACTGGTCGAGGGCAATTCGGTAGCCATCCTTCTTGACGCCCTAGTCGAAGCCAGCCGCAAGGCGGGGCTCATCAAACACCGCGGCAAAGTGAGAACCGATGCGACCCATATTCTTGCGAAGATTCGTGAACTCAGTCGCCTCGAGCTGGTCGGCGAAACGCTTCGGCACGCCTTGAACGAGATCGCCAAGGCCGCGCCGGAGTGGTTGAGGGCACTGGCACCAGATGACTGGTACAAAAGGTATGCAAAACGCTTTGAAGAGGAGTCTTACCGGAGCCGATATAAGCAAGGACCAGGCTACAGTGCCCAGGTCGGTAGAGACGGCTTTCTCTTGATGACCGCGGTCTATAGTGCCGATGCTCCTACTGGGCTAGGGAACCTGAAGGCGGTTGAACTGTTACGTCGCTGCTGGCTCGAGCAGTTCATGGTCGAGGGTGATGAGGTCAAGATGCGTAAGGGCGGAAACATGCCTCCAAGTGCTGCACGGCTCGAGTCTCCTTACGACGCCGAAGCGCATTACGGCGTTAACGGTGGGCTGTCCTGGGTGGGGTACAAGGTGCATTACACCGAATCGTGTGATGAAGACGCACCCCATCTTGTCGTTCACGTCGATACGACTGAAGCAGCAATGGCTGACCTCGTGCGCGTCACACCTATCCACGAGCAGCTCAAGCAAAGGCAACTACTTCCTGCTGAGCATTTTGTGGACAATCAGTATGTAACCTCGAAACTTCTGGTTGACAGCAAGAAACACTACAGCGTGGAACTGGTGGGTCCTATCAAACCCCACTACGAAGCTAAGGGCTTTGGCATCGGGGAGTTCAAAATCGACTGGGAGCACAAAGTCGTTACCTGCCCTGGGGGCGAGCAGAGTACGCGGTGGCGACCCGAGGTACCCAAATCGGGTCGAGCGCAAATTACGGTGCGTTTTGCCCCTTCCGACTGTCGGGCGTGCTCCCTGAACGACCGCTGTGCCAAGAACACGACGCGTGTGGGCCGTACTCTGGCGCTCCTACCCCGTGAGCAGTACGAGGCGCGTGAAGCGGTTAAACAAAAACAGCACACTCAAGAATGGCTCGCGCGTTACCAGATCCGTACAGGCAGTGAAGGAACGTTCTCACAGGCGGTTAGTGCGGGCCTTCGCCAGAGTCGGTATTATGGCTTGAACAAAAACCACCTTCAGAACGTTGCCATAGCCGCTGGGATGAACTTCCAACGCCTCTCGGACTGGTTCGAGGAGATACCCCGAGCTCAGACGCGAACATCGAGGTTTGCAGCGCTAAGAGCATAGAACAGGTTTCAACCTAGTTCTCTAACCGTAGTGGTGCTGAGTGAGAGGGTACTGCTGCAAAGCCTTAGTGTCATTAGGGCTTAAACGAGGGCTTAAGTAAAGGTTCGCACGGCTGCTTAGGCAGCCGTGCAGCTTTTTTGCAGAAGGGAGGAGGTGGTTACTTGTCCAAATTTGAAATCTTGTTCGAGTTCGCCAACAGCATCCCCGCTAGGGGCGCGGAGCGCAAAGAGGGTTAGGGCTACGCGCCCTCTACGCGGAGGGTTTGGCCGGGAGGTTGGCGACCAAGACCATCCGGTCGCCCTGCTGCTCCAAAGACACGTCGTAGTTGGTCTCGTCGGCGGGGAAGTACTTGCTGATCACCTCTAGGAGCTCGTTTTTGAGCGCGTCCATCTTCCCCGGTGAGAGCCGCGCGCGGTCGTAGGACAAGACGAGTTTGAGGCGCTCTTTGACCGTGTCCTTGCTTCTGTTGCGGCCGAAAAGTCCGAACATCAGCCCATTCCAAATAGACGGCGCAAGTAGCCCAGAAAGTTGCCGCGGCTCTCGAGCGCGCGGTGGGGGATCTCTTCGCCCTGGATGCGTTTGGCGATGCTCCTAAAGGCGTCACCCGCCCCCGTCTTGCCGTTTTCCAGACTGATGGGGCTACCGACGTTCGTCGAGACGATGATCTTCTCGTCCTCGGGGACGATGCCGATGAGCTTGATGCCCAAGATCTCGAGGATGTCGTCGACCTCCAACATGTCGCCGCGCTTGACCATCTCGGGGCGGAGCCGGTTGATGATGCACTTGACCTCGGTGATCTCGCGCGCTTCTAACAGCCCGATGATGCGGTCGGCGTCCCGGACGCTGCTGACCTCCGGGTTGACGACCACCAGCGCCCCCTGCGCGGCGCTCGCGGCGGTCTGAAAACCCGACTCGATGCCCGCTGGTGAGTCGATGAGGATGCGGTCAAAACCCTCTTCGCCCAGGAGCAGCTCGACGGTCTCTTTCATCCGCGCTTCGGACAGGGCGCTCTTGTCGCGCGTCTGCGAAGCGGCCAGGAGGTAGAGGTTGTCGACCCGTTTGTCGCGAATAAGCGCCTGCTTGAGCTTGCAGCGCCCCTCGAAGACGTCGATGAGGTCGTAGACCACGCGGCCCTCGAGGCCCATGACGACGTCTAGGTTGCGCAGCCCGACGTCGGTGTCGATGACCGCGACCTTCTCCCCGAGGAGCGCGAGCGCCGCTCCAACGTTCGCGGTGGTGGTGGTTTTGCCGACCCCCCCCTTGCCCGAGGTGACAACGATGGCTTTAGCGTTCAATGCGTTCTCCTTCTGGTCTGCTGTGGTCTCTGCCCCGCGTGCACGTGGTCCAACCGTTGCGGTCCCGGGGGGCCCGCCCGCGGTGATGCGAAGCGTAGGGGGTGCGCTAGGAGGAAAGTAGGGAAGACGGCCCTAGCGGCCCAGCGAGCGGGTGTCGCGTCCCGCCTGCGGTTGGGTCGTAGCGCCCCCGGTCACACGTCCCGAGAATTGTAACAGAAGCCAGCGCGGGGTTGGCGGGGTTTGGCCGGGGCTAGGCGCGCGTGAGGTTGGCGTACTTGAAAAGGAGCCGTTTGGGTCCCGCCTCCTGAAAGACCACCGTCACCTCCGCGCGCGCCCCCTCGCCCGAAACGCCGACGACGGTGCCGAGGCCGAACTTGGGGTGCTTGACCCGTTCGCCGCCGCGAAAGCTCACGCCGCCCCCGTCCTCGGCGCTCGCCGGCGCCGAGGCGCCGGTGGCGCCCAGCTTCGGCGGCGCCCAGACCGCGCGGCTATACTTGCTGAGGCGCTCGGCGTGCAGCTCTTGCCCGAACACGTCGATCTCCTGGAGCATGCCCTTGGGAATGTCCTCGAGAAAGCGGCTCGGGCGGGCGAACTCGGTGCGGCCGAAGCTCATCCGTGACTCGCAGTGGACCAGAAAGAGCAGCTCCTGCGCGCGGGTCACGCCGACGTAGAGGAGCCGGCGCTCCTCCTCGATCTCCTGCAGCGAAGCGAGCGACGAGCGGTGCGGGATGAGGTTCTCCTCGAGCCCGACCAAGAAGACCACCGGAAACTCGAGCCCCTTGGCGTTGTGCAGGGTCATCAAGGTCACCGCCTCCTCGGGCGCCTGCCCTTGGTTGACCGCCTTGACTGCGCGGTCGTCGACGCTCGCTAAAAGGGCCGCTTCGTCCAGAAACTCGCCGATGCTTCCCCCCGTCTCCTCCTGCCACTCGGCGACGGCGTTGACGAGCTCGTCTAGGTTCTCGATCCGTCCTTGCGCCTCGAAAGACTTCTCGTCTTTAAGGGCCTGCAAGTAACCCGACTGGTCGATGGCCGCCTGTAGAAACTGCGCGGCGGGGAGCGTCTCGGCGGCCTCGCGGAGGTCGTCCATGAGCGCGACGAACTCCCCGATGCGCTTAAGCGCCGGGGTGCCCCGCAGCGGCTCCTCCGCCCGCCGCAGCGCCTCGGAGAAGCGGATGCCCCGTTTGGCGGCAAAGGCCACCAAGGTCTCCTCGCTCGTCTTACCGATTCCCCGTTTGGGCCGGTTGAGAACGCGCCGCCACGCCACGTCGTCGGCGGGGTTTAGAGCGGCGCGGGCGTAGCTCAAGATGTCTTTGACCTCGCGGCGCTCGTAAAAGCCGACGCCGCCGACGATCTTGGCCGGGATCCCCGCGCGCCGCAGCGCCTCCTCCAACACCCGCGACTGCGAGTTCGTGCGGTAGAGCACCGTAAAGTCTTTTGCAGAGAGGCCCCGCTCGGCCTGGAGCCGCTCGATCTGCCGGGCGACGAAGTCGGCTTCGGCGCGGTGGTCGGCGGCGCGGTAGAGCCGGACCTTGTCGCCCGCCCCTTTAACCGGGCGTAAGCGCTTCTCGAGCCGCCCCTCGTTGGGGGCGATCACCGCGTTGGCGAGCTCCAAAACGCTCGCCACCGAGCGGTAGTTGAGCTCCAAGCGGTAGACGGCGGCGTCGGGAAAGTCCTCGCGGAAGTCTAAGATGTTGCGCACGTCGGCGCCCCGGAAGGCGTAGATGCTGTTGTGAACGAGCATGCCGTTGGCAAGGTAGGTGTGTGTCGGGGTCACCTCCAGGTCGAAAACCGGGCCATCGTAGGCGACTTGCGAGACGGTCTCGACGACGGCCTCCTCGAGGCTTTGCTCGCGTTTGACGAGCACTCGCATACCCGGGTGGAGGTGCGCGAGGGGGGTAACGTGGTACATCCGCCCGTCGATGTAGGCTTTGCGCTGGAGCTCTAACCCGCCCGCCTCGGCGAACCCTCGGGCGAAGGCGAGCGCGTCGCGGTAGCTTTTGCGACAGATCTCGGTGCGGTAGCCCCCCCGCCCGTTGCTGCGTACGGGGTAACCCGCCGCCAAAAGGCGCGCTGCGAGATCGGCGCGGATGGACGACCACTGCACGCGGTGGTAGCCTACCCCGCCGTGGCGAAAGTCCTGGAACATCACCAGATTCACGCTTTGGCGGCGAAGACCGTTTTGCGGGCGGTAGTGGGGGAAGTCGGGGTGAAGGTGAAGCTGCGCCATCAACCGCGCTGCAGAGGCGGTCGTATCGACGTCCTGGTAGAGGCGCGCGATCCAACCTTCGTCCATCTTGAGCCGCCGGCCGACGCCGTGGAAGACGAGCGTGGGGAGGCCGTACTCGGCGGCGAAGCGCGCCTCCCAGTAACGCGCTTCGGCATAGGTCTGGCAGACGCGTAGCACCCAGAGCTTGTCGCCGTTTTCCTGCGCGAGGCGAACCCGAAAGCCGACCTCGTCCTGGCCGAAGTCGTTCGCGCGCAAGCTCTTCGTGAGACCGAGGCGGTAGCCGCGGTCTTCACGGTACATGAGGTAGACGTAGTAAAAACCCGCTTCGGGATCGAGGCGCGCCAGAACGAGGTGATGCGGGGTGCCGCGCACCACCCGCCCCCCTACACGGACCTCCCACATCGGGCCGCGGTAGCGCCCTCGCTTGACCGTCGTCACATGGCCCCAGGTGGGTTGAAGGCCTCCACCAGTTCCCAAGACCTCGTCACCTTCTTGAACGCACGCGATGGGCAAACAGCCGCGCCGCGTTGGGATGCGCGTCTCCGGCGGTAGACATTGGTCGGGGTCGCCGACGACCATCAGGTTGGCGTACTTGTTCGCCAAGAGCCTCGTGAGGCGGTACTGCGCGGTGTTGGTGTCCTGGTACTCGTCGACGTGGATAAAGACCGCGCGCTGCTGCACCTTCTCCAACACCTCGGGGAAGCGCTCGAAGAGTTCGACGGTGCGCCCCAGGATGTCGTTAAAGTCGACCGCGTTGACGCTCCGCAGCCTCGAGCTGTAGCGCTCGTACACCTCCGCGACGAGCTCCAAGGGGAGCCCCGCGACCATCCCCCCGAAGACCCGCTCGCCCTCGCGGGCGAGCTCGGCGGGCGTCCAGAGGTTCGACTTGGCGCGGTCGATGAGCGCGCGCAGCACGCGCGGGTTGGCGTCGCCGAGCCCCGTGACGCGTTCCAAGATCTCCTTGAGCACCTCCAGTTGGTCCGTGTCGTCGTAGATGGCGAAGCCGGGCTCGAGGCCGATGAGCCCGCCGTACGCGCGCAGGATGCGCAGGCACGCCGAGTGAAAGGTGCTCACCCAGAGGTCTTTGGCCGCCTCGCCCATAAGGTGCGCGACGCGCTCTTTGAGTTCGCCGGCCGCTTTGTTGGTAAACGTCACGGCGAGGATCTCGGTCGGGTAGACCTCGTGGGCGTCCATGAGGTAGGCGATGCGGTGCACCACGGTGCGCGTCTTGCCCGAGCCCGCGCCCGCGAGCACCAGCGCGGGCCCCTGGAAGTGTTCGGCGGCGGCGCGCTGCTCCTCATTCAAGACAGCGAGCAGGGGGTGGTCTGAAACGGTCTCCGGCACAGTCAGGCCATCATAACGCGCAGCGGTGACCGCCGCCGATGCCGAGGTTTAGGGCGGCCCCTCAGCGAGAGCCCCGTACGCCGCCGTCTTGACGTAGTGCGCCCACAGCCCCGCGTACCACCCGTAGCGCTCGGCAATCTCGCGGGCGCTGCCCGCGCTGATAGGCAGCCCCTTGGTGTAGACCTTCGAGATGGCCGCCAGCAGCCCCGTGTCGGTCCAGGGGACGCGCTCGTAACGCCCCAGACCGCGCAGGGCGATGAAGTCGACCGACCACGCGCCCAGGCCCTTGATGCGCCCGAGCCAGCGCGCCACCTCGTCAAAGGGGGCGGCGCGCAAAAACGCCTCGTCGGCGAGCGCGAAAGCGCGTACGAGGTGGAGCATCCGTTCGGTTTTGCGGGTGTTGTTGGTCGCCGCCAGGATGCGCGCGTGGGGGTCGTCGAGCAGCTGCTGCGCTTCGGGAAAGGCGACGTAGCGGCGGCCGCCGTGCTCGAGGCGCGGCCCGAAGCTCTCGGCAAGGCGCGCCATCGTCTTGTGGGCGAAGCCGTTCGGCGTCCGCTGCTGCACGAGCGCCCAACAGGCCGCCTCAAAGGGCGTCAGGACCTTTACCGGATGGTAGCCGTAGAGCCGCGCGACGACCTCCGCGAAGAGGGGGTCGCAGCGGGCGTAGAGGGGCGTGAGGTCGTCGTCCAGGCTGAGGTAGAAGCGCACCCGGTCGGTGGCCGCGCGCGTCAGCGCGTCGTCCAGCATCTTGGCGTAGAGGGTGAGCTCGAGCCGCTCGGGCTGCGCCGTCGGCCACACCTCGAAGAGCACCGCCTGGCCGCGCACGCTCACCACGCGCCGCAGCCCCTGGACGCGCTCGTCCCCGACCGTTTTGCACGCGATCTGCTCGGCTGCCGGGACGCGCTCGTAGGGGCGCCCGTAGAAGGCGCGGATGTAGTCCAGGCTCCTCTGCAGCGAAAAGGGCGGGGTGGCCGTCACGGTCAGCGTCGTCTGCTCCACACCCCATCAAACCACCGCGCCGCGTACGAAACTGCGCGCCAGGAGCTGTTAGCATGCCCTATGGCGAGCGGCCGCACCCACGAGGCGATCAACTTGGGCGTCTTCGCCGCGCTCGCCGGGGGCTACGCCTACGCGCGGGCGCGGTCGCTCGCGGATCCCACGAACCTCCTGTTTGCCCCCGAGACGCTCTGGGCGTTTGTCCTGAGCTACCTCATCGGCACCTTTTTTATCACCCCCGACCTCGACCTCGCCGAGAACCGGATGCGCGCGCGCAACAACTGGGGGCTGCTGGGCCTGTTGTGGGTGCCTTACGGGGCGCTCTTTAGCCACCGCGGGCTGTCGCACACCTGGTTTGTGGGCCCCCTTACGAGGCTTCTATACCTGGTGCTGCTGGCGCTGGCTCTGGGGTGGGCGGCCTCGGAGATCGCGCCCCACTTTGGCTACCGCGTCGGTTTCGAGGCCGAGGTAGGGGAGAGCTGGCCGCAGCTCCTCGTGGGGTCGCTCGCGGGCTACTACTTGTCGCAGTGGCTGCACCTGATCGCCGACGGTATCCAACCCGACCACGCCTGGAGGCGCAAGGGGGCGCGCACAAGGGGGCGCAAACGGCGGCGGCGCTCACCCTCTTAAGCTTTTGCTATGCTTGGCGTAACCGCGCTCGACAAGCCCCACCCGCGCCGCAGCGAGGGCGCTCACAAGGTGGCTCGAGCAGAGGGAGAGTAGCGATGCACCTAAAGAGAGCCGTGGCCCTTGGCCTGTTTGCCGTCTGCGCGTCCGCCGCCGCCCAGGAGGGTTGGACCTGCCCCGAGGGTTTCGCGGGGCAGCGCCTAAACGTCTACAACTGGACGACCTATATCGCCGAGGACACCATCGCTAACTTCGAGGCGCTCTGCGACGTCAGCGTGACCTACGACACCTACCCGACTGAGGACGACATGTTGGCGCGCATCCGCCAGGGCAACCCCGGTTACGACATTGTGGTGCCGAGCGGGACCATCATGGTGCTGATGATCAACGAGGGGCTACTAGAACCCCTCAACCTCGAGAACATCCCCAACGTCGCCAACCTAGACGACACCTTTCTCGACCTCCCCTTCGACCCCGGCAACCAGTACTCGCTGCCGTACCAGTGGGGCACGGTGGGGATCGGCTACAACCGCACGCGCGTGGGCGGCGAGATCACCTCGTGGCGGGAGATGTTCGCCTACGAGGGGCCGGTGTCGTGGCTCGAGGACGTGCGCGGCATTATGGGGGTCGCGCTCCTCCTGGCCGGCTTTGACCCGAACAGCACCGACCCCGATGAGATCGCCGCCGCCAGGGATTTCTTGATCGACAACGGGTCGAACGTGGTCTACATCAACCAAGACGACGGCCAAGAGGTCCTGTTGCGCGGCGAGGCGGACATCGTGATGGAGTACTCCGGCGACATCTTCCAGATCATCGAGGAGTGCGACTGCGACGACTTCGCCTACGTCATCCCCGAGGAGGGGACGTACTTCTGGGTCGACAACGTCGCCATCCCGGTAGGTGCCCAGAACAGGGCGCTCGCAGAGGTCTTTATCGACTACCTGCTCGATCCGCAGGTGGGCGCCGACATCTCCAACTTCACCGCCTACGGCTCCCCCAACCGCGCGGCGATCGAGGCGGGGCTCATCGACGAAGCGCTCCTTAACAACCCCGGTATCTACCCCTCCGAAGAGGTCGAGGAGCGGCTCTTTACCATCATCAACGACCCCGAAGCCGAAGGGCTCTACAACGACGCCTGGGACGAGGTCAAGATCTTTGTCGGGGGCTAGGCGGTTGAGCGCAGCGTTTCGTGATCCAGGCGTGATATGAGGGTCTATGCAGCCAGCCGTCGAGCTTAGAGAGGTCACCAAAGCCTACGCCGACCCGCGCGGCGCGGGGACGGTGCGGGCGATGGACGCGGTGTCGCTCCGCATCGACGAGGGGGGCTTTTTCGCCCTCCTAGGTCCCTCGGGGTGCGGCAAGACGACGACGCTGCGTTCGATCGCCGGCTTTGAACAGCCCGACAGCGGCGCGGTGCTGATTCGGGGGCGCCCCGTGCAGGGCATCCCCCCCTTCCACCGCCCCGTCAACACGGTGTTTCAGGACTACGCGCTCTTCCCGCACATGAGCGTCCTGCAAAACGTCATGTTCGGCCTCAAGATGGCCAAGGTGCCCGCGCGGGAGGCGCGGCGGCGTGCGGAGGAGGCCTTGGAGCTCGTGCACCTGCCCCACGTCGGGGCGCGCCGGCCCTCGCAGCTCTCCGGCGGGCAGCGGCAGCGGGTCGCTCTGGCGCGCGCGCTCGTCAACCGCCCGGCGGTCTTGCTCCTCGACGAACCCTTGGGCGCTCTGGACCTCAAGCTGCGCAAAGCGATGCAGTTCGAGCTCAAAAGGATGCAGCAGCAAGTCGGCATCACCTTCGTCTTCGTCACCCACGACCAGGAGGAGGCGATGGCGATGGCTGATCACATCGCCGTGATGGACCGCGGCCGCGTCTTGCAGGTCGGGACGCCCGCCGAGATCTACGAACACCCCGTTAACCGCTTCGTCGCCGACTTTATCGGCGAGACCAACTTTTTGGAGGGGACGCTCGAGGCTTCCGGGCCGGTCGGGCACTTTCGCCTAGCGGACGGTCGCACTCTCCCGGTCGTGCTCGGCGCCGCCGCCCCGACCTCCGGCCCCGCGACCCTCGCGGTGCGCCCCGAGCGCATCCGCTTGACGCGCGCCACCCACGGAACCGGCGCGGGCGGCGTGCGCCTCGCCGCAAGGGTCACCGAGGTGCACTACCTCGGCACCGACACCCGCTACCACCTCGTCAGCGGCAGCGCGACCCTGAGCGTGCGGCAGCCCAACACTGGCGGTCAGCTGGGCGCCGAGGGGCGCTTTGCCCCCGGCGACGAGGTCGTCGCGTGGTGGCAGCCGGACGGGGCGGCGGTGCTGCGGCCCGAGTGACGGCGAGTTGCCCGAGACCCTCAGGTGCGCATGCCTATCTCACCGCAACACCCGTGAGTGCAGCGTTTCACACCGGGTGCTGCGGTTGGACCTGCGCTACCCCAAGTCTCCCCTCACGCTTAGCCTTGAGGAAGTTGACGGCGAACACCACGAGGAGCGCCGCGAAGCCGCCGATTTCGACCCAGATGTTTGGCCAGAAGATGGCGACCGTCCCCGCAGCCGCCAGAAGGCGTAAAAGAGGATTTAGGGGGGCGAACAAAAAGCCCTCGAGCGCCCCGGCAAAGGCGCCGAGCGCGGCGAATGCGGTAAGCACACTCCACGCCACCCCCTGCGGCGTACCCCCCAGGATGATCTCGGGGTTAAAGACCATAAAGAGCGGGATGAGGTAGAGCCCCTTGGCGAACTTCCAGGCGGCGAGACCTGTGCGCATGGGATCAGAACCGGCGATACCGGCGCCCGCGAAGGCCGCTAATGCTACAGGCGGTGTGACGTTTGAGTCTTGCGAATACCAGAAGATCAGCAGGTGGGCGATCACCAGGGGGATGCCGAACTCGCTCTGCAGTGCCGGAGCGGTCAGCACCGCCAGCACGATGTAAGAGGCGGTCACCGGCAGCCCGAGACCCAGCACCAAGCTGGCGAGCGCGACGAGCGCGATGGCGAGGACCAGGTTGCCGCCCGAAAAGGAGAGCATCAGTGCGGAAAACTTGAGTCCCAAGCCGGTCAAGCTGATGATGCCGACGACGATACCGGCCACGGCGCAGGCGACGCTCACGGGAACGGCATTTTTAGCGCCGGCGGCGAGCGCCGTGAAGAGTCCTTGCGCCCCGCTACGTCCCAGTTGGGCCGCACCCGATGTCGCCGCTTCGGAGCGGCGTAGCGCAAGCTGCAGAAGGGCGCGCACAAACGCCACGACGACGATGGAGACGACCGCGATAAAGCCGACGCGGTTGGGTGAAACGTTGCGCACCAAGAAGTAGACGAGCAGCCCCAGGGGCAAAAGAAAGTGCCAACCGCTTCGCAACACCTCGCGAATGCGCGGCAGCTCGGCGCGCGCTATCCCGGTCATGCCGCGCTTGGCCGCGATGATGTCGACGAACAGGTAGACGGTGGCAAAGTACATGAGCGCGGGAAGGACGCTCAGCTTGACGATTTCGGCGTAGGGTAACCCGGTGTATTCGGCGATGATAAAGGCGCCCGCTCCCATGATCGGCGGCATGATCTGACCACCAGTGCTCGCCGCCGCCTCGACGCCCCCCGCCTCCTCGGCTTTGTAACCGAGTCGTTTCATCAAGGGGATCGTAAAGGCGCCGCTCGTGACCACGTTGGCGATCGCGCTGCCCGAAATCGAACCCATAAAGGCCGAGGCCACGACCGCCGCCTTAGCGGGACCCCCCCGCTGTCGTCCCGCTGCGGCGTAGGCGAGGTCGATGAAGAACTTTCCGGCACCCGTGACCTCCAAAAAGGCGCCGAAGAGGATAAAGATAAAGACGAAGGTGGCCGCTACCCCTAGAGGCGTGCCGTAGATGCCCCCTTGACCCAGGTAGAGCGTCGAAACGATGCGCTCCACGGTGTAGCCGCGGTGCGCCAAGATGCCGGGCAGGAGGTCGGCTAGAAAGGGTAGTGCGCCCCGCTCGCCCGCCATGGCGTAGACGATAAACGCTAGGCCGATGAGGGTGATCGGCAGCCCGATGACCCGGCGACTCGCTTCTAAGAGCGTGACGATGGTCACGACGCCGACCGCGATGTCGGTTGGGGTCCAGAACCCCGTGCGGCCGATGATGGCGTCTAGGTTGTACGACAGGTAGAAGCCAGAGAGCGCGCTGCCGGCGATGAAGACGCTGTCAAAAGCCCAACCTAGGGCACCGCGGCGACGCCCTCGTCGCGCCGGATAGAGCAAAAAGGCGAGCACCAAGATGAGCGACAGGTGGATCGAGCGCTGGTAGAAGAGCCCGAGAGGGACGAGGCCTGCTGTGACAAGCTGAAAAAGCGACAGTGCAACGGCGACCAGGGAGCTCAGGACCAGCGCCGCTCGGGCTGTAGGGGCGCGGGCCGTAGGGGAGTTGTCGCTGAAGGTCGGGGTGACGTCGCTCGCGGGTTGGGAACCTGGGGGTTGAGAGTTCATGGTGTGACGTCAGCAGCCGGAGATTGGGCTGCTGGCACGACCGCCAGGGTGACGCGCTCCCCGGCGGCGAGGGCGCTCAGTGAGATGCTCCGGCCCGCGTGGACGAGGCGGTGATCGACCCGCGCCGAGCCGACGCGCAGCGCGTAGCGGTTGTTGGGTACGGGCTCATCGATCTCGCGGAGCCAGTAGCCCCCATTGGGGTCTGACTCGAGCCGCCCGCGCCCCGGAATGTGGCCGAGACCGGCGGCAAAGTCGGGAGCGTAGCTGTCTTGCAGGAGCATCTGCCCCCCTTTTAAGCGGTAGCGGTCGCGCACCTCAAAGCCGGCGACCGAGTGGTACCAGCGCACCTCCCAGGTGGGTACTGCGCTCAGCTCGAGGCGGAGCAGCACCGCGCCGTCGTCGCGCATGACGACGAGCTGCTGGGCGTGGGCGGCCGCTACGCCCAGCAGCAAGGCGCCGACGAGCCAACGGTGCCTTCTCCGCACCCGTTACTCCCCAGCGATGAGGTGTTCGGGGACGTCGGCGCCGACCTCCTGGTAGTAGCGCACCGCGCCGGGGTGCAGCGGAATGGGGGTCGACGCGAGGCTAAACGCGACGGTGGTGTCGTTGGCTGCGGGGTGGATGGCGATAAGGTCGTCGACGTGCTCGAAGATCGTCTTGGTGACCTCGTAAACGAGGGTCTCGTCGAGGCTCTCATCCACGATCAAAAGGTTCGGGGTGCTCAGCGCTAGTACCTCCTCGTCTTGTCCCGGGTAGGTCCCGGCGCTCATGGTGTAGGGCGCGTACGAGGGGTCGAGCTCCTGTGCAGCGGCGATCTGCGCTTCGGTAAGGGAGACGAGGCGCACGTCACGCGTGGTAGCGAGGTCTAAAATCGAGGCGGTGGGTGGCCCCGCACTCCAGAAGCCCGCATCAATCTGGCCGTCGCGCAGCGCCGCAGCCGTTTCGTTAAAGTCGAGGCGCTGCACGCTAAGTTCATCCAACGAGATGCCGTTGGCGCTGAGGAGCGCCTCGGCGGAGATCGCCGTACCGCTGCCGGGAGCGCCGATGGAGACGCGCGCGCTGCGCAGGTCCTCCAAGGTCTCGATGCCTGAGCCGGCGAGCGTAACGAGGTGGAGCGCATTTGGGTACACGGCGCCGAGCGCGCGTAGTGAAGGGATGGGGCGACCCTCGAAGTTGCCGCTCCCCGAATACGCTTGAAATGCGGTGTCGGCGAGCGCAAAGGCGATGTCCGACTCCCCCTGGAAAACAAGCGCGACGTTCTCTTCGGACGCCCCCGTGGCCTCGGCGACCGCTTGGTATCCCTCGACGTGGGTATTGATGAGCTCGGCGATGCCCCCACCCAAGGGGTAATAGGTGCCTCCGGTACCCCCTGTGGCGATCGACAGGTTGCTCTGGGCTGTCGCCTCTAGGGGGACGAGCATGACCAGCAGACCGACAAAGAGCCTTAACGTACGCATCGGTGCCTCCCATGGTTCAGCTAGCTGTTGCGCTAGATGAAGTATAAACGCCCGAAAGTCTTGGGGCGATGGGTGTGTACATCAAGGTGGTGTACCAAAGAGTACGTCAGCCCTCCTGGGACTCCGGGAGCGTACGGAGCGCCCCCTCCCGCTCGAGCCTCCCGACCTCCTCCGCGCTGAGCCCCAGTACCTCCTGGAGCACCTCCGCGGTGTGCTCGCCCAAGCGGGGCGGGGCCGCGCCGAGGCGGGCGGGGGTGCGGCTGAGGTGTTTTAAGGGGCTGCCGACGACCTCGAGGGGGCCCAGAGCGGGGTGGAGGACGCTCCCTGTCATCCCCCGCGCGGCGAGCTGCGGTTCGGCGAAGACCTCCGCGAGGTTCTGGACGGGGGTCGCGGGGACGTTCGCGGCGCGCAACCGCGCCAACCACACCGCGCGCGGCTGCGCCTTTAGGCGCTCGGCGAGGCGCCCGACGACCTCCTCGCGCGCGGCCACGCGCCCCGCGTTGGTCTCGAAGCGCGGGTCGGCGGCCAGCTCGGGGAGCCCGAGCGCCAGACACGCCCGCACGAACTGCGCGTCGTTGCCGACCGCCAGCACGAGAAACCCGTCGGCCGCCCGAAAGGCGCCGTAGGGGACGATCTGCGGGTGCTCGCTCCCGAGGCGGCGCGGCGGGGTGCCGGTCAGCAAAAAGCCCTGCGCCTGGTTGATGAGCGAGGCAACCGCCACGTCGAAGAGCGCCACGTCCAGGTGCTGCCCGCGGCCGCTGCGGGTGCGCTCGAAGAGCGCGGCCAAGATGCCGACGGCGAGGTGCAACCCCGCGAGCACGTCGACGACCGCCACGCCGACCTTGACGGGCGGCCCGTCCGGGGTGCCGGTGAGGCTCATGAGCCCGCCGAAGGCCTGCATGGCGGCGTCGTACCCGGGTTCGGCGCGGCGCGGCCCCGTCTGACCGAAGCCGGTGACCGAGGCGTAGATGAGCCCCGGGTGGGCTGCGGCGAGGCTTGCGTAGTCCAGGCCGTAGCGCGCGAGGTCGCCTACCTTGAAGTTTTCCACCAGCACGTCGGCTTCGAGCGCGAGCCGCCACGCCACCTCGCGCCCCTCGGGGTGTTTGAGGTCGATACAGAGGCCCTTTTTGCCGCGGTTGACCGACAGGAAGTAGGCGCTCTCCCCCTCGGCGAAGGGCGGCCCCCAGCGGCGGGTGTCGTCGCCGGTGAGAGCCTCGAGCTTCCACACCGTCGCGCCCAGATCGGCAAACAGCTGCGTGCAGTAGGGGCCGGCCAGCACGCGCGAGAGGTCCAAGACGCGCACGCCGGCAAGCGCGCCCGGGTGGGGTGTCGCGTTTGTCTGTGGCACGCTTCCAGCTTTACCACGGCGGCGGTGGGGACCTGCCGGCAAGGGGGGTGCAGAGGTGGGGGGTAACGTCCGCGACCGACCCCCTTGCTCGTTGTGGATACTTTAGCTAAACTAACTAGTGTGTGCAGCGCTTGACGCTCGGGGCTGGTCGAGGGGAGCTCGCGTCCCTCTAGACCGTTTGCGACGTGTCTTCACCGCGTGGGAGGTCGCCGTGACCTTGACAGCCGCCCAAACCCTACGCCGCTCCGCGTTGATCACGCTCTATCTCCTCGCACTCTCCCTGCTGCCGTGGGCCGCAGCGCAGCTCACCGTTCGTTACGACGGCGGGCCTACGGGCGGTTTCGAAGCGTTCATTGTGCTGCAAGAGGCGATCGCGTTTGAACTAGACGGGGAGGCCGCCGGCCTCTACGTCGTCGCGCGGCGCGGCGACGAGGTGCTGCTCGACACCAGCGTCGCGCTCGAGCCGGTCGTCTCGGGGCGCGTCGCCGTGGGGATGATCACGGTGCCCATCTTCGGTATGTGCGAAGGGGGGCCGACGCTCTTTATCCAGGTGCAGACCACCAAAGTGGAGGGTTCGGGCAGCCGCTCGCTCACCGGCTGTTTGGAGACGTCCGGCGGGTACCTCGAGCGGACCGTCGCGAGCGGCCCCGGGACCTTTGTGGCGACCGCGCCGCTCGACCGCTGGATCGCCCTGCAGGCGCTGCTGACGCCAGAGGCCTACACCGACACCGTCCTCGGCGAGGACGCCGTGACGTTTTTCGCCTTTTTCGGTCGCGAAGACCCGGCGCGTCTGGGGGCGCCCTACCCGCCGCTGCCCGACGTGAGGACGTTCGACGAGCTGCAGGCTCTGGCGCTCTTCCCCGCCCCTTAGCGGAGCCTCACGGCTCCCCCGTTGCTGCGCCTAGACCATCTAGACTACCGAAGCGCTCGCTCTGGAGGCGGTCGCTGTAAGATAGGGCATCAGCCATAGGCGCAGGACGAGTAAAGGAGCCTTTCGTGACCCGCACCGCACAGAAGACCGATGTTGGCGCGCGCTCGAGCGTCGCCCTGGACGACTTTTACGGCCTCGAACCCCTCTACACCGCCGAGGAGCGCCGCTTGCGCGACACCATGCGCGCGTTCGTGGCCGCGGAGATCCTGCCGCACATCGGCGACTGGTGGCAGCGCGAACACTTCCCGCCGCACCTGCCGCGCGCCTTGGGTGAGCTCGGGCTCCTCGGGGTGAGCCTGCCCAAGGCCTACGGCGGCCAAGGGGCCTCGCACACCGCCTACGGGCTCGTCTGCCAGGCGCTCGAGTACGGCGACTCGGGGTTGCGCTCGTTTTTGAGCGTGCAGTCGAGCCTGGTCATGTACCCCCTCTACAAGTACGCCTCCGAAACGCTTCAAAAGCGCTGGCTGCCGCCCCTGGCAACCGGCGAGGCGGTCGGCTGCTTTGCCCTGACTGAACCCCACGGCGGCTCCGACCCGAGCCGCATGAAGGTCACGGCGCGTCGGGTCGGGGGCGAGTACGTGCTGAGCGGCCACAAGCGCTGGTCGACAAACGGGCTCATCGCCGACCTCGCCATCGTCTGGGCCAAAGAGGAGGGGAGCGACCAGGTCGTCGGTTTCGCCGTCGAGACCCGTTCGGAGGGGTTCGAGGCGCGCGGCATCCCCGGCCGGGCGTCGCTGCGGGCGTCGGTCTCGTCGGAAGTGTTCTTGCACGAGGTGCGGGTGCCCGCCGAGAACAAGCTGGCGGTCGAGGGGTTGCGCGGGCCGCTCTCATGCCTCAACGCGGCGCGCTTTGGCATCGCTTTCGGAGCGCTCGGGGCGGGGTACGCCTGCTTCGACGAGGCGCGGCGCTACGTGGCGGAGCGCGAGCTGTTCGGCGAGAGCTTGGCGCACAAGCAGCTCGTGCAGGCGGGACTTGCCGACATGCTCGCCGAACTCACCAAGGGGAGCCTGCTCGCCTACCACTTGGGCCGCCTCAAGGAGGCCGGTCAGGACACCCCCGCGCGCGTCTCCCTGGCCAAACGCGACAACGTGCGCGCGGCGCAGCGGGTCGCGCGCACGGCCCGCGACCTCTTGGGCGGCAACGGCATCCTGACGGAGCACGCCAGCATCCGGCACCTGCTCAACCTCGAGTCCGTCGCGACCTATGAGGGGACCGACGCGGTCCACACGCTCGTGTTGGGCCGCGAGATCACGGGGCATAATGCGTTTTAAACCCCTGGCGCGTAGCTTGTGGCCCGTGGTGCTCCCCATGAGCCACGGGCCACACCCCACGCGCCGCCACCAGGAGTTGCGATGACCCCACGCCGCATCCGCGTTCAAGAGCTCTCCGGCACGCCCTACCAGATGGGGGTGCAGCACGGGCGGGCCCACCGCGACACCATCCGCGCCTTTGCCGAGGAGCGCGTCCGCCTCGCCGGCGAGAGCGCCTGGGCGGGCCGCGACGTCCCCCGCGAGGAGGTCTTGGCGCTCGCCGAAGCGTGCGTCTCGGCGCACCGCCGCTACAGCCCGGCGCTCACCGAGGAGCTTGCGGGGATGGCCGCGGCGACCGGGTTGACGCTCGCCGAGCTGGTCGTAGTGGGCGGCTTTACCGATTTTATCGATACCGTCTACGGCGCGGCCAAGGGGGCCGCAGCGCCGAGCGCGGCGGACAACTGCACCGCCTTTTTGGTGCCGAACGCGCGCGCGGCGCTCGGGTCGGGCTTTCTCGGTCAGACCTGGGACATGCACGCGGGCGCGACGCCGCACGTGATCTTGCTGCGCGGCGCCCCCGCGGGGGCGCCCCCCTTTCTCGCCTTCTCGACCGTCGGTTGTCTAGGGATGATCGGCATGAACGCGCTCGGCGTGGCGGTCGGCATCAACAACCTCTTGGGCGCCGACGGGCGCGTCGGCGTCACCTGGCCCTTCGTGGTGCGGCAGATGCTCACCTGCAGCGAGGCCGACGAGGCTCTGGAGGTGCTGCTGGAGGCGCCTTTGGCGGGGGCGCACAACTACCTCATCTTAGACGCTGCGGGGCGCGGCTTTAACGTCGAGGCGACCTCGACCACCCACCACGTCACCCCCTTGGCGGGCGAAGCGCTCGTGCACACCAACCACTGCCTGGCGGGGGTGACGCGCGCCGCCGAGCGGGTGCGCGACCCCCTCTCGCAGGCCTCCTCGGAGCGGCGGCTGGCAGACGCGCAGGCGCTCTTAAGCGGCGACGGCATCACGGCCGAGGACCTGCAGGCGCTCACCCGCGACGAGCGCGCGATCTGCCTGCGGCCCGCGCCGCCCAAGTTCGTCGAGACCTGCGGCGCGGCCATCATGCGCCCCGCGACCGGCGACTTCTGGGCGGTGTGGGGGTTGCCGTCGGAGAACGCCTACGAGCACTTCCGGGTGTAGCGCACAGGTGCCGCTGTGGAGCGAGACGTCCTCATCACCACCTTAAGACCCGAGCACGCCGAGGGGCTCGAGCAGCTCCAGATCGACTGCTACCCCACCCTGGCGCCGCACGAACGGATGCGACGCGAGCACTTTTTAAGCCACGCGCGGCTCTTCCCCGAGGGCAACTTCGTAGCGCTCTTGGGCGACCGGATCGTCGGGCTCGGTTCGGGGTTTCTCACCGACTTCGACCTGCAGCACCCCGACCACACCTTTCAGGAGATCATCGCCGGGGGCTTCTACACCCACCACGACCCGCAGGGTGCGTGGTACTACGGCGGCGACATCAGCGTGCACCCGGACGTGCGCGGCCGCGGCATCGGGCGCCGGCTCTACGAGGCGCGCAAGGAGGTCGTGCGGCGCCTCGGGCGGCGCGGCATCGTGGCCGGGGGATTGCTGCCCGGTTACCGCGCCTACAAGGGGCGGCTGAGCGTGCACGACTATGTGGCGAAGGTCGTGGCGGGCGAGCTCACCGACCCGACCTTGAGCTTTCAGCTCCGCAACGGCTTCGAGGTGCGGGGGCTGCTGCCGGGCTACCTCGAGGACAGCGCGTCGGACAACTGGGCGACCTTGATCGTCTGGGAGAACCCCGCGTGGCGGCCCGAGTAGTGGCCGCGACGACGGCCGACGCGCTCGTCCTGGGGGCGGGTATCATCGGCGCGGCGTGCGCCTTTCGCCTCGCCGAACGGGGGCTGCGGGTGCGGGTGCTCGAGCGCGCGTCCGCGCTCGGTGAGGGGTCGACGGGGCGCAGCGGGGCGGGGGTGCGGGTTCAGTTTAGCGAGGCGGTCAACGTGCGGCTCTCGTGGGAGAGCATCCAGGAGTACCGCACCTTCGGGGAGCGCTACGGCGCCGAGAGCGGCTACGTCCCCAACGGCTACCTCTTCTTGGTGCCAGCGCACGCCTGGGAGGCGCACCTCGCGGGGGTGGCGGTGCAGCGGCGGGTGGGGGCGCCCGTCGAGGTGCTGAGCCCCGAGGCGGCGCAATCACACGTCCCCTTCGTCCCCGAGGGGATCGCGGGGTGCACCTACGGCCCCGCCGACGGCTACATCGACCCCGTGAGGGTGCTGCGCGTGTACCTCGAGGAGGCCGCGCGGCGCGGCGCGCAGCTCCACCTCGGGGCGGCCGCGCAGCGGGTTGCGCGTACCGCTAGCGGGTGGCGCGTCACGACCCCCGTTGGGACCTTCGAGGCGCCTGTGCTCGTCAACGCGACCGGCGCGTGGGCGGGCGCCGTGGCGCACCTCGCGGGCCTCGAGGTCCCCGTGACGCCCCTTAAGCGCTGCGTCTACCGCACGCG
Source organism: Truepera radiovictrix DSM 17093 (assembly GCF_000092425.1). NCBI lineage: Bacteria > Thermotogati > Deinococcota > Deinococci > Trueperales > Trueperaceae > Truepera > Truepera radiovictrix. Next base: position 65,912 of record NC_014221.1, read on the forward strand.
CGGCGGCAACGGCGGGCGCGGGGGGGCGCCGTCGTACCCGCTCACCGTCGACACGGCGAGCAACTTCTGGCTGCGCGGTCACGGCGAGACGCTCATCTTTACGATCAGCAACCCCCACCAGGCGCCGGGGTTTCACGAGGGGATGGACTGGGGGTGGCTGGCGACCGTCCGGCGGGTCGGCGAGGCGCGCTTCCCGTGGCTCTCGGCGCTGCGAGTCGACCCCGCGGGCTCCTTCTGGGGCTTTTACGAGATGACCCCCGACGGCTCACCCATCCTCGGGGAGATGGCGGAGGCGCCGGGGTGGCTCAACGCCTGCGGGTTCTCCGGCCATGGGGTGCAGCAGGCGGCGGCGGTCGGGCGGATTATCGCGGCGGAGGCCGTCGGGGAGAGGCCCTTTATCCCCGTGGACGCGCTGCGCTTGGAACGGTTTGCGCAGCCGTCTACGCTGCTCGAGCGGCACATCGTCTAGGGGGCTAGGGGGAGGGTGATGCGACTTTACACCGCTGCGGAGACCGCGCGGAGGCTGCCCTACCCGGCGCTCGCCGAGCGCCTCCGCGAGGCGCTCCTGGAGCGGGCGCGCGCCCAGGTGCCGGAGCGCCTCGCGGTACCCTTGGCAGCACGGGGCGTGCTCCTAGCGATGCCCGCCGCCGACCCCGAGCTGGCGATGACGAAGCTCGTCACCGTGCACCCCGACAACGCCGCGCAGGGGTTGCCGACCATCCAGGGGGAGGTCGTGGCGCTGGACGCGCGCACGGGGGTGCGGCTCGGCGTCCTCGACGGCGCTACCGTGACGGGGCGGCGCACGGCGGCGCTCTCGCTGCTGGCCGCGCAGACGCTCGCGCCGGAGCCCGATGGGGCGCTCCTCGTCGTCGGGGCGGGGGTGCAGGCGCGCGCGCACCTAGAGGCGTTTCGGGCGGGGTTGGGGACAGAGCGGGTGCTCGTCGCCTCGAGGACGCAGGAACGCGCCGAAGCGCTCGCGGCGCACGCGCGCAGCTTAGGCATGGCAGCAGAAGTTATTCGCGACCCCCACGACGCGCTCGGCCGCGTCTCGCTCATCGTCACCGCGACCACCAGCGCACGCCCCGTGCTGCGCGCGCCGCTGCCCGAACGGGCGATGGTCTGCGCGGTCGGCGCCTTTCGGCCCGAGATGGCCGAGCTGTCACCCGAGCTGATCGCGGGGGCGAGCGTCGTGGTGGACACGCTGGAGGGGGCGCGGAGCGAGGCGGGCGACCTCATCCAAGCGGCTGCGGCGGGCCTCTGGGGGTGGGAGCGGGCGACGCCTTTAGAGGCACTGCTCGCCGGGGAGGCGCATCCCTTACCGGGACCCCTCGTCTTTAAGAGCGTCGGCCACGCCCTGTTTGACCTCGCGGCGTGCCACCTGGCGTTCGGGCGCTGACGCCTCGGCGCTCGGTCTGGCCGCAGCGCGCTAGGTGTGGTAGTCCGCGTTGATCGTGACGTACTCGGCTGAGAGGTCGCACCCCCACGCCTCGCCCGTGCCGCTGCCCGCGGCGAGGTCGAGCTCGAGCACGAGCTCCTCGGCGTCCATCTTGCGCGACACCGCGGCGGCGTCGAAGGGCGCGGGAGCCCCCGCGTAGACGCTCACGCCCTGCACGCGGAGGCTGAGGCGCGGCAGCGCAAGCGGCACCCCCGAGGCCCCGACCGCGCTCAGGACGCGCCCCCAGTTGGGGTCGCAGCCGTGCGCGGCAGCTTTGACGAGCGGGCTCACGACGACCGCCCGCGCCGCGCGGCGCGCCTCGGCGTCGCTGCTGGCGCCCGTGACCCGCACGCAGAGCAGCTTCGTCGCCCCCTCGCCGTCGCGCGCGATGCGTTTGGCGAGCTCCCGCGCGACCCGCCTCAGCGCCTCGGCGAAGGCGGCCTCACGCACCGCGACGCGGGGGTTGGCCAGCAAAAAGGCCATGTCGTTGGGGGAGGTGTCGCCGTCGACGCTGATCTGGTTAAAGCTCTGTGCGACGACCTCCGGCCAGAGCGCCCGCAGCGCCCCCTGGGGGAGGTCGGCGTCGGTCATCACGAAGGCGAACATGGTCGCCATGTTCGGGTGGATCATCCCCGAACCCTTGGCGACCCCCACGATGCGCGCGCCACCCTCGAGGCGCGCTTCGGCGACCTTGGGCACCAGGTCGGTCGTCAGGATGGCCTGCGCGAGGCCCGCCGCGTCGTCCGTGAGCGCTGCGGCCAACCGGGGGAGGGCCGCAGTCAACTTGTCGACCGGCAGCGGCTCCCCGATGACGCCCGTGCTGGCCGTGAGCACCTCGTCGGGCGCGACCCCGAGCGCCGCCGCGGCAGCCGCGGCGAAGGCGCCGTTGGCGCGCGCCCCCGCCTCGCCGGTCGCGCAGTTGGCGTTGCCGCTATTGATGGCGACGGCGCGCACCGCCCGCTCGCCGGTGAAGAGCGCGCGGTTGCGCACCACGCAGGCGGCTTGGAGGGTGTTGGTGGTGGCCGCGAGCGCCCACCGCAGGGGCGCGTCGGCGGCGATGAGCGCGCAGTCTGGGCGGCCCGAGGCCTTGATCCCCGCCGCGAGCGCGGCGGTGCGAAAGCCCCGGGGCAGCTTTAGGGTCGCGTTCACGGCCACACCCCCTGGGTAAAGAGCCCGAGCGTCTCGCCGAACCCGTGGGCGGCGTTAAACGCCTGAACCGCCCCGCCGGCCGCCCCCTTGCCGAGGTTGTCGAGCGCGGCGAACGCCGTCACGGTGCCGCTGCGCTTATCGTAGCGGACGCTCACGAGGGTGCGGTCGCTCCCCGACACGGCCTTTGTCTGCGGCAAGTCCTCCTGCACCGTGACGAGCGGTTCGCCGCGGTAAAAGTCCTCGTAGCGCTCGAGCAGCGCCGCGGTGCTGAGCCCCGCGGCCTCCGGGTGCTCCGGGTCGGGGCGCACCGTGCAGGTCGCCAGGATGCCGCGCGTCATCGGCACCAGGTGCGGGGTAAAGCTCACGGTGGGTCTGGCAAAATCCCCGCGCGTCTTCACCTGCCGGCCAAACGCGGCGACGCGCCCGAGGGTGTCCTCGAGCTCGGCGGTGTGGCGGTGCGTCCCCCCGGCCTTGTAGGGCCGGGCGTTCTCGTTGAGTTCGGGGAAGTGAAACCCTAAAGCGGCGCTCCGGCCCGCCCCCGAGACCCCCGTGAGGACGTTTACGGTGACGTGCTCGCCCAAGAGCCCGTGCAGCGCCAGTGGGGCCAGGGCCAGGTTGCCGGCCGTGCAGTTGCACCCCGGCACGGCGACCAGCTCGGCCCCCCGGAGCTCCTCGCGGTGGAGTTCGGTCAGCCCGTAGACCGCGCGCGCGCACCCCTCGGGGTAGGGGTGCGGGCCGTACCACGCCGCGTAGTCTTTGGGCGCTAGGCGAAAGTCGGCGGAGAGGTCGACGACGCGCTTGCCCGCCGCCAGCGCCCGTTGGACGAAAGGCGCGGTCTCGCCGTGCGGGGTCGCGCAGAAGAGCACGTCGCACCCCGCGATGACCGCCTCGGCGTCCTCGAAAGCGGGCAGCGCCGCCCCGGCGAGCTGCGGCCAGCAGGCCGCGACCGCTTGGCCCGCGAACTGCCGGCTGGCGAGCCCGGAGACCGTGACGAAAGGGTGGGTCACGAGGCGCCGCAGCAGCTCCGCCCCGCCGTAGCCGCTGGCACCCAACACCCCGACCTTGAGCCGCGTCATCCGTCCCGCATAAGCTGGAACAAGATGGCTTTGTGCGCGTGGAGGCGGTTCTCGGCCTGGTCGAAGACGCGGCTGCGGGGGCTATAGACGACCTCCTCGGTGACCTCCTCGCCGTAGTGCGCGGGCAGGTCGTGCATAAAGATGCCCCGCTCCGAGAGCCCGTCTAACCACTCGAGCGTCACCGTGTAGCCCCGAAACGCCTCGCGGCGGCGCACCGCCTCCTCCTCCTGACCCATCGAGATCCACACGTCGGTGTACAGCACGTCGGCGCCCTCGGCCGCCTCGCGCGGGTCGCGGACGAGGGTGATGTCGGCGCCTCTAGCGCGCGCTGCGGCGAGCACCTCCGCGTCCGGCTCGAACCCCTCGGGGCAGGCGACCGTGAGGCTCGTACCGGTGAGCGCGGCGGCGTTTAGGTGCGAGTTGCAGACGTTGTTGCCGTCGCCCACGAAGGCGATCTTGAGGCCCTCGAGGTCGCCGAAGGTCTCCTTGAGGGTGAGGTAGTCGGCGGTGAGCTGGCAGGGGTGCAGGAGGTCGGAGAGCCCGTTGATGACGGGCACGCCGGCGTGTTCGGCGAGCTCTAAAAGCGTCCCGTGCCCGTAGGTGCGCGCCATGATGCCCTGGGTCCAGCGCTCTAGGTTGTGCGCGACGTCCTTGATGGTCTCGCGCACGCCCCAACCGATATAGTTCTGGCTCAAGAGCACCGAGTGCCCGCCGAGCTGATACATGGCGATGTCAAACGTCGAGCGCGTCCGCAGGGACTGCTTCTCGAAGATCATGGCGAGCGTCTGGTGCTTTAAGAGGGCGGGGCGCTCGCCCGCCTGCCAACCCCTTTTCAGCTCTAAAGCGCTCGTTAAGAGCCCCGTGAACTCGTCGCGGGTGAGGTCGCTGAGCGCGAGCAGGTCGCGCCCCCGTAAGCTCTCGATGATGGTGGGTGAAGACATAAGCACGTCCTACGGTGTGGGGTGGGGCTCGCGGCAGGGCTTGTGAGATGGAGGTGCTACCCGCGGCGCCCTCGGCCTTCTGGACTCGAGCCCGGAGCGATACTATATGCAACAGCCTGTATAGCGCAAGCGCTACAGCCCCAGCAGACCGAGGTACCACGCCGCGAGCGCGTCCCCGAAGAGGAGCGCCGCGAGCGTCCCGAGCACCAGGTAGGGGCCGAAGGGGACGACGCGCGCGCCGCCGAAAGCGCGCCCCGCCGCGCCGCCCACCGCCCCCAGCACGAACGCAAGGAGCAGGCCGACGAGGAGGTTCTGAGGTCCTAAAAGCGCCCCCAAGACGGCGGCGAGCTTGACGTCGCCGAAGCCCATCGCGACGGGTTCGTCGGGGCCTTCGGCGGTGTTCTCGGCGGCGCCTTCGGTGGTGCCTTCGGTGGCGGTGTCACCGACGATGGCTCTGGCGACGTTGGGGGCGTCCCCAGCCGTCTCGGCGCCGGGATGCGCCGCGCGCACGGGCGCCTCGCGCCCCCCCCAGTCGTGCAGCCACCAGTAGAGGGCGCCCAAGATGGCGACGGCCCCGGCCGCACCGAGCGTACCGACGGCGGCCCCCAGGGGGGAGATGATCGGCGAGAGGGGCGAGGCGAGCAGCGCCGCCGCCCACAGCGCGTAAAGGGGGCCCTCCGAGAGCCGCAGGGTGCGGCGCAGCGCGAGGTTGAGCGCGAGCGACAGCGCCGCCGCCGCGAGCCCGGCAGCGAGCCCCCCGACCGCGCCCCCGAGGGCCGCGACGTTCACCTGGTCCATCCCGAGCGCCCCAAGCGGTTGAGCAGGGCGAGCCCCCCGGCGCCCAGCACGCTGCCCAAGAGCGCCCCGCGCGGGTCCGGTAGGCCGCTCCCCGGCGCGTACGCGAAGCTGCCCACGAGGGCGACGGCGAGCGCGGGCAGCGTCAGCGCGTCGGGCAGGGTGTGCGTGTCGAGGTCGATGAGCGACAGGATGACGAGGAGCGCAAAGAGGGCCAACAGCGGCAGGGCGGTAAGGCCGTAGCGCTCCGGCGGGTAGCGGGCGGCGAGGCCGGCGAAACCGAGCGCCATGAGGAGCTCGACGAGTGGGTAGCGCGCGGAGACCGCCCCGCGGCAACCGCGGCAGCGGCCGCTCAGGAGCGCCCACGACACCACCGGGACGAGCTCGAGCGCCCCTAAGGCGCGGCCACAGTGCGGGCAGTGCGACCCCGGCCAGACCACCGACGCACCCCGCGGCAGCCGGTAGACGACGACGTTGGCGAACGAGCCGATAAGCGCCCCCAAAAGGCCCGCGCTAAGGGTCCACAGCATCACGGGGGGAGTATACGGGGCCCCTAAGGGGCAGCGCGTGCGATTTTCGGCAGCGTGCGTTTGGTGAAAGGAGGCTAGCGACGCCGCGGATGACTTCTCATAGCGGCCTTGGTAGACTGCCGGTCATGACAGGTCTTTTCCCCCGCCCCCGCAGGGTCGCCGCCGCGCTCCTCGTCGCCCTCGCGCTCGCGCCCTTCGGGATGGCGCAGCAGCCCCTTAGCATCGCCTTTATCCGCACCGCCGAGGTGCTCGCCGCGCACCCCGCGGGCCAACAGGCCGCGCAGCTCACCGAGCGGGCGCGCGCCGAACTCGAGGAGATCGCTGCGACCTTGCAGCCCCTCTTGGCGCGCTTTAACGCGGGCGAACAGCTCACCGCCGAGGAGCGCGACACCCTCGAGCTCTCGCAGCGCACCTACCAGGAGACCCAAGCGCGCTACCAAGAGGAGATCCAGGCGGCGGCGCGGCCCGCCGAGGAGGCCATCGACGCCATTATCCGGCAGATCGCCGAGGAGAACGGTTACACCTTGGTCTTTAACCGCGAGGTCGCGGCGGCGTCGCAGCTCATCGTCTACGGTGCTGAGAGCGTCCCCGACATCACCGAAGAGGTCATCGCGCGCATTCGGGCCGAAACGGGCGGCGCAGCGCCGGCGGGGGAGAACTGACCTAAACGACCTAAAGGCGCGGGCGTCACCTCGCGTCACACGACGCACTGCGAGCCTCGGGCCGGTCCACCGGTTTACCAGAGGCCAGGCCGCCTCGCTAGCTTTCAGGGGCGTCCGTTTCGCGCCCGAGCTCCCTTAAAAACGCCCTGTCGGCCTCTGTCAGCGCCGCCCGTTCCAGCAGCTCCGGGCGGCGCTTTAGCGTGCGCTCCAAAGCCCTCTCGCGGCGCCAGCGCGCGACGTTAGCGTGGTGGCCACTTAGCAGCACCTCGGGGACGCGCTGGCCCTCCCACTCGAGCGGCCGCGTGTACTCGGGGTAGTCGAGAAGCCCCGTGGTAAACGAGTCCTGCGCGAAGCTCTCGGCGTCGCCCAAGACGCCGGGTAAGAGCCTGGCGGTCGCCTCGATGAGGGCGAGCGCGGCGACCTCGCCCCCCATCATGACGAAGTCGCCCACGCTGACCTCGCGCGTCACGAGCGTCTCGACGCGCGCGTCGAAGCCCTCGTAGCGGCCCGACAGCAAGCAGAGGTGTCCCTTGGCGGCGAGCGTCTCGGCGAGCGGTTGCGTCAGGGGTTCACCCGCCGGTGTGAGCAGGATGACCTCGTCTGGGGCGCTCACCTCGCGCACCGCGGCGAGCGCCCGCGCGGCGACGTCGACGCGGATGACCATCCCCGCGCCGCCCCCGTAGGGGGTGTCGTCGACGCGGCGGTGCTTGTTCCCCGCGTGCTCGCGCAGGTCGCGGATGTCGAAGGAGATGCGCCCGGATCTCACCGCGCGGCCGAGGAGCGCCTCCTCGGTCCAGGGGCGGATGAGCTGCGGGAAGAGGGTGAGGACCGTGTAGTGCATCGTTGCGCGTGGTGCTATGGGTGTACGCGGAGCGGCGTAGGGGGAGGTCCGTGCGCTCTAAGGCTCCAACAGCCCCTCGGGGGGATTGGTGAGCTGCACGTGCGTCTCATGGAGGTGCACGTAGTCGGCCTGGAGCGGGATGAGGTGCTCGCTCTCCCCGGTGTCGACGACGAGAAGGTCTTGCCCGAGGGCCGTGGCCTTCGGGATCACCTCGACGACCTCGCCGATGACCTCGCCGCCGAGCCGTACGGGAAGCCCCAGAAGGAGGTCGACATAAAACCCCGTCTCGAGCTCCGGCAAGGCCGCCCTGGGGGCGTAGACGTCGGCGTTGACGAGCGCCTTGGCGGCTTGGGGGGTGTCGACGCCCACGAAGTAGACGATCTGCTGCGCACCTACCGGCCGCACCCGCGCGAGCGCGCGCTCCCCGAACCCCGCGACGAAAACGCGCTGCAACGCCGCTATGGCGGCGGCTTCGGCCTCGCCGAGGGCGTAGAAGCGGAGTCCCCCCTGAAGCTGGAAGGTTTTACCCAGGGTGCCGAGCAGCACCGACCCTTCGGGTGGCGCGAGGGCCATGCTCTAAGCGTCGACGAGCTGGACTTCGACGCGTTCGTGACCCTCGGCGGCGGCTCGGGCGAGCGTGCGGATGCTGTTAATCGTGCGACCGCCGCGGCCGATGATGCGCCCCGCGTCCCCTTTGGCGCAGCGGATGTTGATGGTGAGCCCGCGGCCCCCCTCGCGCGCCTCAACCTCGAGCCGGTCGGGGTCGGCGACCAAGTTTTGGGCGATATAGGTGACCAGTTCGACGACCATACGACCTCACAGAGCGCCCCCGCGTGCCCCACGGGCTTGCCGCTAGAGCCTGCTGCGCGGGCCTAGAAGCCCCTTACGCCTGGGCTTGGGCGGCTTGGGTGCGAGCAGCGTAGGCCTTGCCGCGTTTGACGTCGACGTTACCGGCGTCGACCCCGGCGCGCTCGAGCAGCTTGAGGGCGGTGTCGGTCGGCTGCGCACCCTGCGAAAGCCAGTACTGCGCGCGCTCGGCGTTGACCTTAAGGGGCTCGGCGACCGTCTCGCGCGGGTCGTAGTACCCTAGCGACTCGATGTAGGCGCTGTTGCGACGTTTGCGGGCGTCGACGACCACGATGCGGTAGTGGGGGTTTTTCTTCGCGCCGAGGCGCATCAGGCGGATTTTAACCATCATCACTCTCTCTCTGTTAGCTGGTACTAACCTAGGCATCAGCCCAGCTTCGCTAGGCAACCTTTTCATCCTACACGATGCTGGCCGTTGCTGACTAGTGTGGGCGCACGTGAGGTTAGCGCCCGAGCCCGCGGCCCGGCAGCCCGCGCCCCGGCGGGCGCCGACCGAGCTGCTTCATGACCTTTTTCATCTGCTCGTAGTTTTTCATCAAGCGGTTGACGTCTTGCACGCTGGTGCCCGAGCCCGCCGCGATGCGTTTGCGGCGGCTGGCGTTGAGCAGCTTCGGTTGGCGGCGCTCGCGCTCGGTCATCGAGGAGATGATCGCCTCGATGCGGGCGATTTCGCGTTCGTCGATCTCCGCGCCGGGGGGGAGGAGCCGGCTGGCGCCGGGGATCATCTTCAGGATCTCGGTAAACGACCCCATCCGCTTGATCTTCTGCATCTGCGTGAGCATGTCCTGCAGCGAGAAGTCTTTGAGGGTCGCGGCTGCGTCCGCTTCGTCGTCACCCTCTAGGGCCTTGGCCTTTTCGATCAGCGTCAGCACGTCGCCCATGCCGAGGATGCGGCCGGCGATGCGGTCGGGGTGAAACGCCTCCAGACCGTCGATCTTTTCGCTCATCCCGGCGAAGTAGATCGGTTTGCCGGTGACGTGCCGCGCCGACAGCGCCGCCCCGCCACGCGCGTCCCCGTCGAGCTTGGTCATGATCAAACCGGTGACGCCGACGCGCTCGTCGAAGGTCTTGGCCACGGGGAGCGACTGCTGGCCGGTCATGGCGTCGATGACGAGCATCGTCTCGCTGGGTGAGAGCTCCGCTTTAAGCTCGGCGACGGCGTCCATCAGGGCTTCGTCGATCTGCAGCCGCCCCGCCGTGTCGACGATCACGAGGTCGTGGTAGGTGGTGCGCAACACCTCCTGCAACCGCGCCCGGGTACGTGCGGGCGTCTCGTGGTCCTCGACCTCCAAGACGGGGACGCCGATCTGCTTGCCGAGCACGCGCAGCTGCTCGCGCGCCGCGGGGCGTTGGGTGTCGGCAGCGACCAGCAGCGGTCTGCGCCCCTGCGCTTTGTACTTGTAGGCGAGTTTGCCCGCGGTGGTCGTCTTCCCGGCCCCTTGCAAGCCGAGGAGCAGCCACACGTTGGCGTCGTTTTTAAGGCTGGGTTGCGCGGTTTTGCCCCCCAGCAGCTCGACGAGTTCGTCGTGCACGATGGCGATCACCCGCTGATCGGGTTGCAGCGACATGAGCGTCTCGGAGCCGACCGCTTTTTCCTGCACGCGTTTGGTAAAGTCGCGGGCGACCTCCAACGAGACGTCGGCCTCGAGGAGGGCGACGCGCACCTCGCGCAGCGCCGCGCGCACCTCGTCTTCGGTCAACCTGCCGCGCCCGCGTAGGGAATCGAACACTCCCTGTAATCTGTCGCCTAAGCTTTCAAACATCGTCGCGCCTCCAAAGCTTCACGCTATCCCACGCGCTAGGGCGGGTCAAGGGAAGAGGATGCAGCGGCCCGGCTTTCATCGCTTTCAGCACCTACAAACCTAACGGTTTCGGGGCTGCGCTACACTGGGTCTATGGGGAACGCGAAACGGGTCCGAAGCGGTGTCGTCGCGCTCGCGCTCGCCCTCGCGCCGGTGGGGTGGGGGCAGGAGGTGAGCGCCGCGGCGCAGGCGCTCGCTGCGGCGCAGCGGGCGGTCGCCGAGGCGCGGGCGACCTACCAGGGCGCGCCGACCTTCGACCGCCCGCTGTGGCGCGAGGCGGTGCGCCAGGGGGAGGCGGCGCGCGCGCTCGAGCCGCACAACCCGGAGGTGCTTCGCTTCCTCGCCGAGACCTACAGCACGCTGTCGTGGGACGTGCGCGCGTGGGACGCTTGGGAAGCGCTGCTGCAAGCTGGCGGTGAGCTCAGCGCCGACGACCTCGCGCAGATGTTCGCCGCCGGGCGCGAGCTCGGTTACGCCCGCTACACCGCCGGGGAGCTCGCGGCGGCCGAGACGGTCTTTAGCCGTATGGTGCAGCTCGACCCCGAAAACGTCGACGCGCTCACCTGGCTCGGTCGCATCGCCCTAGAGCGCGGCGACTCGGTCGCGGCGCGGGCGCACTGGGCGCGCGTGCTCGAGCTGCGGCCGAACGACCCCACGGCGCGCTACTACCTCGGGCGCAGCGAGCAGCAGCTCGCTTTCGGCGCGGAGGCGAGCGGCGCCTTTCACGAGGGGCTGGCGGCCTACGACGGGGGCGACCTCGAGGGGGCGCTCGCGGCCTTTACGCGCGCCGCCGAGGCCAACGCCGACTTTGAAGAGGCGTTCGTCTGGGCGGCGCGCACGGCGCTCGAGGCGGGCCAGCCGGAGGTCGCTCAACGCTACGCCGAGGCGCTGCTAGCGCGCGACCCCGAGCACGAGCGGGCGGGGTTTTTCATGCAGCAGATCGCGCTGCAAAGGACGTGGGGGGCGGAGGCGGGGAGCGCCTTTTTGGAGGGCCAAGGGCTCTACAGCCAAGGGCGCGTCGCGGAGGCCGCCGAGCGCTTTGCCGCTGCCAGCGACGCTAACACGCAGTTTTTGGAGGCCGCGACCTGGGCCGCTCGCAGCTACCAGGAGACGGGTCAGGCGGCGCGCGCCGCGACCTACTGGGAGCGCGTCGTGGCGCTCTCGCCCGACGACGCGCGCGCGCGCTTTTTCCTCGAGGAGGCGCGGGCGCAGAGCGGGGTGGCGCCGGCGGCGGTGAGCGCCTTTAACCGCGGGTTGCGCGCCTACGCAGACGCCGACCTAGCGGCCGCCGAGGCCGCCTTCGCCGAGGCGACCCGCGAGGACCCCGCCTACGCCGAGGCGTGGGGGTGGCTCGGACGGCTCGCCTTCGAGGGGGGGCGTTACGCCGAAGCGGCGGCGGCGTACGCGCAGGCCTCAGCGCTCGAGCCCGCCGACGAGACCTACGCCTTTTTCGCCGCCGAAGCGCGGCGGCTCGCCGAACGGTAAGGGCGCAGCGCCCCGCCGATGACGCCGACGGCGCGGCCACGACGTCGTTGGGGGCTCCGCGTGGCGGCCTATGTGATCGTGGGGGTGGCGCTCGGGTGGGTGGGGTGGTCGACGCTCCGGCCCGAACGGCCGTCGCCCGCGGCCGGTACCTTCCGCACCTACCGCGTCTACTTTGTGCGCGACGCTGGGACGTACTTGACGCTCGAGCCCGTTAGGCGGAGCGCGCCGCTAAGCGCAGCGGATGACGAGGCCGTGCTGGGGGCTGCGCTCTTAGCGCTACGCGACGGGCCGACCGGGGCCGAGCGCGCGCGGGGGCTGAGCAGCGCCTTTCCACCCGACGCGCGCGTGCGCGCGCTGCGGGTGACGGGGGACGAGGTCGCGGTCGACCTCAGCGCCGCCTTCGCGGCGGGCGGCGGCACCGCCCTCATGCAGGGGCGGCTTTTTCAGCTGCTCTACACGCTGAGTGACCCTGCAACGGTGACGCGCGTCCGGGTGGCTATCGAGGGGGAGCCCGTGCGCAGCTTTAGCGGCGAGGGCATCTTGCTCGAGCAGCCCTGGCGGCGGCCTGCGGGCGGGCTGCCGCGCTGGTAAGGGGGGCGCGAGCGCGCTGTGAAGGGCGTGAGAGAGCCTTTAACGCGCCTTGGCTGACTCCCCAAAAAGCCTTTACACGCACCCCCAAGGGTGCGTGTTAGACTTCCTAGCGGTTTTGGTGGCTGGTCTCGTCAGGATGGTGCGCCCGACAGGATTCGAACCTGTGACCTTTCGCTCCGGAGGCGAACGCTCTATCCGGCTGAGCTACGGGCGCGTGAGCGTAGGGCGTGGCCCTGGCGCCCACTATACCGCGAAACCCCGCGAGATGCTAGCGCTGCCCGACATCGTCGGCTGACATCGTTAGCTGGCGTCGCTCGCCGACCTCGTTAGCCGTCACCGCGAGCTGACGTGGCGGCGCGCGGGCGCTCGCGGCAGCGCTCTGCGGCGCGCGTTTTACGGGCGCTGCGCCGATGTTGCCAAGTGTTTGGCCACGACGTCAGGGAGCATCCGAGCCCCTGGCGCAGGAGGTTATCAAGAGGATGAGGCTTAGCAAACAGACGAACACGGTTATCCTGTGGCTCATCGCCATCGCGCTCCTGGTCAGCATGGTGATCGCCTTTACCCCCGGGACGCTCTTCGGGGGGGCGCAGCCGCAGCAGGCGGAGGCGGCCCTGCTCGTCAACGGCCAACCGATCCGCACGGTCGACGTCGCCCGCTTCGAGGCGACCCCGCCCTTTAACGCCGTTCAGGAGGGCCCTGCGGCCGAGGACCTCGAGCAGGTGCTGCTCGACGAGCTCATCGACCAGGAGCTCTTGAGGCAAGCCGCCTCGCGCGTCAACGTCTCGAATGCCGAGGTGCGCGCGCGCGTCAACGCGTTTCGCGAGGAGCAGGGGGTCGCCGGCAGCGCCAACGACCGCGCCTACCTCGACCTCATCGGCAGCGCCGGTTACACCGACGAGAGCTTTCGCGCCCTGATGCGCGAGCAGCTCCAGCGCGAGCGCTACTTAGAGAGCGTTGCGGGCGACCTCGAGGTCACCGACGAGGAGGTGCGGGCCCACTTCGAGGCGAACCGGGACGTCTACCAGAGCGAACCGCGCATCGTCGCGCGCCAGCTCGTCGTCACCGACGAGGGGCTCGCCAACGACCTCTACGCGCGCGCGCTCGCCGGCGAGGACTTCGCGGCGCTCGCTCGCGAACACTCGACCGAACGTGCCGAGCAGGGGGGCGCTCTCGGGGCGGCCGAAGGGGAGAGCGACCCGCGACCCGTGACCCGCGTCGCTCTGCCGACGGCTGTGGCCGACGCGGCTTTCGCCCTTCAGGGAACCGGTCTCACGGAGCCCATCGAGGCCGCCGGGGCGTTCTACATCGTTTCGGTCGAGGCGTATGAACCGCCCCAACCCCGCCCCTTTGAAGAGGTGCAGGAGCAGGTGCGCGAGGACGCCCTCGCCGCCAAGGAGACCGGTGCGCAGGAGGCGGCGCTGCGCACGCTGCGCGAAGAAGCGACCATCGAGACCCCTGCGGGGAGCCCTTATGTCTACGAGAATCCGGTCGTGGCGCGCGTGGGTGACCACGAGATCCGCGCCGCCGAACTCAACCGCAACACCTACCTGAGCCCGCAGCTGCAGGGGCTCATCAGCCCGGGGTTCGCCGACGTCATCGCCGAGTCGATCAAACCGGGGGTGCTCGAGCAGCTCATCGACCGCGAGCTCGCCTACCAGGGCGCCGACGCGCTCGGGGTGCCCTTCGTGGGGTCGCGGGCGCAGGTCGCGCAGAGCGTGCTCGGTTACGTGAGCCGCGAGGCCGAGGCGAGCGACGACGAGGTGGCCCGCTACTACGAGGAGAACCAGGCGTTCTTTACGCAGCCCGCCGAGGCCGCCGTGACGCGCTTTACGTTCACCGGCGAAGCCGCGGCGGCGGCCTTTCGTGAGGCGGTCTTGGCGGAGGGGATCACGGCGGGGGAGGCGCTGCGCGAGGAGGCCGAGGCCGCTGGCGGCAGCGCCGAAAGGCTCGGCACGCTCACGCCGGGGGGGCAACCCGAAGCGATCGAGGCCGCCCTCTTCGACTTTGAGGGGGGTATGACCCCCATTGCCGGCGACGGCGGGTTGGAGATCTCCGAGGTGCTGAGCGTCGAGGTGCCGGTCGACCCCGACACGATGACGGGTGGCGCAATGACGGGTGGCGCGCTGACCGGTGGCGAGGGGGCAACTGAAAGGCAGTTCGTCGTGCTCGTCGCCGCCCGCACCCCCGAGCGCGTCCGGCCGTTAGAGGAGGTGCGCGCGCTCGTCGAACAGGCGGTTCTCAACCAGAACCGCCGGGAGCTGCAAGAGGCGTGGCTCGAGGAGCGCCGCCAGGAGACGCCGGTGGAGAACCTGCTCGTGGCCGAAGCGCCGGAGAGCGTGCAAACGGGCGGCGCGATGACGGGTGGCGAACCCCTGCAAGCGCCGCAGACGGGCGGCGCGCAGTAGAGCGAAGCCAGCGCTGAGTAGCGAGCCATGGGGGATCACCCGTGGCTCGTTGCTCGTGGCTCACAACTGCCCCTGTTCCGCCGCCCTCCTCGACCCGCCGGTTGTGTACATTGGGCTTATGCGAGCCCTTCTCAGCGTTTCCGATAAGACCGGCCTCGAGCCCTTCGCGCGCGCCCTGCAGGAATTAGGGTGCGAGCTGCTCTCGACGGGGGGGACCTACGAGCAGCTACGGGGGGCCGGGCTCAGCGTCCGGAGGGTCGCCGACGAGACCGGTTTCCCGGAGATCTTAGACGGGCGCGTAAAAACGCTGCACCCCAAGCTGCACGGTGCGCTCCTCGCGACCTCGGCGCCCGACCACGAGGCGGCGCTGCGCGCTCACGGCATCACCCCCATCGACGTGCTCGTGGTCAACCTCTACCCCTTTCGCGAGACGGTCGCCCGGGGTGCCCCCTTCGCCGAGGTGGTCGAAAACATCGATATCGGCGGCCCGGCGATGCTGCGCGCGGCGGCGAAAAACCACGCCCGCGTCTTTGCCGTGTGCGACCCCGCCGATTATCCGCGCGTGCTAGCGGCGCTGCGTTCGGGGGGGGGCGCCGGGTTGCGCCTCGAGCTCGCGCACAAGGCGTTCGCGCACACCGCCGCTTACGACGCCGCCATCGAGCGCTACCTGGCGGCGCAGCTCACCCCCCCCGACGCCCAGCCCGAAGGCCACGCGCCCGAAGCGGACGCCGCGCTGCCGCCGACCCTGACGCTGCGGCTCGAGCGCGCCCAGAGCCTGCGCTACGGCGAGAACCCGCACCAACGCGGCGCACGCTACCGCGAGGTGGGTCGGCGCGGGTGTTGGGACGAGGCGGTGCAGCGCAGCGGGGTAGCGCTCTCCTACCTCAACCTCTTCGACGCCGAGGCCGCGTGGCGCCTCGTGCACGCGTTGGGCGAGGCGCCAGCCGCTGTCATCGTCAAGCACGCCAACCCCTGCGGTGTGGCGCTGGGCGAGAGCATCGAGAGGGCGTACAGGCGGGCCTTCGAAGCCGACCCCAAGTCCGCTTTTGGCGGCGTGGTGGCGCTTAACCGCCCCGTCTCCGAGGCCCTCGCCGACGAGCTGCTGGCCAACCCCAAGGCGGACGTGCTCATCGCCCCTGCCTTCGTGCCGGGCGTCGCCGAACGTCTCGCGGCGAAGCGCAAAAACCTGCGCGTGTTGGAGGCGCCGCCCCCCAACCGCCCAGCGCGGGAGCTGCGCCCCATCGACGGCGGCTTTTTGGTGCAGGAGCCCGACACGGTGCTGCCCGAGCGCGCGGCGTGGCGCGTCGTCACCGAGCGCCAGCCGACGGACGCCGAGTGGCGCGACCTCGAGCTCGCCTGGGTGGTGTGCGCCTACACCAAAAGCAACGCCATCGTGCTCGTCAAGGATGGTCAAGCGCTCGGCATTGGCGCGGGGCAGCAGAGCCGTGTGGACGCCTCACGCATCGCCGCCCAGAAGGCCGCTGGGCGGGCCCGCGGGGGCGCCTGCGCGAGCGATGCCTTCTACCCCTTTCGCGACGGGCTCGAGGTGGCCGCGGAGGCCGGCGTCGCCGCGGTGATTCAACCCGGGGGGTCGGTGAAAGACGGCGAGCTCATCGAAGCGGCCAACGAGCTAGGCCTCGCGATGGTCATGACGGGGCGGCGGCACTTCCTACACTAGGCACTAAGCGTCCGTACCGATCCGCCGCCCGTCACCCCCTGCGCCGCGCCGACGATGGGCGCCGACCCCGGAGTGACCTTTTTCACATCCTCGGCGCGGCGCGCGCCAGCGCCGTCGGGGGCGGCCTGCTGAGCTGCCCCCCCGAGACGGGCCGGAAACTTCAGGGTATAGTGCTCTGGTCGCGCAGCGACTGCGGGGCGAACCCTCAACATCTAGCCGTGAAAAGGTGCTAACCTACAGCATATGGTACGGTATGCGGCGGTCACGGGTGCTCTGACGCGGGGCCTAGGGGTTGACGCGCCGGCGCCGCATTCCCTAAAGTGTGATGTGTAAATGTAGCAAAATGCGCAGCTTGATGGTGGCTGTACCACATCCGTAGATGAGGGGTTAGCGGGATCGAGGCCCCCAGCGCTCGCTCGGAGGTTGCTATGACCAACTTGAAAGCCGCTTCGCCCGAGGTGCTCGCCCGTTTCGACGAGCACGCGGTAGCGATCGCCAAACGCCAGTACTTCCAGCCCGGCGACGAGGACGTGCTGGGGATGTTTCGGCGCGTCGCCGCGTGGGTGGCCTCGCCGGAGGCGGAAGGGGAGCGCTCGCGCTACGAGGCGCGCTTCTATGACCTCATGGTCTCCAAGCGCTTCTGCCCCGGTGGGCGGGTGTTGGCGGGTGCCGCGACGGGTCACGGCAACGTGCTCAACTGCTTTGTTCAGGACGGCTCCCCAGAGGTCGTCGGGACGGACGCGTGGGTCATCCGGTTAGCGACCAAGCTGGCGCTCGTGACCAAAGTCGGCGGCGGCAACGGCCTCTGCCTCGACCCCCTGCCGCCCAAACGTCCCTTTACGCGGCCCGTCGGGAAGCTTTACCTGACGATCTCCCCGGCGCACCCCGACTACGCGAAGGTCAAGACCGGCACCTATATGGACCTCGTGCACGGCAAGTACACCACCAAGGGCTACCGCTGCGCGCAGTTTCTCGAGCCCGACGAGGTACCCTCGGCGCTGCACGTCACGGCGGTCGGCGACTCCGTCGAGAGCATCTGGCAGAGCGCGGGGGAGAGCGTCACCAAGCTGCTAGCGGGCGAGGACGTCCTGCTCGACCTCTCCAAGCTGCGCGCCGAAGGGACGCCCGTCAAAGGCTCGGGGGGTAACAGCAGCGGCCCATCGTCGTTTGCGGTTGAGGTGTTCGACAACTTCGCCCTCTGGGCCTCGTTGGGTGGCGCGGCGCACGCGGGGCCGGTCGCGACGCTGCGCTACATCTTCGCGCCGACGCTGCGGGTGATCCGTCAGGGTGGGACGCGGCGCGGCGCCGGGATGGCGACCCTGTCGGTCACGCACCCCGACATCGAGGACTTCATCACCTGCAAAGACCTCTCCCGCGAGCAGACAGAGGGCGACATCAGCACCTTCAATATCTCCGTGCTCGTCAGCGACGCCTTTATGGAGAGGGCCAAACGCACGCTCTCTTCGGGGGTGCTGCAAGACATCGCCGACCACGCCTGGCAGACGGGCGAACCGGGGCTCATCTTCATCGACCGCATCAACGCGTTTAACCCGATGCGGGAGAGCCTGGGGGAGATCAAGGCGACCAACCCTTGTGTGACGGCCGACACGTGGGTGCTAACGCAGCTCGGCGCCAGGAGAGTGGGCGACCTCGTCGGCAAAAAGTTCTGCGCTGTCGTCGACGGCAAAGCCTACGGTCTGACGTCGCAAGGTTTCTGGTCAACAGGTGTAAAGCCGGTGTTTAAACTTCGCACCAAGCGAGGCTTTGAACTGCGCCTTACCGGCAACCATAAGCTCAAAAAGGTGCTTCGGCAGACGCGCTACGTGCAGGACGCGGTATGGGCCGAGCTCGAGTCGCTCAAGGTGGGCGATCGCATCCTCCTAAGCAACCACCGCGGCGTAGCCCCGTGGGCGGGACCGGGTACTTTTGCCGAAGGGTGGCTCTTGGGCGCTCTTATCGGCGACGGCACCTTTGCCGAGGATAAAAGGCGCGCTTGCTTGGACTTCTGGGGCGAAAGCCGCGCCACGATGACGGAGCTTGCCACGGCGATGCTGAGGCACCTCTTTGGCGCAAACACGTCACTCTGGGTAACACAGACAGCCGAAAAAACGCGCATCGCCTCCGATGACCTCTACGAGCTCGCCGCGCGTTATGGCCTCCGGCCGGGTTACAAAACGCTCACCGATGCGCTCGAGGAGGGGAGCTTCGACCTCATCTGCGGGCTTTTGTGCGGGCTCTTCGACACCGATGGTTCGGTGCAGGGGAATCAGGACAAGGGGTTCTCGGTGCGGTTGGCACAATCGGACGCCGAGCTGCTCGTGAGGGCCCAAAGGATGCTGGCGAGGCTCGGCATCGTGAGCACGCGCTACGAAAACCGGCGCCCCGAGGGATGGCGCACCCTGCCAGACGGCAACGGGGGCAGCCGCGCGTACAGGTGTCGCGCCGAGCACGAGTTGGTGATCTCGTGCGATAACCTCGCCGTCTTTGCGGCGCTCGTGGGGTTTGAGGAACCCGCCAAACGCCAGCGGCTCACCGCGCACCTAAACGGTGAGCACAAGGCGTTAGACCGCGAGCGCTTCTCGGACGAGATCGTGTCCATCTCCCCCGACGGCGAGGAGGAGGTGTTTGATGTCACGGTCGAACACGTCCACGCCTTTGACGCCAACGGTCTGCTGGCGCACAACTGCGGCGAAATCCCCCTCTTCCCCGGCGAGCCCTGCGACCTGGGCGCGATCAACCTCGCGGCGTACGTCACCGGCGAAGGGTTGGAGAACTTCGCCTGGGACGCGTTTCGCGAGGACGTCCGCACCTGCGTGCGCTTCCTTGACAACG
>NC_014221.1:390000-620000 GCF_000092425.1 Truepera radiovictrix DSM 17093
GGGCCGAGGCAGTAAGCTACCTCACCGAACCGCTGCCCTACAGCTGTGGGCTGGTCGAGTGCATCCTGAGTGACACTACGAGCCTATGAGTGCTGGAGTGCTCGAGCTTCGGCGAGAATCTGAAAATGCTCCCGGAGCCGCTCAGCACCTTTCCAGCTCACCACATACACTATTTATGCTGAGGCCTTTAACCTGGCAGGAAGAGTGCGGTTCGCTGCTGCACACACTTTTCTTCTCTGGATGCTGGCTGAAGGGCCGGAGGTGAGACTAAAAAGTGGAGTGGGGATATTCGAACCCGAGCTGAGCGCCTACCGGTTAGGCGATGGGCATCAGGTTGAGGCATACAGCTTGGGCTTATCCGACCGCTAACCCGTACATCCTACTTCGGCACGCTCGCATTGGCCTTTAGCTTCCCCTCCAAAAGAGAGCGCACCCGCTCCGGGTTGGCGGTCCCCTTGCTCGCCCCCATCACGCGGCCTAGAAGCGCGTTGATGGCCTTTGGGTTCTCCCGCGCTTGCGCCACGACCTTGGGGTTTTGCGCCATGACCTCGTCGACGAGGACCTCCAAGGCGGCGCTGTCGCTGAGCTGCGTAAGCCCGCGTTCCTCGACCAACGCCTCGGGGTCGGCGCCGGCGATCACTTCGGGCAGGAGGTCTTTGGCGATCTTTCCCGAGATGGTCCCCGCGTCGACCAGGGCGATCAGGGCGGTGAGCCCCTGCGGCGTGAGTTTTGCCGTCTCCAGCGTCCCCTTCTGCGCGTTGAGGTGGCCCGTGACCTCGCTGAGGAGCCAGTTGGCGAGCGTCTGTACCGGGCCGTTGTACGCCGCGAGGGCGGCGTCGAAAAAGCGTGCGAGCTCGCGGTCGTAAGCGAGCGTCGCCGCGTCGTCGGGCCGGACGCCGAGGGCGGTGTAACGCGCCTCCTTGGCGGCGGGAAGCTCCGGCATCGCCGCGCGCACGGCGTCGAGCCAGCCTTTGGTGAGGTGAATAGGGGGCAGGTCGGGTTCGGGGAAGTAGCGGTAGTCGGCCTCTTCCTCTTTGGTCCGCATCAGGTAGGTCTTCTGCCCCCCTTCGTCCCAACCGAGGGTGGCCTGGTGGACGTCGCCGCCATCCTCTAGGATGCGGCTCTGACGTTTGATCTCAAACTCGAGCGCGCGCTGCACGCTGCGAAACGAGTTGAGGTTTTTGACCTCGACTTTGGTGCCGAACGCTTCGCCGGGGCGCCGCACGGAGACGTTGACATCCGCGCGCATCTTGCCCTCTTCGGGGTTGGCGTCGGAAACCTCCAGGGCGCGCGCGAGGGCGCGCACCCGCACCAGAAACTCGCGCGCCTCTTCGGGGGTCCTTAAGTCGGGTTCGGTGACCATCTCGATCAAGGGAGCGCCCGCACGGTTGAGGTCGACGAGGCTGTAGTCGGCGTAGACGGGGTGCTGCAAGCGGCCGGCGTCCTCTTCGAGGTGGCAGCGGGTGATACCGACGCGCCGCCCGCTTGGGAGCTCGAGCGCCCCCCGTTCGCCGAAGGGGTGGTCGTACTGGCTGATCTGGTAGTTTTTCGGCGCGTCGGGGTAGAAGTAGTTTTTGCGGTGAAACTGCGTGACGGCCGGGATCTCGCAGCCGAGCGCGAGGGCGAAGGTGAGCGTTTTCTGGACGGCTTCGCGGTTTACGGTCGGGAGGCTGCCGGGGAGCCCTAAACAGACCGGGCAGGTGTGGGTGTTAGGGGGGCTGCCGAAGGTCTCGGCGGCGCACGCGCAAAAGAGCTTGGTGCGGGTTTTAAGCGCCAAGTGCACCTCGAGGCCGATGACGGGTTCGAACATAGGGCCAGTTTAGCAGCGCCGCCCCTCTGTGCTCGTGCGTGCTCAGTTGTCGTTACGTTGTGAACGTCTCACAGGGGACCGGTCCCCGCGGTAGGGTTCCGGGTGGTACTGCACGCTGGGTTTGTTGCCCCGTGGTTGTGGGTAGAGGCTAATAAGGTCGTAGACTTCGTAGGGCATGTCGGTAACGATGGGGAGACCGAGCTCGCGCGCTTCGGTAACGCTGATGGGGTAATCGTGCGTCCAGGTTCCCTGACTGAGTTGTCGCGCTACCCTTTCGACCTTAGCGGTGTCCCACCCCTTGTGACGCAGCAGGTCGACGACGGTTTGATACACCTGTGCGAGGGCTTTTTGTGCGACGTCAGCGAAGATGAGGGTCTGGTCATCGATGTCTTTGGGGTCTTTGCGCTCGAGCACTTTGAGCAGCGACG
Organism: Truepera radiovictrix DSM 17093; assembly: GCF_000092425.1. Lineage (NCBI taxonomy): Bacteria > Thermotogati > Deinococcota > Deinococci > Trueperales > Trueperaceae > Truepera > Truepera radiovictrix. The sequence continues at coordinate 392,239 of NC_014221.1, forward strand.
CGGCGGGGTACTGCCCCAGCTGAGGGTCGACGGGACCCAAAACAGCGTTTTCGTCCATAACGATCTCGTCGGCAGCGAGCGCGATCAACGTACCCCCGGACATGGCGTAGTGGGGGACGAACACCGTTACCTTGGCGGGGTGACGTAAGAGCGCCTCGGCGATCTGCTCAGCAGCCAGCACGAGCCCGCCGGGGGTGTGCAAGACGAGATCGATAGGGACGGATTTGTCGGTAAGGCGAATCGCCCTAAGGACGTGTTCGGAGTCGTCGATATTGATGTAGCGCGAGATCGGCACCCCGAGGAGGTTGATCGCCTCTTGGCGGTGGATAAGCGTAATGGCCCGGCTTTTGCGCTTTTCCTCGAGCTGCCGCAACCTGCGCGCGCGGGTAGCGAAAAGGGTCTGCTGCTGGAAGTAAGGGGTCAGCGAAGAAAAGATGAAAAAAAGCCAAAACAGCTGAAAAAAAACGTCCATGGCGCTCTCCTAATCGAAGTCGAAACCCTGCTGGTAGCTCGGTTGGCTGCGGTAAGGTGGGTGGTAGCACAGATGCTTTGCCAAAAGGAGACCTACGGCAAAACCGCCTAGGTGGGCCCACCAGGCCACGCCGGGAAGGCCGAGAAGCCCATAGAGAAACTGAAAGAGCACCCAGTACGCAATGTAGGTTGCTACGGGAAACCAGAAGAAAAAGGGGAGGACAAACCAGACCATCGTCAGTACCCAAGCGCGTGAAAAGAACACCAGGTACCCTCCGAGAACCCCAGAGATGGCTCCGGAGGCGCCGACCATCGGGAGCTGCGCGTCCGGCATGGCTAGCCCTTGGGTGAAGGCGGCCCCGACGCCAGCTAGGAGGTAGAGGATCACGTAACGACCGCCCCCCAAGCGACCCTCTAAAGCGGGGCCGAAGACCCACAAAAACCAGAGGTTGCCGAGGAGGTGCCCGACGCTACCGTGCAGAAACATGCTCGTTACAAGACGGTGGCTTTGCTCAAGGGGGGCGTTGAAAAAGAGGGCGGGGACGAAGCCGTAGCGCAAAATACTCGCTTCAAACGCGCGCGCACCCCCTGAGACCTGCCAGAAAAAGACGAGGATGTTAAGCCATAGCAGCAGCTTGGTGACGAAGGCTGGACCGTGGTGAGCGACCGAGTCGCGCAGCGGCAGCATGGACACCTCCTTGGCAGGTAGTATAGCAGGGCTCTAAAACTGCGCCACGTTTCAGCCGCTAGGCACGCCAGACTGGGTAGACTGAGCCATGGACGGGATGGTTAGGGCGGTGCTAGAAGATATCGCGGTCGCGGGGAGCGGCGAGTTTTTCGTCATGCTCCTGAAAACCGCCAAGGGGGAGTTTGTTCCCATCACCATCGGGCACCTAGAGGCGATGTCGATCTTAGCAGGGCGCAGCAAAGAGCGCCTGCCGCGGCCCCTGTCGCACGACCTGATGCTCTCGGCGCTCGAGCTCCTAGGCGCCCGCATCGTACGCGTCGAGGTGACCGATCTCGTGACCACCGACGAAGGTGGCACCTTCTACGCGCGCTTGGTGCTCGAAAACCGCGGCATCGAGCTCGAGCTCGACGCGCGCCCTTCGGACGCGCTCGCGCTCGCCGTGCGGGTCGACGCCCCCCTCTGGGTCGCCGAGCGCGTGGTCGAGCGGGCGGGGCTGTCGGACTTTACGGGGGGGGCGGAAGCTTAAAAGTCAGCAATGAGTACCGAGCAACGAGCAATGAGTAGAGTATTATCACTCATTGCTCGTTGCTCATGGCTCATTGCTGCTTATAACCCGATACTCGGGTTGTCCCGCGGCCTCAGCCCGTAAGGGATGCAGAGCGGCACGCCGCTGCGCGGGTCGGTGACGATGTCGGCTTCGATGGCGAACACGCGGCGCAGGTTCTCCGGGGTCATCACCTCGGCGGGCGTGCCGGCGACCGCCACCTCCCCGCGGACGATGGCGACCATGTGCTGCGCGTAGCGGCTCGCGTGGTTGAGGTCGTGCACCACCATCACGATGGTGCGCCCCTCCTCGCGGTTGAGGCGCTCTAAAAGCTGCAGCACCTCGAGCTGGTGCGCCATGTCGAGAAAGGTCGTGGGCTCGTCCAGAAGCAGCACGTCCGTCCCTTGGGCGAGCGCCATAGCGATCCACGCCCGCTGCCGCTGCCCCCCCGAGAGGCTGCCCACCGGCCGTTCGGCGAACACCGTCATACCGGTGAGCGCGAGCGCCTTATGGATCGCGCGGTGGTCGTCTCGGTTGAGCCCCCCGAGGCCGCGCTGGTGGGGGAAGCGCCCATACGAGACGAGCTCGTGGACGGTGAGGCCTTCGGGGGCTTCGGGGTTTTGCGGCAAGATGGCGAGCGCTTTGGCGACCTGTTTGGTGGACAGGCGGTGAATCGCCTTGCCGTCGAGGTAGGCCGCTCCCGAGCGCGGCTTTAAAATGCGCGCGAGCGCCTTGAGGATGGTCGACTTGCCCGAGCCGTTGGCGCCGACGAGCGCGGTGATCTGCCCTTCGGGGATGGCGAGCGACAAATCGGGGACGATGAGCTGCTCGAGGTAGCCCAGCGAGAGGTGTTGGGTGTGCAAGGTAGGCATTACAAAACTCCAAGCACATGAAAGCCGAGCACGAGGCTCGGATATGTACTGTACGCGTTTCTGTGGGGGGTGTCAAATGAGGGGCAGCGATAAGTGGAGGGAGCAACGAGCCATGCGTCGAGGCTTGTCGCTCACGGCTCATCGCTTAGCTTGCAAGCCACCACCACCCGAAGAGCAGCGTCAGCAGCGTGATCGGCGCGCCCAGCTTGAAAAACGCCCAGAAGGAGACCTTGACCCCCTCGCGGCGCGCGCGTTCGGCCACGATGAGGTTGGCGACCGCGCCCGCGAGCGTGAGGTTGCCGGCCAAGGTCGAGGCCATCGCGACGGCCAACCACGCCGTCTGCGGGTCGCTGAGCCGCGGCACCACCGGCGCGATGAGGAGCACGGTGGGGACGTTTGACAGCACGTTCGACAGGAGAGCGACGGCGGCGACCAAGGAGGCGAGCCCGGCGTCTAGGAGGGGTTGCACGGGCGCGAACAGGGGGGCGCTCGCGCCGCTCGCCCCGAGCGCCCCGACGGTGACGAAAAGGCCGGCAAAGAGCAGCAGGAGGTTCCAGTCGAGCTCGGCGAGGAGCTTGTCGGCCGGAATCCCCCCGACGAGCAGCAGGGCGGTAGCGGCGAGCAGCGCGGCTTCGGCGACGGGCGCGCCGAGCGCAAAGGCGGCGAGCATCCCCGCGACGACCCCCCCGATGCGCCACCTCGAGCCCTCCCTGGGCGCCTTGAGGTCGTCGGGCAGGGCGCTCGGGTTGGGGGTGACGGGGCGCCGAAACTCGCGGGGGTGGCTGAGGGCGACGAGCGCGACGACCACGACGAGGCCAACGAGCGCCACGGGGGCCAAAGCCCGCGCGAAGGCGAGGTAGCCGATCCCCCCCTGCACCCCGACGACGAGGTTTTGCGGGTTGCCAGTCAGGGTCGCGACGCTGCCGACGTTCGCGCTCGCCGCGAGCGCGACCAGGTAAGGGACCGGTTTGAGCCCGAGCTCGAGGCACACCCGCAGCACCAAAGGGGTAAACATCAAGACCACGGTGTCGTTGAGGAAAAAGGCCGAGATGACCCCCGCGGTGAAGCAGAGCACGACGAGGAGCCCCAACGCGCTGCGCGCGCGCGACACCGCCAGGCGGGTCAGCAGGCGGAAGAGCCCTACGTGCGTCAGGGCGGCGTTAACGACCATCAGCGCAAAGAGCAGCGTGAGGATCTCGCCGTCGATGAGCGCCCACGCCTCGCGCAGCTCGAGCACCCCGGCGGCGACGAGCACACCGGCGCCGACGAGGGCGATGGTGGCGCGGTTGAGGTGCAGCCCCGGCAGGCGCCCGAAGGCGACGCCCAAAAGGGTGACCGAGGCGGTGGCCAGCGTGAGGGTCTGGTCGGGGGTCAAGGGTGGCATGGGGACAGCTTATCGGGCTTTGCCGCCGCGCGGCGCCGCAGCCTGCGCCTCAGGGGCTCGCCGCTGCGCGGCAGCGCCCGCACCGGCCCGTGAGCACGGCGTGCGGTTCAAAGAGCTGCCAGCCGTGCGCGGCGCTCCGCGCCCGCAGCGCGTCTACGTACGCCGTCGGCAGCGTGAGCGGCACGACGCCACCGCAACGTCGGCAGAGGAGGTAGACACCCGCAGCCTCCGCCCGAACGAAGAGGGTGCTGCACCCGGGGGCGCGCAGGGCGCGGACGAGGCCGCGGCGCTCGAGCGCCCCGAGCGCCGTGTAGATGCTCGACAGCGCGAGCGGCAGACCGTCCTCTGCGAGCGCGCGCTGCACCCCTTCGGCGGTCGTCGGGCCGAGCCGTGGTAGCACCTCTAAAAGCGCCCCGGGCGCACCCGAGCGCACGCTCCGGAGGGGGGGCGGGGTACGTTCCGTCGGCCGCGGCGAGCGCCCGTGATGGGGTGGGGAGCGAAGAGGGCGTTTCATCACCGGTTAAACCCGAGTTTAACACTCGGGATTGGCTCATGCTAGCGGGTTCGGCCAAGGGTTAGGGGGCGCGGGGGCTGGCGCGTTGCACCGTCTCCTCGTGCAGGAGGCGCAGCACGTAGTCGCGAAAGGCGCGGTCTTCACCCTCGAGCAGCGACGGGAGCGCCTCCCGGAAGTCCTCGCGGCGGCACCAGCCGCGCAGGTAGTCCTCCCAGGTCTGCCAGAGCCGCGCCCGCCTTGCGGTCATGGGGCCGTCGTAGACGAGCATAAACGCCTGCTCAAAAAGGCCCAGGAGGGTGTCGAAGAGCGCGCGCTGCCGCTCGCGCTGTTCGTCGTCGAGCGTGGGGGTGCCGTGCCGGGTGAGGAGTTTGAGGTCGGCGTGCTCGAGCACGAGCGCCATAAACTCGGTGTAGGCTTCGGCGAGCGACTGGTAGAGCGCGTCCTCTTCGTTGCGCCGCGCCTTGCGCTGCTCGAGGATAAAGACGACCAGGGCAAACGGCAAACCGACAATGGTGACGACGTGGCTGAGCACTTCAAGCCAGAACATGAGCTCCATAGCGTGCCGCTCCAAAGCGCCTCAAGTGAGAGTTGGCGGTAGGGGTCGGTCGAAGGGGTCGTAGCGGTCTGCAAGGTGCCCGGAACCGAGGTTCACGCCGGGGGTGGCGTGAGCGCCCGGGAGGCGGCCTCGAGGGCCTCTGGCACCCGTGCGGTCTCGGGGCCGCTCCCTTGAGCGCGCGCTGGTGTGCCGCCGCCGCGCCCGCGGAGATAGGGTAGCGCTGCCCGCAGCGCCGCGCGCAGGTCGCCCTCCCCCGCGGCAGGCCGCGCAAAGAGGAGCTGGGCGCGGCCCTCGCGGGGTGCGGCGAGCAGGGCAGTGAGCCCCCGTTCGGTGAGCTGCCCAGCGAGCGGCTCCAAGAGGTCAGCCTGGTCCTCGCGCAGCGCGTAGCACACCACCCCGCCGCTGGCGCTTCGTCCGAGCTCAGCGGCGAGTCCCGCGGCGAGGCGGGCTCGGGCCGCCTCGAGGTCGCGCTGAAGGTCGTGCAGCGCCGCCTGCAGAGCGCCTACGCGGGCGCTGAGGTCGCTGGGGCGCGCGCTAAAGCGCGCGGCGAGGTCGCTCACGAGCTGGTGCTTGACCCCGTAGTCGGCCTGCGCCTCCCACCCCGCCGCGAAGTGGACGCGGGTCAGGGCGCCCCGGATGCGCTCTAACTTGAGCACCTTGAGCGGGAGCGCCTCACCCGTGCACCGCACGTGCGTTCCGCCGCACGCCGAGAGCTCAAAGTCGCCCATCTGCACGAGCCGCACCCTGCCGGTGACCTTGGGGGGGCGGCGAAGCGGGTAGCGGCTCAGCTCCCCCTCGTCGACCTCGAAGGTCGTGACCGCCAGCGCGGCGTACATGGCCTCCAGGGCGAGCGTTTCGGCCTGCGCCGCATCCTCGGCGCTCGGCGCCCCCGCGAGGTCGAGCGTGCACACCGACCCCGCGAGGCTGACCGCGCGCGTCTCGAAGGCGGGCGCAAGGCGGTAAAACGCCTGCGACAGGAGGTGCTGGGCACTGTGGCGCTGCATGTGGCGGTAGCGCCGCGACCAGTCGAGCGCCCCCTCCACGCGCGCGCCCACCTCGGGGCGCCCCGCGACGAGGTGCCAGACCGCGTCGCCTTCGAGCTTGACGTCGGTCACCGCTGCGCCCCCGAGCGTACCCGTGTCGTGAGGCTGGCCGCCGGAGGTCGGATAAAAGAGCGTGTCCTCTAGGCGCACCCAGCTCTGACCCGTAGCCCCCGGTGCGGGTCGAACGTCAAGCACCGCGCTCGCAAACGTCCTCTGGTAGCTGTTACGCTGGTAGAGCTGCACACGCTACTTTACCAGCGGCGTGGGCGTCGCTTGCCGAAACCCCCGGGAGACCCCGTTCGGTAGACTGAGCCAGAGGTACGCGATGCACCAGATTCCACCCCCCGCCCCCAGCCCCCTCGAGCTCGATGACCCCAGCCCGCTCCCCGAAGCGCAGGCGCTCGAGGCGACCGTCGCGCGCCTTATCGCGCAGCTCGGCGAGGACGTCACGCGCGAAGGCCTGCAGCGCACGCCCGCGCGCGTCGCGCGCTCGCTGCGCTTTTTGACGAGCGGTTACGCCCAAGACGCCCAGAGTGTGGTGCGCGGCGCGCTCTTTCGCGCCGAGGGCGCGGAGCTCGTCGTGGTCAAGGGGCTCGAGTTCTACTCGCTCTGCGAACACCACCTGCTGCCCTTTTTCGGCCGCGTCCACATAGGCTACGTGCCCGGCGAGCACATCCTGGGTCTTAGCAAGTTCGCCCGCGTCGTCGACGTGTTCGCGCGGCGCTTGCAGGTGCAGGAGCGGCTGACGGTGCAGGTCGCCGACGCCCTCGAGGGGGTGCTGCGCCCCCGCGGGGTCGGGGTCGTCGTCGAGGCGAGTCACCTCTGCATGATGATGCGCGGGGTGCAGCAGCAGGGCTCGAGCACGCGCACGAGCGTCTTGCGCGGGGTGCTCGGGGACCCCGGGGTGCGGGAGGAGTTTCTGCGCGCGATCAACACGCCTTAGCTCGCGAGCGGCCGGCCCACGCGCTTCTAGCGACCGTGGCGACCGTTGGTGGCCGGCTGCTCCCCACACGACCTGATGTGGCCCGGTACACAACTGGACACAACTGGCCAGATACCCAACGCGCCTCGGCCACGGCGCCGTCCGAGACGCGTTGCGTCCGGTTCGCCCAAGCGAAAACCCTCGCTAGGCGGCGCCCAACGAGGGTTTCGGGGTAGCCTCCGGCCTGGAGGACGCGACGCGCGGCTCATCCCCCCTACGCGTCGCCGGCGAACAGCGCGTCGTAGTGCGCCTGCACCAGGGGCTCGAGGTCGCGGCCGTCCTCGAGGTAAACCCACACCTTGGCGAGCGACGAGAGCCCTCCGTAGAGGCGGCAGACGTCGCGCTGCAGGGCCTCGGGATCGGCCTTGCCAGCGCGGCAGAGGTTGCACGAGGTCGCCTCGAGCTGCTCCGCTACCATCCCCTCGAGACCGGCGACGGTGCGGGCGGCGGTGGCGTAGTTGGGGTGCGCGCGCACCGCTTCGGCGAGTTTGTGCAGTTCGAAAAGGGCGCGTCGGCGGTCGCAAAGGAGCGCGTAGCGGGTGCGGTTGGTGGCGGCCGTGTTGCGTGCAGTGTGGTCCATAGCGTCCGTTACGGGGTGTGGTGTGGGCAGCGCGTGCCGAGAAGACTCTACCAGGCGCCGCCCCTAATGTCTAGCATTATAGTCGGAATTGGTCACGTGAAGGCATGCTGCGCGACCTCGAGCGGTTCCGGTAGCGGGCGCCGCCGCAACCGCTACGCACCCCAGCCGCCCTGGGAAGGGGCTGCAAGCTGACCAGACCGCTCCAAGCCAAAGGAGCGGGGTTCCCCGCTCCTAGAGGTGCTCGTGATCGTTATGAAGGGCTTCTGGGCAAGCCGCTACTGGCGCTGGACGTGCGCCTCGAGGAAGTAGAGCGACTCGTCGACCTCGCGGGAGATCTCGGTCAAGAGGTCCTCGGTGGTCGGCTCGTCGAGCTCGCCGGAGCGGCGGATCGCCGCGCGGGTCGAGGCGGCGTAGGCGGCCCAGCGCTCGACCATCAGGTCGACGACCTCGTGGCCCTGCACGGTCTCGAGGGGGTATTCGGGGAGCGTGGTCGCCTCCGCGGCCATGCGCACGGTGCCGAGCGCCGCCCCACCGAGGGCCGTCACGCGTTCGGCGAGCAGGTCGGCGAAGTTGCGGGCGCGTTTGGCGAGGTCGTCGAAGAGTTCGTGAAGCTGGAAAAAGTCCATCCCCTTGACGTTCCAGTGCGCCTGCTTGGTCTGCGTAAAGAGGTCCGTGGCGTCGGCGAGCTGTTGGTTAAGGATGTCGATGAGCTCCTTGCGGACGCCCTCTTCGATGTCGATGCGGGTGCTAAAGGTCAGCTGCTGCGTGGTTTTGGTCATGGTCGTAACAACCTCCAGAGGCCAGTCTAGCGGGTCGGCGCAGCGGGCATGTCGCGTTGGGACACAAAATCGGAATAGTTCCGATTTGGACTTACGCGTCGAGTTCGACCCCGCGCCCCTTGGCTTTGCGAATCGCTAGGGCGAGCCCCTGCAGCTGCAGGGTGATGTGTTGGGCGACCCACACGAGGTCGTCGGGCGCGGTCGGCGCAGCGTCGCCGAGCTCGCGCTCAAGGCGCTCAACCTCGCTTGCAGCGTAGAGGTAGGGCGCTTCACCGCAGAGGTCGCGGTAGACGGGGAGCAGCGCCTGCATGTGCTGCAGCGCGCGGCGCGCCTCTTGGTGGTGGTGCTGGCGTTCCGGGTCGTCGTAGCTCAGCTGGGTGGACGTCATAGGGGAGCTCACCTCGCAAGCGTGCGATGACGCGGGGACGGCTGGGGCCGCTCGTAGGGCACGCTGCTACCCTAGCAGGCGCCTTGGTCGCCTGCCTAGGGGTCGGTGTACCACCGAGCTCGGTATTCAAATACCTCGGCATGCAAGTAGCACGCGCTGCGACCAAAGCGCAGCGAAGGTCAGGACAGCACCCCCTGCACGTGCGCCTCGAGCCAGGTCGCCACCCCGAGCGCTTCAGGCTCTTCAATGCGCTCGTCGGCGACCGCGAGGACGTCGGGGTGAGCGTCGCCGACCGCGACGGCGTGTCCCGCCCACTCGAGCATGGTGACGTCGTTGATGCCGTCGCCGAAGGCGACCGTGTCGCGCTGCGCGACGCCTAGCACGCGGCAGATGTGCGCGAGCGCGGCCCCTTTGTGCGCCCCCGGGCCGGTCACCTCCAAAAAGCCGTCGGGCCAGAGGTAGCGCATCAGCTCGGGGTGTTCGTCCCGAATCTCTAAGAGCATCCGCGGCCCGGCGGCGTCGGCGCTAAAGACGATCTTGTCGGCGTCGCGCACCCGGTCTTTGTGAAAGGCGAGCACGTTGCGGTTGAGCGTGTGCGCCCAGCTCCAGCGGGGGTCTTCGGGGTCGCGGACGTAGATGTCGTCGTCGAACATAAAGGCGTACTCGAGCCCCTCGTCGACGCCGTAGCGGTGCACAAGCCGGTCGACGACGGGCGCGGCGATGAGCGAGCGCGAGAGGACCGCGTCGTCCTCACCGAAGACGATCGCGCCGTGGTTGACGGCGTAGGGACCGGCGACGCCAAGCGTGTCCAGAAAAGGGAGCGTCGAGGCCTTTGGACGCCCGGTGAGCACCGTCACGAGATGCCCCGCGCGGCGCGCGGCGGCAACGGCCCGCACGATGGGGTCGGGGATCTCGTTGCCGCGCGTGACGACGGTGTTGTCGAGGTCGAAAGCGAGTAGCATCTCATGAGCCTACCGCAAACTGCGGCGCCGGTAAGGGCGGCTGGCTACGCCCTGCAAGGGCGCGGCCGTCCCTGTCAAGCCCCCCGCCGCGACGCCGTAAACCTAACGTCCCTTACCAAGCTCGGGGGCCCTTGATGGTATCTTTTAAAGGGACGCAGACGACTCTCCAGACGCGTTTAAGAGCCCAAAAGGAGGACTGTCATGTATAGGGGAAGAGAAGGGCAGTGGGCGTTTATCCTGCACCGCTTGTCCGGGTTAGCCGTCTTCTTTTACCTCATGATCCACGTGGTGAATATCAGCCTGGCGAGCTTTGGGCCGCAGGTCTCCGGACCCGTGCTGTCGTTTTTCCACCAGGGGGTCTTTCGCATCGGGCTGGTGCTCGTGATGGCCGGGGTGGTCTACCACGCCTTTAACGGGTTGCGCATTATCTTGATGGACTTTACCACCTGGGGCACGAAGTACCACCGCCAGCTCTGGTACGGCGTGTTGGCGGCGACCGTGGCGATCGGCATCCCGGTGTTGTGGGTTGTCGTCCCGCAGATCGTGGCGGACCTCTCCTGATGGCGGTTCGCGCACCACGGACGCTGCGCGACGCGCGCGCGACCTACACTACCAACGGCGAGCTCGCTTGGTGGGTATTCATGCGCGTGTCGGGGCTCGCGCTCATCTTCCTGACCTTCGGCCACCTCTACATGAGTAACATCGTCATCGACGCCGGTCAGATCGACTTTAGCTACGTCGCGCGGCGGCTCTCGATCACCTGGGTCAAGATCTACGACACGCTCCTCTTGGGGCTCGCCGTGCTCCACGGGGTCAACGGCGCGCGCTACAGCATCGAGGACTACGCCCGCCACCCGGGGTGGCGCTTCGGTATCAAGATGGGGCTCTACTCGGCTACCGTGCTGGTCATGATCATCGGCATTATCTCGCTCTGGGCGGTCGACTACACCCAGTACCTCAACCTGCCGCCGGACGCGATGCCGGGTGCGGCGCCTGGCGCCGTGGCGCCGGGGCACTAGACCTCGGGCTCAACCTACGTTAGGCGCCCCAGCGGGGGCGCGTGAGTACACAGGGAGACAAGACTGGATGGCAAGAGCGCATAAGTATGACGTGATCGTCGTGGGGGCAGGGGGTGCTGGGCTCATGGCGGCGCGCTACGCCGCGCAGCACCCCGGTGTGTCGGTAGCGGTGATCAGCAAGCTCTACCCCACGCGTTCGCATACGGGCGCGGCGCAGGGGGGGGTAGGGGCGGCGCTGGGCAACGTCTCGGAGGACCACCCCGAATGGCACGCCTTTGACACCATCAAGGGGGGCGACTACCTCACCGACCAAGACGTCGCCGAGATGTTCGCCCACGAGGTCGTCGAGGCCGTTTACGAGCTCGAGCACATGGGGTTGCCGTTTTCACGCACCCCCGACGGCAAGATCGCGCAGCGCAAGTTCGGCGGTCACACCCGCGAGTTCGGCAAGTCCGCCGTCGAGCGCGCCTGCTACGCGGCCGACCGCACCGGCCACATGATCTTGCAGACGCTCTATCAGCAGTCGATCAAGGATAACGTCGTCTTTTTCAACGAGTTTCACGTGCTAGACATCCTGATCGAGGGGGGCGAGTGCGTCGGCGTGGTCGCTTACGAGCTTGCCACGGGGCAGCTGCACACCTTCCACGCCAAAGCGACGGTGATCGCCTCGGGCGGCAATGGCCGCATGTTCAAAGTGACCTCGAACGCGCACGCCTTGACCGGCGACCTGATGAGCGTGGTGTACCGCCGCGGGATCCCGCTCGAGGACCCCGAGTTCTACCAGTTCCACCCGACGGGGCTCTACAAGATCGGGGTGTTGCTGACCGAGGGGGCGCGCGGCGAGGGCGGCATCTTGCGCAACAAAGACGGTGAGCGCTTTATGGAGCGTTACGCCCCGACGATCAAAGACCTCGCCCCGCGGGACATGGTCAGCCGGGCGATGTACATGGAGATCCGCGAGGGGCGTGGGGCGGGGCCGGACAACGACTACATCCACCTCGACCTCACCCACATCGACGCGCACATCATCGAAACCAGGCTCCCCGACATCACCGAGTTCGCCCGCATCTACCTAGGCGTCGACCCGGTCAAGGAGCTCGTCCCGATCCAGCCGACCGCGCACTACGCGATGGGGGGCATTCCGACGACCATCAACACCGAGGTGATCCGCGACGGCGACAACACCATTGTCCCGGGGCTCTACGCGGCGGGCGAGGTCGCCTGCGCGTCGCTGCACGGCGCCAACCGCTTGGGGACCAACAGCTTAGGCGACCTTATCGTCTTCGGGCGCCGCGCCGGTATCTACGCCGCCCGCTACGCCGCCGAGACCTCGTACAAAGACCTGCCCAGAGACGAACAGGACTTTTCACGCGCGCTTATCGACCGCGCGCTCAATGGTCCCGGTTGGGAGCGCGTCTCGCGCATCCGGCAGGACCTGCAGGAGTCGATGCAGGACAACGCGTCGGTCTTCCGCACCGAGGAGACCTTGACCAAACAGGTCGAGGTGCTTAAAGAGCTTAAAGAGCGCTACCAAAAGATCGGCGTCGAAGACCAGGGCGAGCAGTACAACACCGAGCTGATGGAGGCGCTCGAGCTCGGCTTCCTCCTCGACAACGCCGAAGCGCTCGTCCACGCCGCGCTAAACCGCAAAGAGTCGCGCGGCGCGCACTCGCGCGAGGACTTTAAAGAGCGCGACGACGAGGCGTGGCTCAAACACACCCTGGTCTACAAAGACGGCGAGGGTGTGCGGATCGACTACAAACCCGTCACCCTCGGCAAGTACGAACCGAAGCCGAGAGTCTACTAGCAATAGAGTTATGAGCGATGCGTAATGAGTAAAAAGCCCCCACTCATTACTCACCGCTCATCACGCGTTGCTTTTACCAAAGGAAGCTATGGCTACAGCACCTGCTAACCTAGAACGCCAGATCAGGGTCCGCATCAAGCGCTTTAACCCCGAGCAGGACAAGCGCCCCTACTGGGCCGAGTACAACGTCACCGCGCGCACGACCGACCGCGTTTTGGACGTCCTGCACCAGATCAAATGGGAGATGGACGGGACGCTCTCGTTCCGCCGGAGCTGCGCCCACGGTATCTGCGGTTCGGACGCGATGCTTATTAACGGCGTCAACCGCCTCGCCTGCAAGGTGCTCGTCAAAGATTTGGGCGACACCATCTCCGTCGAGCCGATCCGCGGCCTTCGCGTGATCAAAGACATGATCGTCGACATGGAGCCCTTTTTCGACTCGTACAAAGCGGTGTTGCCGTACTTTATCAACGACACCCCGGCGCCGAGCGGCGAGCGCTACCAGAGCCCCGAAGACCGCGAGATCTTCGACGCCACCACCAAGTGCATCCTCTGCGCCGCCTGCACGACCTCGTGCCCGGTCTTCTGGGCCAACGGCTCCTACATCGGGCCAGCTGCCATCGTCAACGCGCACCGCTTTATCTTCGACTCGCGCGACGAGGGCACCGCCGACCGCTTGGAGGTGCTCGGCAAAGCCAACGGGTTGTGGCGTTGCCGCACGGCGTACAACTGCACCGAAGCCTGCCCGCGCGGGATCCCGGTCACGCAAGCCATCGAGGACGTCAAGCGCGAACTGCTCTGGCGGCGCACCTAAGCGCGCTGCAACCCGTCAGGAACGCTTGTCAGGGCGACGATCGTCGCCCTTTTTGCGTGGCGCGCCGTGACCAGCCACGCTTGACCTGCCTAGGGCCATCGTTTAGCCTGAGAAGGGCCCCTGCGCCGCCTAGCGGTGCGCGTTCGCCCTCCGGCGTCGCTACAACCGTAGGTTCAGGAACACGCTTCAACGCCAATACGGATCACGCCCAGGTTGGACGGGTGTTGGGGTCGGTGCGCTGCCGAGCGGTTGGCGGCGGGCAGGTGACGCTCACGAGCGATGTGCCGCAGACGGAGCGGTCGTTACGGACAGGGGAGAAGACACCTCTTGCGAGGGGAGGCACCGTTGTTAGACGAACCCGACAGTAGAAGCCGAGTCGCTGACACCCCTTCCCTCGCGGCACGCTAACCTCCGCGTAGGGAACCGTTTGCCCAACCCCGTACCATCCCAAGGAGGTTCCGATGTCCGTATCCGTCCACCCCACCCCGACGTCCGCCCTGCCCGAGGACATCCACCGGCTGATCGACGAGCACCGCTGGCAGGAGCTCGCCGCGCGCAAGGCGGCTTGGCCCGAACCCGATGCGGTCGCGCCGGAGCTCGCCGAACGCCTCCTCGAGCTCAGCAAACCCGACCGCGTCCTCCTCTTTCGCGCGCTGCCGCGTGAGGTGGCGGCTGAGGTCTTTACCTGGCTCGAGGGGGAAAGCCGCGACGCTTTGCTGCGCGACCTCACCGACGCCGAAACCCGCACCCTCCTCGCCGAGATGAGCCCGGACGACCGCACCGAGCTCTTGGGCGAGCTGCCGGGCAACGTCACGCAGCGCCTGCTCAACCTGCTCGGGCCCGACGACCTGCGCGAAGCGCGCGACCTCTTGGGTTACCCCGAGGAGAGCGTCGGGCGCCTCATGACCCCCGATTATCTCGCCGTGCGCCCCGAGTGGACGGTCGCCGAAGCGCTCGAGCACATCCGGGCGCGCGGTCACGAGAGCGAGACCGCCAACGAGATCTACGTCACCGACGAGCGTTGGCGTCTGCTCGACGCCTTGCCGCTGCAGCGCTTTGTGCTGGCGCGCCCCGAGACGCGGGTGCGCGACATCATGGACAACAAGTACGTGGCGCTGCCGGCGACCGCCGACCGCGAGGAGGCGGTGCGCGAGATGGGCCGCTACGACCTCGTCGCGCTCCCCGTGGTGGACTCCTCGGGGACGCTCGTCGGGATCGTCACGGTCGACGACGTGCTCGACGTCGCCGAGCAGGAGGTCACCGAGGACTTTCACAAAACCTCGGCGATGGCGCCTTTGCGCCAGAGCTACTGGGAGACCGGCAAGCGGTTTTTGTTCCGCAACCGTATCGGCTGGCTGGCGATTTTGGTGCTCATCAACCTCGTCTCATCGGGGATCATCGCGGCTTTTGAGGAGACGCTCGAGGCGGTCGTGGCCTTGGCCTTTTTTATCCCGCTCATTATCGACACAGGGGGCAACGCCGGCGCGCAGTCCGCCACCCTCATGATCCGCGCGATCAGCACGGGCGACGTCAAGCTGAGCGAGTGGTTCCGGGCGTTTCTCAAAGAGGCCGTCGTGGGGCTTTCGATCGGCGTCGCCCTGGGGCTTATGGGGATGGCGCTGGGCTTTTTCCGGGGGGGACCGGAGATCGGCATCATCGTCTTGCTGACGATGATCACCATGCTGTTTTTAACCAACCTCATCGGTCTGCTGCTGCCCTTTGTCCTCACCCGCCTCAAGCTCGACCCCGCGCTCGCGAGCGGGCCGCTCATCACCTCGATCGCCGACGCGGTGGGGCTCATTATCTACTTCTCATACGCGGTGTGGATTTTGGGGCTGTAGGTTGATGACGCGGGGGTAGGAGGTCTTTCGCAGCCCCTGCTCACCCTTTTCGCTACTTTGTGTCGAAGGCTCGGTGGCGCACGTCTTCTACCTGCGCAAGTCGAAAAAAGGGGTTGGAACACCACCAAGAGCTTTAAGGTTTAAAGGGCAGCTGCCGCGTAGCCCCCTGTGGCGCTTGCGAGAACGCCTTGAGGCGCTCCGCTTCCGGTGTAGCCGTGAACGCCTGGCCGTCGAAGAGAAAGACGACCTGCTCGACATTGTGCGGTTGCAAGGTCGCCTTATAAAATGCCTGGGTTGCGTCGCAAGGAAATACCTCAACGCTCAGCGTAGACACGTTTATAACGAGATCGAGGTAACCGTCCTCATTTCGATCTTCCCTTTCCCAGCCGACGATCCGAGCGAACTTGGCACCCGGCGCTGGCGGGCTACCGCACGAGGGAAAAGGGTTTACATAGTCGAGCAGCAAGGAGGTATCAAGCTCGTCCGCTTGAAAGTCAGTTACCTGAAGGTCGAAGGTGGCGGTCTCGAAGCCCTCTCCGTAGCCGATGATCAAGGTCCGACCGTCCCTAGTAGGAAAGGTAATAACGCTCTGGCGTACACCTTCCTCTATAAACTGAACCATGTGCCAACGAGTATCCTCGCGCTTGAAAAGAGCTGCGGATGTAGCCCCGGAGTCGGTTTCATAGTGCCCTAATCCAAGAAGAGCTTCCTGCGCCCCTACATGACTAAAAGAGCCGTAGAGAATGAAGCTCATCAAATAGAAGCGATCATCGATGTTAAGCAGGTGCTTTGTGCCATCTACCTGTTGTGTACACTTCTCGAAGGCTTCAAAAATATCGCTAGCACAGATCGCTTGAGCAAACGCCCTAGCCTCAATTTGATTGAGGGGCGCGCCGTCACCAATAGGGAGAAGGGCATGCGAACCTGTGGATTGAGCCCAAGTTGCACTGCTACAAAAAACTCCAAGAAGCCAGGTGAAAGTGAGGGGTAGCAATCCTCCAGTTGGAATCATGGTTTCACCACAGATGGTGTCGTAAACTGACCTCGAGCCCAAACTCCAGCTTGAGGTCAGTTAGAGAAGGTTTAATCGTTACAAGCGGTAGACTGCCAAGCATATCTTCTGTTTACTCGCCAGTCGCCTGCATAGATAGGAGACTTCCGCAAGTAGCAGTCGTACCCGCGCATACCGTACGTGCCGTTGACGCCGGTATTACCAGATACGATGCCGCCACGGTCTGGGTCAAAATGTAAATGAACGCCGGTTGAAGTTCCGGTAGTTCCTATGTCACCTAATGGAGCTTCCTCAACTACAGCTTTGCCGGAGTAAACGTTGTAGCTTCCTGGGCTACCCGTTACTAGGTGGTAGTATCGCACGTCAGCATCAACTGCCGCGTGGTACACACGTACAGTCACACCGCAGCCCCCGTCGCTACCTACTGCACGTACTGTACCACCCCTCGCTGCTCTAGCTACCTTCTTCACACCGAAAGGGCGAGGGGCGAAGTCAAGTGCATAACTGCCTCGTGTTGAACTATGCCAACTAGTCGTAAGTATGCTTACTCCAAGATAGGGAAGGCGGAATGTTGGAGTACCCTGGAGGGCTTGGAGGCTGCGTACTTCCGAATTGATCCGGTAAGGGACTGCTTTAGTCGATTCAAGCGCTCCATCCTGTGTAACCTTGGATAAAGTGCAGCAGCCTCACCACGCCTCGTCGCTTGGCTTACTAGAGGTGTAGTCGCTTGGGTACCGAGGTTGCTAGGTACGTCGAGAATGTAAAGATCATGCTCAGTCGTGAAAGGCGAGAGCACTCCTTTACGCGATGCGGTATCAAGATTCATCAGGGAAACGGTGCGGCTGGCGCGAAAGGCGAGTTGGTGTCCGTCCGGGGAGATTGCTAGGCTCCTGCCCAGAATGCCGATGAGCGCGCCGTCAAGCACACTGCGATCTTCCGCTATAAGTGTCACCTTACTTGAGTTTAACGAGATAGCGTAGATGGCCCAGTTGTTCTCCGTATCGATGTTGACAAACACCGTTTTGCCATCAGGTGAGAAGATGCCACCCTCAGCGTAGAAGTGTTCACCAAACCGCTCAGGCGTTGTCAACAGCGTTACTTTCCCTGAAATCACATCTTGAAGGTAAACTCTACCATCCGTTGTAACCGTACCATCCTCTAAAGTTACAGTTTTAGAAACTGTTCTTATACCCTCAAACTCGTCAAAAGTGAAGTACGACTGAAAAGGAGCTTCCAGCTCATGCGAGATGTTAGTGCAAGAAGCTGCTAAGAGAACAAGCACCATACTCGTGAGTACGAGGTTCATTCGCTTCATGGCTCAGCCTCCTTGTATTGCCTCTGCGGCTTGAAAGTTGCGTCTCCAGTGAGCCATCAGTTTGAGTGGTCGTCACAACCAGCAACGCACCTCCATCAAGCAGATGTTTGTGCTTAAGACGTAGCTCGCAGTTTTGATTGCGCTTCTAGCTAAGAATAGTCAGGCAAGAAACTGTTTAGATAGTGCCTTTCGACCCGTGCCGTTTGGCACGTGCCCTTAGTCACGCTTTCGGCGCGGCGGCTCCCAGCCGCTCTCCATGAGCACGTGCCACAGCCCGAAGTAGTAGAGCGTCAGGTGCGCTTGGCTCTTCAACCCCAACTTCTGATAGATGGCCGAAACCGTATTCTTGACGCGGCCCTCGCTGACCTCCCTGTGGTGAGCGACCTGCTTTGGCGAGCGCCCGTGTGCCAGCAGGCGGAGCGTGAACTGCTCCGCCGGCGTGAGGCTCGAGCGCGGCGACGGCTGAGCTAGGCAAGGGTCTTGCAAATGCTCGGCGAGCTGCTCGATGGAGACGTTGTGTAGAAGTGCCCTAGGGCGGTGCTCCAGGAGGTGCAAACGGTACTCCGGACACGGGTTATCGCTAACAACGACCATTTGCGCCGGGCACAAGTGGCGTAGCCGGGGCGGGGCCCAACCCCACGGCGCGTCGACGAGCAGGGTGTCGCGCGCCGCTGCGTCGATGGCGACGCCGAAGGCGCGCAGCCCCTCGGCGAGCCCCACGGCGAGCGCCTCCAGCCCCGCGAGCACGCGGTAACGCGTTCTCATGGCAGGAGCCTACCATGGCTTTAGCACCAAGCTTCGTAAGTTTTGGTAGCCAAAAGCCGCCCGCAGCGCCTCTAACGGAGCCAAAAGCCCCCGGCGACCCGCGTTCAAAGGCTCGTGTTAGGGTAAATCCGTATGACGTTTTTCGAAGCCATCTTGCTCGGCATCATTCAGGGTGTGACGGAGTTTTTGCCCATCTCCTCGTCGGGGCACCTGGTGGTGATACGCGACTGGTTCGGTATCACCGAGGCGGCGCTGTCGTTTGACGCGGTGATCCACCTGGGCAGCCTGCTCGCCGTGATGGTCGCCTTTCATAGCGAGCTGCGGGCGATCGTTCGGGGTCTAACGGGCGCCCGAGACGACGAAGCGAAAGAGGGGCGCAAGCTGCTGCGCTACCTCGTGCTCGCCACCCTGCCTTTGGTCGTCGCCGCGCTCTTTTTCCGCGACAC
Source organism: Truepera radiovictrix DSM 17093 (assembly GCF_000092425.1). Lineage (NCBI taxonomy): Bacteria > Thermotogati > Deinococcota > Deinococci > Trueperales > Trueperaceae > Truepera > Truepera radiovictrix. The sequence goes on from NC_014221.1 coordinate 411,021, forward strand.
CGTCGCGCTCGCCTTTGAATCGACGCTCTTTACGGCGCTCATGCTCTACTTTACGGGGGCGCTTCTCCTCTACGCCGAGAAGCGCCCGCCCCCTCGCATCGAACTCGTCCCCTCGAGGCGGCACGTGCTGGCGATGGGGTTTGCGCAGATTCTGGCGCTCTTACCCGGGTTGTCGCGCTCGGGGATGACCATCGGGGCGGGGATGCTCGCCGGGTTGTCGCGCGTGCAGGCGGCGCGCTTTTCGTTTCTGATGTCGATCCCGGCGATTCTGGGGGCGTCGCTCTTTGAGCTGACGCACGTCGCCAGGGCGAGCGCCGGACCGGGGGGGCTACCCGGCGAGGAGCTCGCCCAGACCATCTCCACGGGGGCGCTGATTACCGGAACCGTCACCTCGCTGATCGCCAGCTACTTGTCGATCGTCGTGCTGCTGCGCTTTCTTAAGAGCGGGCGGCTCGTGGGTTTTGCCATCTACACCTGGGTCTTGGCGACCCTGCTGTTGGTACTCGAGGTGTTCTAAAGGAGCGGGGCACCCCCCGAAAAAGCCGGGAGCCACCTGTCCCGTTTCCGGCGCCCTACGTTTAAGGCCTTACGTCTGAGGGATGAGGGCGACCGCCTCGATCTCGACGCGCACGTCGCGCGGCAGGCGGGCGACTTCGACGGCGCTGCGGGCAGGGGGGACGGCGCCAAAAAAACGCCCGTACACCTCGTTCATCGCCGAAAAGTCGTTCATATCCTTTAGAAAACAGGTGCATTTGACCACGTGCTCGAGCCCCGAGCCAGCGGCGTGGAGCACCGCGCTGAGGTTGTGGAGCACCTGTTCGGTCTGCGCGCGGATGTCACCCTCGAGGAGGGTGCCGTCGGGTTTGAGGGGGATCTGACCGGAGGTGAAGACGAGGTTGCCGACGCGCACCGCTTGCGTGTAGGGGCCGATGGCGGCGGGGGCGGCGTCGGTCTGGATGGGGGTCTTTTGGGGCGTCATGGGCTACTTTACCGCGCTCTCGGGCGGCCGTGCGCTACAGACCCTGTGGGCAACCGAGACGTCTGGCGGGGCACGTAGCCAGGCAGCCGACGGGGCCGCGCAGCTAGGGGCGGTAGAGCGCAAAGACGACAAAGAGCACCACGAGCACCGCGCAGCCGAGCAGCCAAAAGCGCAGCGGCCACCACGCTTGGCGTCGCAGGCGGGCGAGCGCGCCCCCTTCGCCAAAAGCGTCCTCGACGGTGTAGAGCCCCTCGGGACCGGCGCCTAGGGTGACGCTCAAGGTGCGCTCCGCGGGGAGGGTGTAGCGTTTCGGTCTGGGCTCAACCGCCCCCACGACGAGGAGCGCGGCGGTGATGTTGTCGGGGCTGCCGCGCGCTTTGGCGCGGCCGATGAGCGCCTCGACCGCGGCCTCGGCGGGGGAGAGGGTGGCGGCCTCGAGGAGCGCGGCGTCACCGAGCACCCCGCTCAAACCGTCGCTGCAGACCAGCAGGCGGTCGCCCGGGGCGACGTGCAGGTGCGAGAGCTCCAACGTGACGGTGGGGTTGGGGCCGAGCGCGTTGGTGAGCACGTTGCGCCAGCCGTGCCGTTTGGCCTCCTCGGGGGAGAGGAGACCCTGGCGGAGCCGGTCGGCGACCCACGAGTGGTCGCGCGTCAGCTGCGTGATGGCGCCGTCTCGGATCAGGTAGGCCCGCGAATCCCCGACGTGCCCGATGAGCGCGATGGGGTCGTCGAGGAGGACGAAGGTCAGGGTGGTGCCCATGCCGAAGCTTTCGGGGTTGGCGCTCGCGTACGCGTGGAGGTCGAGGTTGGCGCGCTGCACCGCCCTGGCGAGGGCGCTCGGGAGCCGCGGCTGGGGTCTAGCGAGCGCCTGCACGAGGGTGTCGCGCGCCCGTTGGCTGGCGATCTCCCCGCTCTGGTGCCCCCCCATCCCGTCGGCGACGAGCACGAGCGCCCCGTTGGGGGTAGCGCCCGCGTAGACGGCGTCTTGGTTGACCGCGCGCACCTCGCCGACGTCGCTCTTGGCGGCGAAGCGGCGCTCGGTCGGTGGGGGGGCGGTGCGGGTCATGCCTCGTTCAAAGTATATCGGGGCGTCACCGGAGAGCGACGCGGGTGTGGCCACCCGTAACGTTCGAGGCGTGATGGGGGCGTCTTTGGAGAACGTGGGGTGGCGCGGTATGCTGCACGGGTGACGTTAGCATGCGACATCGCGGAAGCGGTCGGCTCGGGCCGCGAGCGCGCCGAGACGGTGGTGCGGCGGGCGCTGTCTCGAGCCGACAGGGTGCAGCGCGAGACAAACGCGTTTATCACCCTCTGCGGCGAGGCGGCGCTGGCGCGCGCCCGCGCGCTCGACGCGCGCCTCGCCGCGGGGGAGGCGCCGCCGCCGCTCGCCGGTGTGCCGGTCGCCGTGAAAGACAACCTCTGCACCCGTGGGGTGCGGACGACGGCGGGCTCGAGGTCTCTAGAGCACTTCGTCCCCCCCTTCGACGCGACGGTCGTCGCGCGGCTCGAGGCGGCGGGCGCGGTAGTCATCGGCAAGACCAACCTCGACGAGTTCGGCATGGGGAGCACGAACGAGCACTCGGCGTTCGGCCCGGTGCGCAACCCGTGGGACCTCGAGCGGGTGCCCGGGGGCTCGTCGGGGGGCTCGGCGGTCGCCGTGGCGGCGGGGGTGGTGCCGCTGGCGCTCGGTACCGACACGGGGGGGTCGGTGCGGCAGCCCGCGAGCTTTACGGGCGTCTTGGGCTTTAAGCCCACCTACGGCGTGCTGTCGCGGAGCGGGGTCATCGCCTTTGCGAGCTCGCTCGACCAGGTCGGGGTCTTCGGGCGCAGCGCGCGCGACCTCGCGCTCGCGCTGACGGCGATGGCGGGCCCCGACCCCTTGGACGCCACCAGCCTCGAGGCGCCCCCCCTGAGTGCCGACCTCGGCACCGGCACCGAGCTCTCGGGGCTTAGAGTCGGGCTCATCAAAGAGCTCTCGGGGGCGGGCAACAGCCCCGAGGTGCGCGAGGCGCTCGGCCGCACCACCGCGGCGCTGCGCGACCTGGGCGCTGAGGTCAGCGAGGTCTCCTTGCCCCACGCCCCGTACGGCACGGCCGCCTACTACATCGTGGCGCCCGCCGAGGCCTCCTCGAACCTGGCGCGCTTCGACGGCATGGTCTATAGCCGCCGCGTGGGTGAAAGCCGCCTCGGCCAGGGGGAGGTGATGCGGCGCTCGCGCGGCGCCCTCTTCGGGCCGGAGGTGCGCCGCCGCATCCTGGTGGGCACCTACGCGCTCTCGGCGGGTTACTACGAGGCTTTTTACGGAAAAGCGCTCAAGGTGCGGCGGCTCATTGCCGACGAGGTGCGGCGCGCCTTCGGGCGCTTTGACCTGCTGCTCACGCCGACCGCGCCGAGCCCCGCCTACCGCTTGGGCGAGGTGGCCGACCCGCTGAGGATGTACTTGGGCGACGTCGACACGGTGCTCGCCAACTTGGTGGGGTGTGGCGCGGTGAGCGTACCGGCGCCCACGCCGGGGCTACCCTGCGGGGTGCAGTTTTTGGCCCCCCCGTTAGAGGACGCGCGGTTGTTGCGGGTCGCGGGGGCGCTCGAGGCGGCGGCTGCGGGGGCGTTTGCACCGCTGGCGCCGGCTTATCGGTAGGTCCTCGGGGGGGCTGCAGCGTTCGGGGTCGGTCGAACGCGCCTAGCAAAGCGCAGGGGCGATGTGGTATGCTCTTACGTCTTGTCGGGTGGCCGCCACCTCACTGCCAGGGCCCCATAACATCCCCGTGAAGCCTTCGTCAGCGTGGTCACCCCTTGGAGGAAGCGTATGAAACGTACCTATCAACCCAACCGGCGCAAGCGCGCCAAGACCCACGGCTTTCGCGCCCGTATGAAGACCGCCGCCGGCCGCAACGTCATCCGCCGTCGCCGCGCCAAAGGCCGCGCCAAACTCTCCGTTTCAGACGAGTAACGCCCATGCCGGTCATCCAGTCGTTAAAGGGTGACCGCGCCTTTCAACGTCTGCGCCGGGGTCGGGCGGGGCACGCCAAGCTCCTCAGCCTCCGCTGGCGCCCCCTGCGCCCGCCCAGCGGTGCTCCGGCGGGTGCGCCCGTGAGCACCGCGTTCGTAGGTATCGTGGTCAGCAAAAAGGTCGGCAAAGCGGTGTTGCGCAACCGCGTCCGCCGCCGCCTGCGCGAGGCGTTGCGGGCTGTGCTGGCCTGCGCCGAAGCGCGCGCGAACCCCGCCCAGGGGTTGCGTCACCCCGCCTTTGAGCTTGTGATCATCGCGCGCCCGGACGCCGCCGAGGCCGACTACGGGCAGCTTAGAAGCGCCCTCGAGCACGCCCTACGCAAGGGGCAGCTGCTATGAGCGGGGGGGCTAAGCTCTCGCTCGCGCAGCGGCTCGTCTTGGCGCCCATTACGTTCTACCAGCGCTACGTATCCCCCTTAAAACCGTCCCCGAGCTGCCGCTTCTCCCCGACGTGCAGCCGCTACACCGCCGAAGCGGTGCGCGTGCACGGGGTGCTGCGCGGCCTTCTGCTCGGCGCCCGCCGCCTTCTCAAGTGCCACCCCTTTCACCCCGGTGGTTTCGATCCGGTGCCCCCCGCGCGCCCTTCGGAGGAACTTTGAACGTCAAGTTGGTTTTTTTGCTCGCGCTCCTGCTCCTAGGGAGCGCGTCGGCCCGCGTGACCTTCGGCGTCAGCGAGTTTAGCGCCGCCGACCTGCGCAACCCGCAGCTGCTCGACGAGCTGTGCGCGGGGGAGAGCGCCTCGTTCTGGTGCGAGGCGCGAGACGCCACCCTGCAGCTCATCACCACCAAGGGTGCGGACTACCTGTTTAACGACGTCGGCGAGATCGTCGCGCTCTACGCCAAGCAGCAGCGGGGCCAGGACTTTCGCGGCAACTACGCCCTCGACAACAACCAGAACCTGATCCCCCACACGGCCCCGCATCCGGGTGGGGCGGTGCTCTTTGACGGGGTGTACCACCCGCGCAGCGGGGTGAGCAGCACCTGGGAGGAGACGACGCTCGCGGGCGCCCCCGCCCTGCGCGGCACCTTTTCGTACACCGTGGGCGAGATCGCCGAGGTCACCAAGGTCGTGACCGTGAGTTCGGTGCTGAGCTCGATGGACGTCTCCGTCGAGGTGACGCGCCTCGGGGCCGGGGAGGAAGCGGCGGTGCAGTACGCTTTTCCGGGGATCGCGCGGCAGAACCAACCGGCGCTCAAGGTCGGTCAGGGCGAGTCGTTTACCCTCAACCCCCCCGCGCAGGCCTTTCCCGCAGCCAACTACATCTCGCTCCAGAGCAACAACCGCAACACGGGTTTCGCCCTCGTGCTGCGGCCCCACCCGGAGGTGCCGGGGGCCGGGGATGAGCTCGCGGCGTTTCCGCTTTCGGCCAACCAGATCGCGCTCGGGCGGACCCTGGGGGCCGAAGCGGGGGCGACTGCGGGGCTCGAGCTGCAAGCGTACGGCGGCCCCAACGAGATGGTGCGCTTCGCCCAAGAGGGGTACCTCGACCTGCCGGGGCTCTTTCGGCCCAACCTTTTAGGGAGGCTCTCGCTCGGCATCATCGTCGTGCTCGAGGCGATCTACGGCGTTGTCGGGAGCTGGGGCCTAGCCATTATCCTCCTGACGCTCCTGTTCCGCGCGCTCGTCTGGCCGCTGATCTCGGCGCAGACCAAATCGATGGTCGGGATGCAGAAGATCCAGCCGAAGATGCAGGAGCTGCAGAAAAAGTACAAGAACGACCGCGAAAAGCTCACCCAAGAGACGATGAAGCTCTACCAGGAGGCGGGGGTCAACCCGGCGGGCGGGTGTCTACCGATCCTCGTGCAGATGCCTATTTTCATCATCTTGTGGCGGGTGTTTATCAACTTCGAGTTTAACGAGGGCTTTTTGTGGATCCCCGACCTGGGGCTTAGCGACCCCTTCTACCTCCTGCCCATCTTGTACGTCGCCGTGATGGTCGGGCAGTCGGTGGTGGCCTCCAAGGGCAACACGCAGATGCTCCGCCAGCAGCTGCTCATCAGCGGGGTGTTCGTCTTTTTCATCTTCGGTTTCCCCGCCGGGGTGACGCTCTACCTGATCACCTCGATGCTCATCCAGGTGCTGCAGCAGTGGCTGATTCAACGCAACATGGACGCCGCCCCCGCGACGCTCGCCACGGGCGTGACGCCCGTGCCCTCACCCCCCTCGGCGACGGCGATCGAGACGGCGGCGCAGAACCCGGCGACCCGCGAGGCCTCGGGCAAGGCGACCGGCACCGGCGCCAAGGGGGGCAAGCCGCGGACGAAAAAGGCGCGCGCGAAGTAGCCGATGGCGAGCGATCTCGACAAGTACTTAAGCGACCTCGGGATCGATACCGAGGACGAGGCGCAGCCGAAGCTCCCCACCGCCCCCCAGGCCGCGGCGGCCGAGCCGGCGCCGAGCGCGGCGGCCGAGGGGAGCGCCGCCGAACGGCTCGAGGCCTTTTTGGTGGGGCTGCTGCTCCACCTCGACCCCGGTTACGCGGTCGAGGTGACGCCCGCGGGGGAGCGCGAGCTGCGCGCCGAAGTCGTCGGGGGTGACCCCGGCAAGATCATCGGGCGCGGGGGGCGCACGCTCGCCGCCCTCGAGTACCTCGCCAACGCTGTGCTCAACCGCGACGAGGGCGCGCCGCACGTGCGCGCCTCGCTCGACGTGGGGGGCTACCGCGCGCGCCGCGACGAGCGGCTGCGCGGCGTCGCCCTCAAGGCGGCCGCGCGCGCGCGCAAAACGGGGCTGGCGGTCGAGCTCGAGCCCATGAGCGCCGCCGAGCGCCGCGTGATCCACATGACCCTGGCTGACGACCCCAGCGTCGAGAGCGCGTCTTCGGGTGAGGGGCGCGAGCGGCGGGTGGTGGTGCGGCCGGTCGGCTAAGGCGCCCCGCCCTACTTGTAACCCCTTACTTGTACCCTTTGGCCGCGCGCAGCGTCCCTCGGACGCTGCGCTACAGTGTCGGCGTGACGGCCGTGCGACCCTAAGCGGGTCTGGGGCAGCGACGTCCGCACGGTAAACCCGCTCGCGCCGACGCGGGCGCGAGCGGGCGTGACAACGGCGTGCGGCACGTGGCACGCCGTCACACCCGTCGACGCACGACGGGCCTGGCGCGCCTGAGGGTGGCGCCTGCGGGTATCTACGCCGATTCACGAGAGGGGGACCGATGGACATCCCGACCAAAGAGGATCTGACCGCTCTAAGCGAACAGGGGGAGGGCTACGCGGTGTCGATCTACATGCCGACGCACAAGGCGGGCAAAGACACGCGCGAAAACCCCATCCGCTTTAAAAACCGCCTGCAGGAGGCCGAGGAGCAGCTGAGGCGCCACGGCCTCAAGGGCGACGACATCGACGCGCTCCTAGCGCCCGCCCGCAAGCTCGACGACTACCGCTTCTGGCAGAACCAGCGCGAGGGGCTCGCGGTGTTCGTACAGGGGGGGAGCGAAAGGCACTTTCTGCTCCCGTACGCGCCAGACGAGCTGACCGTCGTCGCGCGGCGCACCCACCTCAAACCGCTCCTGCCGCTGCTAACGGGCGACGGGCGCTTTTTCATCCTGGCGATGAGCTTGGGGGGCGCGCGGCTTTTGGAGGCGACGCGCTACAGCGTGACCGAGGTGCCCGTAGAGGGCGTCCCGACGAGCCTCGAGGAGGCGCTGCAGTACGACGACCCCGAGCCCTTTCACGAGCACTACACCGTGACGGCCGCCAACCGCGGCGGCGAGGCGCTCGTTCAGGGGCAAGGGGCTGGCGAAGACGAGCGCAAGACGAACATCCTGCGCTTTTTCCGCGCCTTCGACAACGGCCTGCGCGCGCTTTTGGCGCCCCAAGGGGACCGCATCCCGGTGGTGTTTGCGGGCGACAAGGGGCTGTTTCCCATCTACCAGGAGGCGAACCACTACAACGGCCTGCTCGATAGGGCGGTCGAGGGCAACCCCGAGGGCCTGCGCGAAGAGGAGCTGCACGCGCGCGCTTGGGAGGTCGTCGAACCGCACTTCCGGGCGCAGCGCGAGCGCGACGCCGCCGCGTTCGGTGAGGCGCTCGGGACGGGGCGCGCGGGTACGGCGCTCGAGGAGGTCCTGTGGGCCGCGCTCGACGCCCGCATCGCGACGCTCTTCGTCCCCCTGGGCGAGCGCGCGTGGGGCACCTTCGACGCCGAAGCGCGCCGCTTGGAGCGCACCGACGAGGGGCCCGAGAGCTACGACCTCTACGACGCGGCCGCGACCTACACCCTCCTGTACGGCGGCACGGTGTACGCCGTGGCGCCCGACGAGGTCCCCGGCGACGGCCCGCTCGCGGCGGTCTACCGCTTTTAGCCGTCGCTGCACCCTGCGAGGAGGTTGCATGACCCCCACGACCCCCCCTCCCGCGCGCCCGCCGGAGGCGTGGATGCGCCTCGCGGCCGAGGTCGCCGAGCGCGGCCAGACGATGTTCGGCGCGGTGCTGGTGCGCGGTGGGGCGCTGCTCGCCGAAGCCGCCAACACCGTCGCCAAAGACCGCGACCCGAGCGCGCACGCCGAGCTGAGCCTTATCCGCCGCGCCTGCCGCGAGCTCGTCACCACCGACCTAGACGGTTGCACCCTCTACACGACCGTCGAACCCTGCCCGATGTGCGCCGCGGCGTGCGTGTGGAGCGGGGTCTCGGGGGTGGTCTTCGGCGCCTCGATCGCCGAGGTCGCCGAGCTGGGGGTGCCGCAGATCGCGCTCTCCTGCGAGGAGCTCTTCGGCCGGGTGCAGCACGCGCCGACCCTGCGCGGCGGGGTCGAGCGCGAGCGCTGCCTCGAGCTCTGCCAAAGGTTCTGGTAGTGCTCGCCGAGATTCGCGCGGCGTGCGCCGAGGTGGCGCGGCGCTCGCGGTGGGTGCGCCTCGATGAGGGGGGGCTAGCGCGCTTTGCCGAGACGCTCGAGCTCGCCTCCGTGACCGCCCCCCGTTACGACGCGGCGCACCACTACGTGGGCGACCCCGAGGCCATGCTGGCCTTTAACCTCACCCTCGACGCGGTCAACTTCGGCTCCGGCTACTTCCCGCACCTGCGCAAACGCCCCGGCAAGTCGGGGTACTTCACGGTCGCGCTGGCCCTTAAGGAGCACTTTGAGGCGCACGGTCCCCTCGCGCCGCGCGAGCTCGTGGCGCTCACCCCGCCGCGCACCGCCGCGCTCTTCGGCCAAGACCTAGGCGACCCGGTGCGCGCCGAGCTGATGCGCCACTTTACCGAGGCGCTGCACCAGCTCGGCAGCTACCTCGTAGAGCGCTTCGGCGGCTCGTTTGCAGCGCTCGTGGCGGCGGCACAGGGGCGCGCGGAGCGCCTCGCTGAGCTCTTGGCCGAGATGCCCTACTTCCGGGACGTCGCGCGCTACGGCGAGCTCCGCGTGCCCCTTTACAAGCGCGCCCAGATCGCCCCCTCGGACCTCGCGCTAGCGTTTGACGGGCAGGGCTACGGCCACTTTAGCGACCTCGAGCAGCTCACCATCTTCGCCGACAACCTCGTCCCGCACGTTCTGCGCGTCGACGGCGTGCTGGTCTACGACCCCGCGCTTGTGGCGCGCCTCGAGGCGGGCGCGCTGATCCCGGCGGGCTCAGAGGAGGAGGTCGAGATCCGGGCGGTCGCGCTGCACGCCGCCGAGCGGCTCGTGGCGCAGCTGCGCGCCGCCGGAGAGGCGGTGAGCGCGCGGCAGCTCGACGTCTACTTGTGGAACCGCGGTCAACAGGAGCGCTACAAAGCCGCGCCGCGCCACCGGACGCGCTCGGTGTTCTACTAGGGCGCCGTCGGCGCGGGCTTGTAGCGCGTGGCCTGTAGCGCGTGGTCTGTGGGAGCCCGGGTCACCCGCCACGCGCTCTAGCTGCGGAGGTCGAAGCGGGCCGCTAAAGCCCCGCCTCCTCGAAGGTCGCCATGTCGCGCAGCACCGCCGCGGCGCCCTCCAAAAGGCCGAACGCCAGCACCGCCCCCGACCCCTCGCCGAGCCGCAGCCCGAGGTCGAAAAGCGGGGTTAGCCCGAGGTGCTGCAGCTGCACCGCGTGGCCGGGTTCTTGGGAGCGGTGCGCGGCGAAGAGGTAGTCGCGCACCGCCGGGGCCAGCGCGGCGGCGACGAGCGCCGCGGCGGTGGCGATAAATCCGTCGAGCACCACGGGGGCGCGCAGGGCCGCGGCGCCGACGTAAAAACCGGTCAAGGCGGCGATCTCGAGGCCGCCAAAACGCCTGAGCGCCTCGAGCGGCTCCGTCGCCTGCTCCCCGTGGCGCTCGAGCACCTGTTCAACGACGGCCACCTTGCGCGCTAGCCCCGCGTCGTCCAAGCCGCTCCCGCGCCCCGTGACGGCCCGGGCGGGGGCGCCCGTGAGGTGCGCGGTGAGGGCCGCGGCGGCGGTCGTGTTGCCGATGCCCATCTCGCCACCGGCTAAGAGCACAGCCCCGCGCGCGGCGAGGTGCTCGGCCGCCTCGACCCCCGCGGCGCACGCCGCGAAGAGCTCGGCGCGGGTCATGGCGGGGCCGTGGAGCATGTTGCGGGTGCCGCGCGCGACCTTGCGCGACCACAGCGCCGGGTGATCGTCGACGTCGGCGGCGACCCCGACGTCGACGATCAGCAGCTTTGCGCCGGCGGCGGCGGCGAGCGCGTTGACGGCCGCGCCGCCGGCGAGAAAGTTGCGGACCATCCCCGCCGTGACGCTCTGCGGGTAGGCCGACACCCCCGCCGCCGCGACGCCGTGGTCGGCGGCGAAAACGGCGACCGCGCGGCCCTCTGGGCGCGGTTTAAGCGTACCCAACACCGCCGCGAGGCGCGCGCCGAGGGGCTCGAGCGCGCCCAAGCTGCCGGGGGGTTTGGTGAGCGCGGCGTGCCGCGCTAGCGCCCGCTGGTAGAGCTTTTCGTCGACCCTGTGAACGCGCGCTAGCGCCCCCCGAAAGGTCGCCTCAGCCGTCACGCGTCCCCCTCATCGAGCGTCACCTCCGGCAGGGTGCCCTTGAGGAGCTGCGGCAGCCCCACCACGCAGAGCGCCACGGCGTCGGCAGCCGCGGCGACGCGGGCGTTGGCGAGGCCCAGCGCGTCGCGGAAAAGGCGACCGAGCGCGTAGGCGGGCACCACCCCGCTACCGACCTCGTTGGTCACCACCACGACGGTTTTGCCCGCGCGGCGAACCGCCCCCAAAAGCGCGTCGACCCCCGCCAAGGCCGCCGCGATGGCCTCGTCGCCGGCCTGCGCGGCGGCCTCCGCTTCGCTCTGTTCGCCCGCAGCGTAGCGGCTAAGGAGCAGGTTCGCGACGTAGCCCGACAGGCAGTCGAGCAGCACCACCCGCTCGGGGGCCGCCGCGAGCGCCTCGGCCGGGGCGAGCGGGGTCTCGAGCGTCCGCCAGCTCACGGGTCGCCGCGCGCGGTGCCGCGCGACGCGCCGCGCCATCTCCGGGTCGCTCGCGCGCAACGTCGCCAGGTAGAGCGCCCCCTCGCCCGGCTCCAAAAAGCGCCGCACGAGCGCCTCGGCGTAGCGCGACTTGCCCGAGCGCGCCCCGCCGGTGACCAGCACGAGCCGCGGGGGGCGCCGCGGGGCGCGCCCGCGAAAGAGGGCGTCGTCGATGGCGCTGACGTCTAAGTGCGCCTCGACGTGGTCGGCGAGCCGGTCGAGCGCCGCCTCGAGCCCCGCCTCGGGGTCTAGCTGTGCCGCGCTCACGCCGAGCGCGCCGAGCAGGTAGCGGACGAACGCCGCGTCCTCCAAGAGCCCGTGCGGATAGACGCCCAGGACGCGCCCCTGCCGAAACCCGAGGCCGTCGGCAAGGAGGGGTTGCGCGCGGCCCCCGGCGCGGGTGCGGCCGTGGTGAATCTCGTAGCCGGTGACCGTTTCGCCCGTCGCCAACAGGGTACTTTGGACGTTTCGCGTGACCTTAATGGGCGCCAGGGTGGTCTCCAGGTCCAAAAGCCCCAACCCCGTAACCGTCCCCGCTGCCCCCTCGAGCCCGTGGGGGTCGTGGATGACGCGGCCCAAGAGCTGCATCCCACCGCAGATCCCGAGCACCAGCGCGCCGCTCTCCGCGCGCTCCTGCACCGCCGCCCCGAGGCCGGTGCGTTGCAGCCAAGCGGCGTCCGTGGTGAGGTGCTTCGAGCCGGGCAGCACGATGAGGTCGGCCGCGGCCAGCGCGCTCGGCGCCTCGACCCAGCTGAGCGCCACCGCCGGGTGCCGCGCGAGGGGGCCGAACTCGTCGAAGTTGGAGACCGTCGGAAAGCGCAGAGCGGCCACCCGGACGGGCGCCTCGCGCGCGGCCGCCCCCGCCGGCGGCAGGTCCTGCGCGTCCTCCTCGGGGAGCGCGAGCGGCAGATAGGGCACCACCCCCAAAGTCGGCCGCCCCGTGCGCGCCGCTAACCACGCCGTGGCGTCCCCCAAGAGGGCGGGGTCGCCGCGGAACTTGTTGAGCACGAAACCGAGGAGCGTCTCCCGTTCGGCCGCCTCCAAGCACGCCCAGGTGCCCAAGAGGTGGGCGAACGCCCCCCCGCGGTCGATGTCGGCGACGAGGAGCACCTTCGCGTCGGCCTCGAGCGCGGCGCGCATGTTGACGATGTCGCCCGCTTTCAAGTTGACCTCGGCGGGGCTGCCCGCGCCCTCCAAGATGACCAGCTCGAACGCCTCCAGAAGGCCCCGCAACGACGCCGCCACGTGCGGCCAGAGGCGCGCCTTGCGCGCCTCCCAGGGGAGCCGTGAGAGCGCCGGGTCGGCGCGGCCGAGGAGCACGACCTGCGAGCGCCGGTCGCCTTCGGGTTTGAGCAGCACCGGGTTCATCCGCACGTCGGGGACGACGCGAGCGGCGCGGGCCTGCACGAGCTGCGCGCGGCTCATCTCGAGCCCGTCGGGCGTGACGCCGGCGTTGTTGCTCATGTTCTGCGCTTTGAAGGGGGCGACCCGCACGCCGCGCCGCGCGTAGAGGCGGCAGAGGGCGGCTGTCAGGTACGACTTGCCCGCGCCGCTGCTGCACCCCTGCACCATGAGCGCCCGCCCCCTCACGCCGGCCCCTGTGCGCGGGCGTCCTCGGGGGGGAGGTCCTCGAGGTGGGCGACGTCGCCGACCGTCTGGAGGATCGCCCCCCGGTCGCCCAAGACGAGTTTGCTCAGGCTCGCGGGCGGCACCGCGAAGCGCCACCGCCCCCCCTGCGGGGTCCCCGTCAGGCTGTAGAGAAGGGCCAAGATGGGGCCGCCGTGGGTAAAGGCGAGCACCCGCCCGCGCGCGCCTAGCTCGCGCCGCCACGCCGTTACGCGCGCCAGGAGCGCTTCGTAGCGCTCACCGCCGGTCGGCGCGTGCGCGTAAGGGTCGTCGTACCACGCCCCGAGCGCGGTGCCGTCGGACGCGGCGACCTCCTGCCAGCGCCGCCCCTCCCAGCGGCCGAAGGCGAGCTCGCGCAGGCGCGCGTCCGGTACGGCGCTCCGCCCCGGCAGGGCGAGCCGCGCCGTCTCCCGGGCGCGCGCGAGGTCGGAGGTGAAGACCGCGTCGAACGCCGCGCGCTGCAGGCGCGGCCGCAGGCGCCGCGCCGCCTCGCGGCCCCGGTCGCTGAGCGCCGGGTCGCCCTGCCCCTGCACCCGCCCCTCGAGGTTCCAGAGGCTCTCGCCGTGGCGCACGAGCCACAGCTCGAGCCCCCCGGCGTGCTCCGTTGCGTGCTCACGCATCGCTCCCTCCGGGACCGAGAAAGCGCGGGAACGCCGCCAACAAGCGGTGGTTGTCCTCGGGGCGCCCCGCCGCGAGCCGCACGCAGCTGTCTAGCCCCAAGCTCGAGGCGTCGCGCAGCCGAAACCCCGCCGCGCGGGCGCGAGCGCTCACCGCGCTCGCGCTCCCGACCTCCACCAAAAAGAAGCTCGTGGCGCTCTCCCAAACCTCGAGCCCGAGCGCGCACAACCCCCGTTGCAACGCGCGGCGCTCGGCCAAGAGGCGCGGCACGCTGTGGCGCACGAAGGCCGCGGCGGCCGGCGAGCGGCACCAGCGCACGGCGGCCGCCGCGGGGGTGCTCACCGACCAGGGGGGGGCGGCGCGGCGCAGCACCTCGGCGACCTCGGCGGGGGCGAGCGCGTAACCCGCGCGCAGCCCCGCGACGGCGAAGGTTTTGGTGAGCGCGTGGAGCTGCACCGCGCCCTCGGGGAGCTCGGCGGGGGCGCTCGCGCGTTCGCTCAGCTCGAGGTAGGCCGCGTCGAGCACCAGCAGCGCCCCCCGCGCCGCGCAGCGCTCGGCGAGCTCGTGCAGCGCCCCCGCCTCCCAGGCGTGCCCCGTGGGGTTGTTCGGGTGGCAGAGCCACACGAGCGCGGGGCGAACACTCTCCACGGCGCGCGCGAGGGCCGCCGCGTCGGGGGGTGCGCCCCGCCGGTAGACCGCGCAGGTGGCGACCCGCGCCCCCTGCAGCTGGCTCGCGCGGGCGTACTCGCCGAAGGTCGGGGTGGCGACCAGCACCGCGTCGTTCGGGCGCAGGTAGCAGGCTGCGAGCCGGTAGATGAGTTCGGCGGCGCTCCCCAAGGTGACCCGCTCGAGCGGGGCGCCGTGGTGCGCCGCGGCGGCCGCGCGCGCCTCCTTGTAGCTCGGGTCGGGGTAGCTGGCGAGCGCGAGCTCGCGCAGGTGCTCGAGCAGCTCGGGGGGCGGCCCGAAGGGGTTGCTGTTGACGCTGAAGTCGCGCCCCTCCCCCACGGCGGTGCCGTCGGGGCCGCCGTGGGGGAGGGGGGGGAGGTGCAGCCACGGTTTAGGCTCGGGCACGCGCGCTCCCTAAAAGCCACCAGCCGAGCATCCCGAGCCCGAGCGCAGCCCCCACAAGCTGCTGCGCGCGCCCGATGTCGGCGGCGGTGGGTGCCCGACCGGCGGCGTTAAGGACGTAGACGCCGCGCTTTTCGAGCCGCACCCCGAGCCCGGCGGCGGCGAGCGCCATGGTGACCCCGCCGTTCGGGCTCGGGGTGCGCCGCGCGTCGCGTTTGAGGCCGCGCCACGCGGCGCGCGCGTCGCCGCCCGCGAGCGTGAGGGCGAGGAGCAGCAGCCCCCCCGAGAGGCGCGCCGGGACGAAGCTCAAGAGGTCGTCGGCGCGGGCGGCCGCTCTGCCGAAGTGCTCGAGCGCCGGCGTGCGGTAGCCGAGCACCGCGTCGGCGGTGTTGACGAAGCGGTAGACCGCCGCCCCCGGCAACCCGAAGGCGGCCGCGTAGAGAAGGGGCGCGGTGATGCTATCGGTGAGGTTCTCCGCGAGCGACGCGACCGCCGCCCCCGCGACCTCGCTCGGCGTGAGCCCAGCGGTCTCGCGGCTCACCAGGTGCCACCCGAGCAGCCGCCGCGCGGCCGTCAGGTCGCCCGCCGCCAGAGCGTCCCGCACCGCCCCGCCGGCCGTTAGAAGCGCCCGGACGCTAAAGAGCGGCGCGAGCGCGCACGCGAGCAGCGGCCTCCGCGCGGGGTCGGGGAGGCGCTGCGCGCCGCGCTGCACCCCCCAAGCGAGGCCGCCCGAGAGCGCCGCGCCCAGGGCGACGAACCCGAACCCCGCAGCGAGGCGCGCCCTGGGGCGGCGGGCGCGCGCCAAGAGCGCCCCCTTGAGGTTCAAGTAGCGCCCCATCGCCACGACCGGGTGCAGCCGCGCGGGCGGCTCGCCAAAACACAGGTCGAGCGCGAGGCTGAGGAGCGCGGCCCCAAACGGCACGCCCACCGGCGCCATCAGTGCTCGACACCCCGCTGCGCGGGCACCCCGGCGTCGAAGGCGTGCTTGACCTTGTGCATCTCCGTGACGGTGTCGGCGACCGCTAGAAGCCGCTCGTGCGCGTCGCGGCCGGTCAGCACCACGTGCATCTTGGGGGGCCTTGCCCGCAAGGTCGCGATGACGTCGTCCACCTCGAGCCACCCCCACGACACGGGGTAGGTCACCTCGTCGAGCACCACGAGGTCGTACGCGCCGCTAAGGATCGCCGCTTTGGCCCGCTCCCAGCCGGCGACCGCGAGCGCGCGGCTGGCCTCTAGGTCGCGCGAACGCCACGAGAAGCCGTCGCCCAACCCCTCGTAGGGGACGCCGAGGGCGGCGAGCGCGCGGTGCTCGCCGAAGCTCGCCCCCTCGTGTTTGATAAATTGAAACAGGCGCGTTTTTAGGCCGCGCCCGTGCGCGCGCAGCAAAAGGCCCAGGGCGGCGGTCGTCTTGCCCTTGCCGTGGCCCGTATAGACGATGACGAGCCCGCGGCGCTCGCCCTGGGGTTTGGGGGTGGTGTAGGTCGTCGGCGGGGTCTTAGCCATCGAGCCTCCTTAAAGCGCGCGCGAGCGCGGTGTAGGCGGTGTCGGCGACCAGAAAGCCGGGCGCCGTGGCGAGCCCCGCGTAGGGGCTTCGGGGCGCGGGGGCGAGGCTGACCACGCTCACCGTGTCGGTGGTGGTGCCCGTGGCGAGCTCCCCGAAGGGCGTCCGGACGTTGGCGTCGCGCAGCGCGGCGGTTTTGGCCTCGGTGGCGCTCTGCACCGCCCCGACGAGCGCGGCAGGCTCGAGCGCGCCCTCGAGCAGCACGATGAGGTTGACCGTCCCGGCGCCTGCCGCCCCCGCCCCGAGCGGGTCGCGCCCGCCGGCGGCGGCGGCGTTGCCCACCCCGGCCGTGACGAGCGCGTGGACGCGCCACCCCGCGCGCGCCGCCGAGGCGGTCTCGAGCTCCGCCATGCTCACCGCGGTGAGCAGCCCGAGCGTCTCAGCGGGGGGGAGGTCGAGCGCGCGCGCGTAGCGCCGCAGCTCCCCCGCCGGGTCGTCCGAGCACCACCCCCGTTCGACGCTGCAGCTCAACACGAAGCGGGGGCGGCTAAAGCCGCCGCCGAGGGGCGCGCTCGAGAGCGCCGCGCAGCGCCCCGGCAGCTCGAGTAGGAGGTGGTGGCGCCAGGCGCGCGCGCTCGGCAGGGTGCGGCGCAGCGTTACCCCCGGCGCCCCGAAGGGGAGGCGCTCGCCGCGCGGCCCGCTCACGCCGCCACCGCCGCGACGAGCATCAGGGTTTCGCTGGCCTCGATCATCGCCCCGTAGGCGTCCCCACCGAGCCCCGCGAGGCGCCGCGCGAGCCACGCCGCCAGGAGCAGCGTGCAGAGGAGGGAGACGGCGAAAAGGAGCGCGAAGAGCGAGAGCGCCCCCACCCTCCAGGCGAGCGCGCCCCCTAGCCCCAGCCCCAGGAGCAGCGGCAGGGGCACGTCGCGCGGGTTCGGGCGCGCAAGGCGTCCCAAGCGGCTGCCCGCTCCCAAGGGCGCGAGCGCCATCGGCAGCACCACGGTGGTGCGGCTTACGAGCGGGGCGAAAAGCAGCGCGGTGAGAGGGGCGGCGCCGGCGGCCGCAGCTTTGACGAGCAGCAGCACGCCGCCGGCCGCGAGCGCGAAAGCGCCCAGGTGCGGGTCGCGGGCGATCTGCTGGCGCTCCGCGGGCGGTCTGCTCGCCAAAGCCGCGTCGGCGAGGTCGCAAAAACCGTCGAAGTGCAGCGCACCCGTGAAAAGAAGCCACGCGCCGACGAGGAGCGCGCCGCTCAGCGGTTCGGGGAGGCCGCGCAAAAGCCACCCGGTCAGGTAGAGGAGCGCTCCCAGCACGAGCCCTGCGAGCGGGTAGGCGCGTACGCCGCGCCGCAGGTCGTCCTCACGCCAAGCCAGCGGCGGCAGCGGCAGGGTGGTGAGAAACGCCAGCGCCACGCGCAGGGCCCGCAGCACCGCGGCCTAACGCGAGGCCGCGCCGCGCACGGCCTCGGGTTCGCCGAAGACCTCGGGGTGCAGGGCTCGGGCGAAAAAGCGCACCGCCTCGACCATCCGCGGCCCCGGGCGGCTGATGGCGTCGCGCGTCACGGCGTCGGTGGTGACCACGCGCCCCTGCTGCACGGCGCTGATACCCGCCCACCCGGGACGCTCGGGAAGCGCCCCGGCGTCCTCTTCGCTGACGATAATCACCTCCGGGTCGGCGGCGATGACGTACTCCGGGTCGAGCTGCGGAAAGTCGCCCAAGTCCTCCGTGACGATGTTCTCCCCCCCCGCTTTGGCCAGCAGCACCCCGATAAACGACCCCGGCCCGACGCTAAAGGGGGTGGGGTCGATCTCATAGTAGACCGAGACCCCCTCTAACGCCTCGGTCTGCGCGGCAATGGCCTCGATCTCGCCCCGCACCCGCTCCACGAGGAGCGCCGCCTCGAGCTCGCGGTTGACGAGCTGCCCGAGCACCGCGAACTTCTCGAAGGCCTCGTCGAAGGTCTGGGCGGTGCCCGCGTAGACCGTGACGCCGGCGTTGCGCAGCGCGGCCGCGAGGTCGGACGACTCGTCGGCGAGCACCAGGTCGGGCTCGAGCGCCAAAATCGCCTCGATGTTCGGTGAGAACGCGCCGCCGAGGCGGGGTAGGTCGTCGGTTTCGGGGGGGTAGTTGGTAAAGTCGTCGACGCCGACGAGCTTGTCGCAGGCGTCAAGGGCGCAGAGCGTCTCGGTGTGGCTGGGCATCATCGCCACCACCCGCTCCGGTTCCCGCTCGAGGGTCACGGTGACGCCTAAGTCGTCGGTGACGCTAAGGGGGTAGGGCGCGGCGAGCGCGGCGCTCGCCAGGGTGAGCCACCAAGCGGTGAGGGGGACGGACACCTTCATAAGCAGCCTCCTCGGGCTACGCGCGCGTCGAGGAGGGCTCTTTGCAGCTGCGCCGCAAGCGCACCCGCCTCGTCCGCGCGAGGGGTGTGTAGGCGTCACGGCTGGCGATCGGGCTTCGAGGGGTCTCGTTACCGTTGCGGGACAGCGCCGGACTCGCACCGGACTTCCCCAGACGTGCGCGGCTCTGAGCTTACGGCCCAGGGGGGGCCGTGTCAATCGGCGGCGCGGCGCCTACGCGAACGCGGGGGCGGTATGCTGTGCTCGGCGCCTGCTGACCCGGTGGCGCGGCGCCCCCCAGAAGGTGTGTCCCGCCAACCGCCTCGAGCCCGGGGGGGCTGTGCGGGAGCCCGCTCGAGGCGACCCCGACCACGGCCCCCGGGCTGCGACGCGTGGACACGCAGTGGACACGCACGAGACACGCGTAAACCGCCGACACCCGCCATGACGACCCTCGCCCAAGCCCTAGAGGACACCACCCGGCGCCTGGAGCGCGCCGGCGTCGAGAGCGCCGCGAGCGAAGCGTACGCGCTTTTAGAGGCGCTCCTCGCGCTCTCCCGCAGCGAGCTCTTGCTCGCCCGTCAGCGGCCGCTGAGCGTCCCCCAAAGGCGCCGCCTCGAGGCGTGGGTGCGCCGCCGCGAGGCGCGCGAACCGCTCCAGCACATCCTGGGAGTAGCGCCCTTTTACGGGCTCACCTTACGCGTCACGCCGCAGGTGCTCGTGCCGCGGCCCGAAACCGAGCGCCTCGTCGAGCTGGCGCTCGCGCACCTCCGGGGGCGAGCGCGCCCGCACGTGCTCGACGTCGGCACCGGCAGCGGCGCGGTCGCCTTGGCCCTCCAAGCGGAGCGCCCGGACGCGGTGGTCTTAGCGAGCGACCTCTCTGGGGCGGCTCTGGCGGTCGCTCGGGAGAACGCGCGGCGCCTGGGGCTCCCCGTGCGCTTTCGCCGCGCCGACCTCCTGGCTGATCCCGCCGTGCGCGCCTTTGCGCGCCGCGCCGAGCTCGTCGTCTCCAACCCGCCCTACTTGCCCGAGGGCGACCGCGAGGCGGTGAGCCCGGAGGTGCAAGCCGACCCGGCGACGGCGCTCTACGCGGGGCCGGACGGTCTGGCGGTCTTTCGGCGGCTCGAGCGCGAGGCGTTTAGCGCCCTCCAACCGGGCGCCGCGCTGTTTGTCGAGCTCGACGCGCGCAACGTCGCGCGCGCGCTCGCCGAGAGCCGGGGGTGGGCGCGCGGCGCGGTGCACGACGACCTCGTGGGTCGGCCGCGGTTCTTGCAGCTCGTGCGTTAGCGGGCGTAGTGAGGTCTTCTGCTACGTCTCACCTTCAAAGGCGTCGGCGAGCACGCGCCCTGACACCGCCGCCCCTCGTCGTGAAACCGCCAAAAACGCAGCGCCCCTAGCGAGCTTTGCCCGCTAGGGGGAGCGAGGTGCGGGGGCGAAACGCTCTAGGTCAGGAGTGCTACGGTCGCCCCGCGTGCTGACGCCACACGGCGCTTAGCGGTCGGCTTCGGGCCGGGTCCCGCCGAGCTCGTCGGGGGGAGCTGCGCGCGGCTGCCCCTCGTGAGAGCCCTCGGTGAGGCTCGCCAAGATGAGCAGCCCCGCGCCGATCACCACGCACATGTCGGCGACGTTAAAGACCGGGAAGTTGAAGTTGGGCAGGTGGAAGTGGATAAAGTCGCGCACGTAGCCCAGGTAAAAGCGGTCGATCATGTTCCCGACCGCGCCGGCGAGGATCAGGGTAAAGGCCGAGAGCTGCAGCCTGGAGAGCGTGGGCGCGCGGCGCAGCAGGTAGATGAGCAGCGCGAGCGAGACGGCCGCCGAGAGGACGCCCAGGAGCAGGGTGGTCGTGGGGCCGTGCTGCAGGATACCGAAGGCGGCGCCGATGTTGCGGGTATAGGTAAAGTGAAAACCCAAACCGATGGGGACGCCCGGCCCGCCGAGCGGAAAGGTGTTGGCCGCCCAGACCTTGGTGAGCTGGTCTAACGCGACGAGCGCCGCGGCAACGAGAAGGTACATGGCCCCAGTATACGGGGCGCCCTCGAGGGTTCATGTGTGGGGGGCAAAGGGCGCATAAAAGGGTGCGTGGGGGGTAGGGGCGCGCCGTATACAGCGCGCTGCGGCGCGACGAACGAACGCGCCCATGTATACTTTGCATATTCAAGGTAGCCAGACCTGAAGCGCCGGCCGGCGGTCCGGAGCGTAAAGGAGAAGCGAGATGCCCGCAACGCAAAACCACCTGCAAGAGTTCGTCGCGCAAAGCCGCGGGGCGAAGGCGCTCGAGCGCCAGCTGATCGGCCTGCTCTTCGAGGAGGCGCCCCCCGACCTTTTGGAGGCCTTTAGCGCCGAGAGCCTCACCGCCTTGGGGCGGCGCGCGCGCGACTTTATCGGCGTGCGCACGCACCCCAGCGAGGTGCGGCTACGGGTCTACAACCCAACCCTAGAAAACGACGGTTGGAGCGTCCCTTACACCGTGCTCGAGCTGAGCCTCGGCGACCGGCCCTTTATCGTCGACTCGGTGCGCGCCGAGCTGCGGCGCCACAACGTCGACGTCTTGCACCTGTTGCACCCCATCTTGGAGGTGCACCGCGACGCCGACGGGAAGCTCCTCGGGTTCGGCGAGGGGGGGGTGCCCGAAGCTTATGAGCTCTACTTTCTCGCGCTGGAGCCGCGCGAAGCGGCCCGCCGCGCGCTCGCCAAGGCCGTCGAGAACATCTTGCAGGACGTGGTGCTGGCGACCGACGACTACGGCCCGATGCGCGCGCAAGCCAAGGCGCTCAGCCGCTACCTCGCGGAGTTGGCGCAGGCGGAGCGCCGCATCGAACGCGCCGACGAGCTCGCCGAGTACGCCGAGTTCATGCGCTGGCTGACCCAGGACAACTACGTCTTTTTGGGTTACCGCGAGTACGATCTCTTGGAGCCGGAGACCCCCGGTGGCGACCTGCGGCTTCAGGTCACCCCCGATTCGGGGCTCGGGGTGCTGCGCAAGGTCAGCAGCGCCTACAACACCCCGGTGCCGCTCTCACGGTTGCCGGAGGGGTTGCGCGAACGCGTCGTCGGCGGTCAGGTGCTCACGGTTACCAAGACGAACGCTGAGGCGACCGTGCACCGCCCCGCGCGGATGGACTACATCGGGATCAAAAAGGTCGTGCGGGGCGTTTTCCGCGGTGAGCACCGCTTCGTCGGGCTGTTTACCTCCAAAGCGCTCTCGACCCCGGTCGACGAGATCCCCATCTTGCGGCGCAAGCTGCGCCTCGTCTTGGCCCTCGACCACGCCAAGCCGGGGTCGCACGACTTTAAACGCATCATCTCGGTGTTTAACTCGATCCCCCGCGACGAGCTCTTCTGGAGCGACCCCGAGCGGCTGCACCGCGACATCCGCACGGTGATGGCGATGGCCGACGAGGGGGGGGTGCGGCTCACCGTGCGCCCCGACCCCTTGGCGCGCGGGTTTGCGGTGATGGTGGTGATGCCCCGCGACCGCTTTAACGCCGAGGTGCGCCGCGCCATTCAGGCCTACCTCACGAACGCCTTTCGCGCCACGCACGTCGACTACCAGCTCGCTATCGGCGAGGACGAGGCGCAGGTGCGCTTTCACTTCTTCTTTACCACCGACCTCGACCCGCACACCCTCGAGCTCTCGGTGCTCGAGCGCCGCGTGGCGGAGCTGACCCGCACCTGGGACGACCACCTCGGCGAACTCCTCGAGGCGACCTACGGCCCGGCGCGCGGCCGGCACCTCGCGGCGCGCTACGCGCGCTTTTTCGACGAGCGCTACCGCGCCGACACCCGACCCGAAACGGCGGTGCACGACGTCGCGGCCTTCGAGGAGCTCGAGCACACCCCCTTCGTGGTCCGCTTTCGCAACCCCGAAGGCCCCGACCGCGCGCAAGGGGGTGCCGAACCCGCCCCCGACGGGGCGCCCAACGACACCCACCTCGAGGTCTACCACCGGGAGCGCACGTTGGTCCTAAGCGAGGTGCTGCCGATCCTCGAAAACCTGGGCTTTCGGGTGTTGGAGCAGGTCTCGTACTTCGTGTCGCTCGCCGAGGGGCCGGTGCCGGTGCGCGGCCTCGACGTCTTTCGGGTCCAGGGCGCGCAGGGGGAGCGGCTCGAGCTAGCGGCGGTCGGCGAGAGGCTGCAAGAGGCGCTCGTCGCCCTCCTGAGGGGGCAGGCGGAGAACGACCGCTTAAACCGCCTCGTGCTCTACGGCGGGTTGCGCGTGCGTCAGGTGGCGCTTTTGCGCACCCTGCAGGCGCTCTACGCGCAGCTCTCGGCCGGGACGAGCCGCCGCTTCGTCAACGACACGCTGCTCAAACACCCCGCGCTCGCGGGGCTGATCTACCGCGCCTTCGAGGCCAAGTTCGCCCCCGACCCGCCCGGGGGCCCGGCGCGAGGCCGCGAGGCGCGCGAGGCGGCCCTGGCGGAGGTGCGCGCCGACTTTAACGAGGGGCTCGCCGAGGTCGCCTCGCTCGCCGAGGACGGGACGCTCCAGGGGCTCTTTAACCTCGTCGAGGCGGCGGTGCGCACAAACTTCTTTCTGGACAAACCCTTTATCTCGCTTAAGCTCGAGTCGGCGCGCGTCACGCACATGCCCGAACCGCGCCCGCTCTATGAGATCTTCGTCTCGGCGCCCACGGTCGAGGGGGTGCACCTGCGCGGCGGCCGGGTCGCGCGCGGCGGTCTGCGCTGGAGCGACCGGCCCGACGACGTGCGTACCGAGGTCTTGGGGCTGATGAAGACCCAGATGACCAAAAACGCGGTCATCGTCCCCGTCGGTTCGAAGGGGGGCTTTGTCCTCAAAGGGGAGCCGAGCGACCCGGAGGCGCTGCGCCCCTTTGTCCGTGAGGCCTATCAGACCTACCTCAGGGGGCTTTTGGACCTCACCGACAACCTCGTCGAGGGCCGGGTGGTGCACCCCGAAGGTGTGGTCGTGTTCGACGACCCCGACCCCTACCTGGTCGTCGCCGCCGACAAGGGCACCGCGACGTTTTCCGACCTCGCCAACCAGACGGCCGCCGAGTACGGCTTCTGGCTCGGCGACGCCTTCGCCTCCGGCGGCTCCTACGGTTACGACCACAAAAAGGAGGGGATCACCGCGCGCGGCGCCTGGGAGTGCGTGGCCAGGCACTTCCGCGAGCTGGGTCTGGACGTCCACCGCGACACCTTTACGGCCTTTGGCATCGGCGACATGTCGGGCGACGTCTTCGGCAACGGGATGCTCTACACCCCCAAGCTCAAACTCCTGGCGGCTTTTAACCACCAGCACATCTTTTTAGACCCCGACCCCGACCCCGAGGCGAGCTACCGCGAGCGCCGGCGCCTTTTCGAGCTGCCGCGCTCCACCTGGGCCGACTACGACCCCGCTGTGATCAGCGCGGGGGGTGGGGTCTACTCGCGCTTCGCCAAAAGCATCCCGCTCTCGGAGCCGGTGCGGCGCGTCCTGGACCTCGAGGCCGAAGCGCTCTCGGGCCAGGACCTCATCCGGGCAATTCTAAAGATGCCCGTCGACCTCTTCTGGAATGGCGGGGTCGGCACCTACGTCAAAGCGAGCACTGAGACGCACGCCGAGGCCGGCGACAGCGCCAACAACGCGGTGCGCGTCGACGCCTGTGAGCTGCGCGCGCGGGTCGTCGGCGAGGGGGGCAACTTGGGGTTCACCCAGCGGGCGCGGATCGAGTACGCCCTCGCGGGTGGGCGGATCAACACCGACGCGGTGGACAACTCGGCGGGCGTCGACATGTCCGACCACGAGGTCAACCTCAAGATCTTGCTGCAACCGCTCGTCACCGCCGGCCGCCTCAGCTTCGACGAGCGCAACGCGCTCCTTAAGGAGATGACCGCCGAGGTGAGCGCGCTCGTGCTGCGCGACAACTACCGGCAGTCCTTGGCGCTCTCGCTCGCCCAACGGCGCGCGAGCCGTGACGTCTCGCCCTTTGTGTCGCTGCAAGCCTACCTCGCCGAACGGGGGACGCTCCGCCCTGACGTCGAGGCCTTGCCGGACGCCAAAACGGCCCTCGCGCGCGGGGTCACCCGCCCCGAGCTCGCGGTGCTGCTGGCGTACACCAAGATGGGGCTCTACCGGCGGCTTTTAGAGACCGACTTCCCCGACGAGCCGTTTTTCGCGCACTACCTCGTCGAGTACTTCCCCGAAGCGCTGCAGGCGCGCTTTAGAGACGACATCCTGGCGCACCCGCTGCGCCGCGAAATCACCGCCACGCAGTTTACGAATACGGTCGTCGACCTTCTCGGGATGAGCTTTGTGCACCGCAACGTCCGCGACACCGGCGCTTCGCCGGTCGAGGTGGTGCGCGGGGCGCTCTTGGCGCTCGAGATCCTCGAGGCGCCCGCCCTCTTAGAGCGCCTCTTCGCGCTCGACGGCGCCGTGGCGGCCGACGCGCAGTACGCCATGCTCGAGCGCTTCGTGGCCGCCGTCGAGGGGGTGGTGGCGTGGCTGCTCCTCAACGACATCCCCGTCGCCTCGGTCGGCACCTTTGTCGAGACCTACAAGGCGCCGCTCTCGGCGCTGCGTGAGGGGCTCGCGGCGCTCTTGCCCGCAGCGGAGCGCGCCCGCTACGAGGGGACGCTGCAGGAGATCGTGGCGCTCGGCTTCGAGGGGCCCCTAGCGGCGGAGCTCGCCAGCCTCGAGTACCTGCCGAGCTCGGTCGGGGTGGTCGACGTCAGCCGCAACACCGCGACCCCCTTAGAGACCGCGGCGCGCCTTTTCTACGCCCTCGGCGAGCGCTTCTCGCTCGGCGCGCTGCGCGACGCGCTCGCCGCGCTCGAGGCCCGCAGCAAGTGGGACAAAATCGCCCTCAACGGCCTTGTCATGGACCTGCGGCGGGCGCAGCTCGGCCTCACCGAGCAGCTCCTCGTCGAAGGCGGCGACGCCAGCGACCCCGCGGCGGCCGTCGAGGGCTTTTTGGCCCGTCACCCGCGGCTGCTGCGGCGCTTCGACGCGGCGCTCGCCGAGATCCGCCAGGAGGACGCCCTGGGGCTAGCGAGCGGCGGGGTGCTCTCGCGGCTCCTGTGGCAGATGCTCGAGGAGACGCGGCGGCAGGCGGCGGCCTAAGCGTGGGGGGGGTGCGCTGGGGGCGCGACCGCGAAGAGCGCCCGCGTCACCCCGTTGAGCTGCAGCAGCCCCGCCTCGGTCGCGCGTAAGAACCCCCCGGCGCGCTCGAGCAGCCCAACGCGCTCCAGGCGCGCCAGCACCCCTTGGTAGTGCGCCGCGACGTCGAAACCTGCGCGCGCGCTCAGCGCCGCCAGGTCGAGCCCGCGCGCGGTCCTGAGGCCGGTCATCAGCACGTCCTGGACGTACGCGGCGCTCCCGACGGGGAGGACCTCGGGGGGGGCGCCCGCCAGCCAGGCCTTGATGGGCGGGTTCGTGCGGCGCTCCCCCAGAAGGCCGCCGTGCGACACGGGTACGAACGCCGCCGCCGCGGGGCCGAGCGCCAAAAAGGGGTCGCCGCGCCAGTAGACGCTGTTGTGCTTCGCCTCAAAGCCGGGGCGGGCGTGGCTCGAGACCTCGTAGCGCACGAGGCCGTAGGCGCCGAGCACCTCGCTGGCTAGCGCGTAGTCCTCGGCCTCCTTGTCCTCGTCGACGGTGACGCCGCGCCGCGCGAAGGGGGTGTAGGGTTCGATGGTGAGGGTGTAGACGCTAAGGTGCGCGACGCCGGTCTGCGCGAGCGCGTGCAGGTCCGCCGCCGCGTCCTGCCCCGGGACCGCGGTGATGAGGTCGGCGGAGACGGTAAAGCCCGCCGCGAGCGCCATCTCGACCGCCTCGAGCCCCTCGCGCCCGGTGTGCTGACGGCCCAAAAACGCCAGCACCGCGTCCTGGGTGGACTGCACCCCGATGGAGAGGCGGTCGAAGCCGAGCGCCCGAAAGGTCTCTAGGCGCCCCCGGTCAAACGTCTTGGGGTCGGCTTCAAGGGTCGTCTCCAGCGCCGCCGGAAAGCCCCACGTCGCCTCGAGGGTGCGGGTGAGGTGGGCGAGCTCGTCGTCGGTGAGGTGCGACGGCGTGCCGCCGCCGAAGTAGAGGGTGTCCAAGGGCCCCGGAAACGCGGCGTAAAGCGCGCGCGCCTCCCCCTGCAGGCGCTCGAGGTAGGCCGCGACCAACCCCTCGTGCCGCCGCATCTTGTGAAAGTCGCAGTAGGGGCACACCTTGGGGCAAAACGGCACGTGGAGGTAGAGGGCGCGGGGCGGGGGGAGCATCGCCTCATAGCTTATGCGGGGGCGCGGCGCGGGTGCGGTATCGTAGACCTCCGTGCCCCGCCGCAAGCCCCCCCCAAAGCCCCCCGCGCCGCGCCCCCGGCCCTCACGGCCTTTGAAGCGGAGGTGCTGCCGGGGCTCGAGCCCTTCGCCGCGGCGGAGCTGCGCGCGCTGCGCGGCGTGCGGGAGCCCCGAGCGGCGGCCGGTGCGGTGCGCTTCGCGTTTGCGGGGCCTTGGGCGGCGCTGCACGCGCTGCGCACCGTGGTCGCGGTGTACGCCGTGGTGCCTTTCGCCGTGCCCCGCCCCAAGGCGCTCTTGGGGCACGAGCACCTGACGCGGCTCTTGGCCGCTATTGCCGCGGTGCGCCGCGGTGCGCCGGCGGGGGAGCGCTTTGCGAGCTTCCGCCTGGGGGCGGCGGGGGAGGGCTCGAGCGTCCTGATGCGCCTCGCCGAGACGCTCGCCCGCGAGACGGGGCTCGCCTTTGAACCGGAGACCGGCGAGCTGCTCCTGCGGCTGCGGCGCGCGCCGCACCAAGAGGGCTGGGAGGCGCTCTTGCGCCTCACCCCGCGCCCCCTCTCGGCGCGGCGTTGGCGCGTCTGCAACCTCCCGGGTGGGCTCAACGCGGGCGTCGCCGCGGCTATGCTGGCGCTCGCCGAGGTGCGGGCCAGCGACCGGTTGCTGAACGCCATGTGCGGCTCCGGCACGCTCGCCATCGAACAGGCGCTGACGCTCCCCCCCGCGCGGCTTTTAGCGTGCGACACGAGCGCCGCAGCGCTCGCGTGCACCCGCGACAACGCGCGCGCCGCGGGCGTGACGCTAGAGCTTTTGCAGGCCGACGCGACGGCGCTGCCGCTGCCGGACGCGAGCGTAAGCGTCGTCGTCGCCGACCCGCCCTGGGGTGACGCGGTCGGCACCCACGGCCGCAACCGCGCGCTCTACCCGGCGTTTTTGCTCGAGGCGGCGCGCGTAACAGCTCCCGGGGGGCGCCTCGTCATCCTCACGCACGAGCTGCGGCTCTTTGACGAGGTGCTGGCGCAGCCTGCAGTCCGCGCCCGCTGGGACTCCGTAAGAAGCGTGCAGGTCTTTCACGGCGGCCACCGTCCGCGGCTGTGGCTGCTTAGGCGCCTTGCCTAACGGGGCTGGAGCGTGCTAAGATTGCAAGGTTTTGACGGAAGAGGTGACTATGGCGAAAGTATGTGACATCTGCGGGAAAAAGCCCGTCATCCGCAACCAACTGGTGCAGAGCGGGAAGGCGAAGCGCGAGGGCGGCGTCGGGCGCAAAACGACCGGCATCACGAAGACCTGGCGGCTCCCCAACCTGCAACGGGTGACGAGCCACGTCGGCGGCCAGTCCCGCCGCATCCGCGCCTGCACGGCGTGTATCCGCGCCGGTAAGACGCTCGGCCTCTAACGGGGCGTTTAGGGACCTTCGGGTCCCCTTTTTTTGCCCCGTCGCGCGTGCGCCCCGCGTGCGGCGCTCGGGCCTTCCAGCGCCCTCTCACCTCGAGCCCGAAGCGGCGAGCGACAAGGGGGTGCTTGAGGCCGTGATAGCTTGGTGGGGTGCCGCAGCCTAGCAGGCTCACCTTCGACAGGGGCACGCTGATCCTCCACCTTCCCCCCGCCGGCCACAGCTGGGTTCAGTTCGCCACCTGGGACGACCGCATCGAGCGGTTTCGCCTCCCCGCCCTCGCCTACCGCCCCTTTTTGGAGGCGATGCGCGCCGAGGGGGTGGCGGTCGTGGACAAGGCGCGCGCCTTTGGCGCGCTGCAGCTCACGCCCGCTACCGAGGTAACGCCCTTTGCCCACCAGCTCGAGGCGCTTCGGGCCTGGAAGCGCTCGGGGCGCCGCGGGGTGGTGGTGCTGCCGACCGGCTCGGGAAAGACCTACCTGGCGCAGCTCGCCATGCAGGCGACCCCGCGCAGCACCCTCGTGGTGGTGCCCACCTTGGACCTCATGCACCAGTGGTACGCGCACCTCAGGGCCGCTTTTCCGGACGTCGAGGTCGGGCTCTTGGGCGGGGGTTCAAAGGACCGCACGCCGCTTCTTATCGCCACCTACGACAGCGCCGCGATGCACGCCGAAACCCTCGGCAACCGCTACGGCCTTCTCGTGTTCGACGAGTGCCACCACCTGCCGGGGGCGTTCTACCGCGCCGTCGCCGAGTACGCGCTCGCCCCCTACCGCTTGGGGCTCTCCGCGACGCTCGAGCGGAGTGACGGCAAGCACGCGGACTTAGAGCGGCTCATCGGGCCCGTCGTGCTGCGCCGCACCCCCGCGGAGCTCGCCGGCGGCGCTTTGGCCGAGCACCGGGTCGTGCAGATCCGAGTCAAGCTCTCGGCCGCGGAGCGCGCGCGCTACGACGCCCTCATAGGGACGCGCAACGCCTTTTTAGCGCAGCAGGGGATCAGCCTGGGCACGCTGTCGGGTTGGGGCCGCTTCGTCCGGGCGAGCGCGCGCTCCAAGGCGGGGCGCGCGGCCATGCTGGCGCACCGCGAAGCGCGCGCCATCGCCTTCGGTACCGAGGGGAAGCTGCGCGTCTTAGCCGACCTGCTGCGGCGGCACTTCCCCGAGCGGACGCTCGTCTTCACCGACGACAACGCGACCGTCTACCGCGTGTCGCAGGACTTTTTGATTCCGGCCATCACCCACCAGACGAAGGTCAAGGAGCGGCACGAGATCCTCGCACGCTTCCGGAGCGGCGCGTACCCGGTGCTGGTGACCTCCAGGGTGCTCAACGAAGGGGTCGACGTGCCGGCGGCGAAGGTCGCGGTGGTGCTTTCGGGAACGGGTTCGACGCGCGAGTACGTGCAGCGCTTGGGCCGCATTTTGCGGCGCGGCGAGGGGAAGCTCGCGGTGCTCTACGAGGTCGTCGCCGAGGGTACCAGCGAGGAGGGGGTGTCGCGGCGGCGGCGCGGGGAGCGGCCGGAGGCCCCCCCGCGCTTCGAGCGCATCGGCGACGAGGAGACCGTCACCCTAGACGACCTCGGCGCGCCGGGGCCCTAGTGCTGCCGTCGCCCCTCCTGATCTCCCGCGCGCTCGGCGAGGAGGTCATCCCCAAACGCCTCGAGTTAAACCGCGCAAACCTAGCGACGGCGCGCGACCTGATCGCCCTCTTTGAGCGCTGCCGCGGAGGGCGGCGCGCTGAGCTCAACGAGCAGCTCGCGGTGTTGGAGGGGGACGGGACCGACTACCGCGTCAAACGCGGGTTGGCGCACATCCTGCTCGGTAGCTTCAGCACGTTTGAGACCGTGAGCCCGCTGGAGCCCGCCAAACTGCGCGAAGCGGTCTTTACGCGCGCGGCCTCGGGCGTGCCGGACCCGCGGGGCGCCGCGGCGACGGTGCAACGCGTCGCGGAGGCGCTCACGCAGGAGCTCGGCCGGAGCGTGCACCCAGGCGAGGTGCGCGAGGGGCTCTACGCCGACCTGCCCGACAACCAGCGCCTGGTAGCCTTCGAGCCGCCCACGCCCGAAGCGCTGTTGCACCGCTACAACCTCGCCCAGGCGCAGGGCGTCCTCTACCGCGCCAAGCACGTGGTGATCACCGCGCACCGCAACGACCCCGGTGAGTACAAGCTGCTGTTTCGCTACCTCAAACTCTTCGGCCTGATGAGCTACATCGAGGGCGACGCCGAGTACGGCTTTACCATCACCGTCGACGGCCCCGCGAGCCTGTTTGCGCCGAGCACCCGCTACGGGCTGGCGCTCGCGAAGCTCCTCCCCGCGCTTTTACACGTCACGCGCTGGAGCCTCGTCGCCGAGCTCGCGCCGCGTACGCTCTATGACGGCTCGAGCACCCCCAGCCGCTTTGCGCTGGACTCGAGCTGCGGCCTGGTCTCGCACTACCCGCCCGGCAGGCCCTACGACAGCATCCTCGAGAGCGCCTTTACCGAGCGCTGGCGCAGCGCGGGTAGCACGCCTGGCGGCTCGAGCGCGAGGTCGACCTCGTCGCGCTGCCCGGCAGCGTGATGGTCCCGGACTTTCGTCTCGTCCACCCCGACGGGCGCTCGTTTTTGCTCGAGATCGTCGGGTACTGGCGTCCCGAATACCTCAAAAAGAAGTTCGCCCAGGTCAGGCGTGCCCTGCGCGACGACCTCATCCTCGCCGTGTCGGAGAGGCTCAACCTAAGCCGCGCGGGGATCACCCTAGACGACCTGCCCGCCAAGGTGGTGTGGTTTAACGAGAAGCTGCTGCCGAAGTCGGTGTTGGCGCTCCTGCCGTGAAGGGCGGGCGCAGCCTGCTTGACGCGGGGGGGCGCGCAAAGCGGTTAGGCTAGTCTATGGACTCGCAAAAGCGCGACGAGAACGCCCCCCAACAAAACCCCAACCTCACCCCCGAGCAGATCTACGTGCTCCGCCACGAGGGTACCGAACGGCCGGGCTCGAGCCCCCTCAACTATGAGAAGCGCCCCGGCACCTACTACTGCGCGGGGTGCGGCGCGCCGCTCTTTACCTCGGCGACCAAGTACGACTCCGGTTCGGGGTGGCCGAGCTTTTACGCGCCGATAGAGGGCAGCATTGAGACCAAAGTCGACTACAAGCTCCTGGTTCCCCGCACCGAGTACCACTGCGCGCGCTGCGGCGGCCACCAGGGGCACGTCTTCGGCGACGGTCCGGAGCCGACCGGGTTGCGCTACTGCAACAACGGGGTGGCGCTGACCTTCGTCCCGGACGACCCGGAGGACACGGCGGCCGAGAGGTAGCGCGGCAAGTAGCATGGGGCATGACCCAAGAACCCGCACCGCAGACCCCGGCGCAGCCTAGCGCAGCGGCGCTGCAAGACCACCTCGTCGTCACCCACCACACCCTCACCGTAGGGGGCGCGGAGCTGCGCTACACCGCCACCGCGGGCACCCTCGTGCTGCGCGAGGAGCGCCACAAAGACGGCGTCTGGGAGGGTGACAAGCCCAAAGCGACGGTTTTTGTCGTCGCCTACAGCAAAGACGGGGCGGACCCGGGGAGGCGCCCCGTCACCTTCGCCTTTAACGGCGGCCCCGGTTCGTCGTCGGTGTGGCTGCACCTGGGCGCTTTGGGCCCCAAACGGGTCCTCATGGACGAACTCGGCCACCCCACGCCGCCGCCCTACCGCTTGATCGACAACGCCCACACGCTCCTAGACGTCACCGACCTCGTCTTTATCGACCCCGTGTCGACCGGTTACAGCCGCGCCGCCCCCGGCGAAAAGCCCGCCGACTTTCACGCCTTCAACGAGGACATCGCTTCGGTCGGCGACGTGATCCGGCTCTACACCTCGCGCTATGGGCGCTGGTCGAGCCCGAAGTTCTTGATCGGCGAGTCCTACGGGACGACGCGCGCGGCGGGGCTCGCGGGCTACTTGCAGGAGCGGCATGGGATGTACCTAAGCGGCCTCATGCTGGTCTCGTCCGTGCTGGACTTTCAGACCCTGCTCTTTGAGGCGGGCAACGACCTGCCCTATAGCCTCTTCCTGCCCGCCTACACGGCCACCGCTTGGTACCACTCTCGGCTGCCCGAAGCGCTGCAGCGCCGGCCGCTTCGCGAGGTGCTCCGCGAGGTCGAGGCGTTCGCGCTCGGGGAGTACGCGCTCGCCCTGTTGCAAGGCGCCAACCTGGAGGCCGAGCGGCGCGCCGAGGTCGCCCGCACCCTGGCGCGCTACACGGGGCTCAGCGAGGCGTACGTGGAGCGCTGCGACCTGCGGCTCGAGATCGGCCGCTTTACCAAAGAGCTGCTGCGGGACGCGGGGCGCACGGTCGGGCGGCTCGACAGCCGCTTTACGGGTTTCGACCGCGACGCGGCGGGGGAGCGCCCCCTGTACGACCCCTCCTACGCCACCATCCAAGGCCCCTACACGGCGACCTTGAACGACTACGTCCGCCGCGAGCTCGGCTTCGCGAGCGACCTGCCCTACGAGATCTTGACGAACCTCTACGAGACCTGGAGCTACAAGGCGTTCGAGAACCGCTTCGTGAGCGTGTCCGACACCCTGCGCAAAGCCATGTCGATCAACCCTCACCTCAAGGTACACGTCGCGAGCGGGGTGTTCGACCTGGCGACGCCCTACTTCGCCACCGCGTACACGCTCAGCCACCTGGGGCTCGCGCCTGAGCTGCGCGGCAACCTCAGCACCAGCACCTACGAGGCGGGGCACATGATGTACGTGCACGAGGCGTCGCTAGCGAAGCTGAAGGGAGAGTTGGGGAGGTTTATTCTTACTTCTCAGGCAACTTGATTTGAGTGGTTAGCGATTGAGACTCTAGACTATTATGGAGCTAATTCAATGGACTTGAGAAATCTAATTGTAAATAAGGTGGATAACGCTAACAGTCTGCTTTCCCAACACCCAATAGCAAAGGGGCTTGTTGAGGGTGGCGTCTCACTCATACCCTTTTTGGGAACAGCCATAACAGGTACCCTCAATACCCGTGCGGCTCTCTTATTTGAGAGGAACACAACACTGCTTACTAACGAACTAAAAACCCAGGTTCACAGACTGAGTGAGAATAAGATAGATAGAGAGTTCTTAGACTCCGATGAATTTACATTTCTTATCCTGGATGTTCTTGCTAAGAATGCCTATACATATGAGGAAGTCAAAACTCAACTTTTTGCTCAAATTCTTATCAACTCGACATTGAAGGGAACCTCCTCTACCCCTTATAAAGAGGGATTTGTTCGGATAGTTAGTGATCTAAGTGCGCAGCATATTCAAATTTTTACTGCTGTATTTCGGAAAGCTCAAACGTTCACAGGTCAGCACCAAATTAACAACGAAGACTATGTAAAAGCTCAGGAAATTGCTGGAGAAGCTGAACTGACTCAAAGCCGTACTATAGCGTATTGCGAAGAACTAATACGCTATGGATTGTTGTCCGATTGGTCAGTTGGGCGCTGGGAGTATCAGCGAGGTTTGTACTCAGTAACTGATTACGGCGCTGAATTCGCTTCGTTTCTAATGTCACATGTCAGTGAGAGCTAGGCAGTTTGTGCGCGGCACCCACGCCTCCCTCCCCGACCCCCGCAACGAGAGCGTTTTCGTCTACATCAACGGCGCATTCTTCCCCCGTCACGAGGCCAAGATCTCCGTGTTCGACAGCGGCTTTTTGGTCGGCGACGGCGTGTGGGAGGGGGTGCGGCTTCATGAGGGTGCCTTCGCCTTTTTGGACCTGCACCTAGAGCGGCTGTTCGAGGGGGCGAGGGCGATCGGCCTAGACATCGGCAAGACGAAGGCCGAGCTCGAGGCGGCGCTGTACGACACCGTGCGCAAAAACGCCATGCACACGGACGTGCACGTGCGCCTGATGGTCACCCGCGGGACCAAAAAGACCCCCTCGCAGGACCCACGCCTCGTCGAGGGGGGGCCCAATATCGTCATCATCGCCGAGCACAAGCGCGCCGACCCGGAGGTGACGGCGGCGGGCGTGCGGCTGCTGACCAGCACCGTGCGCCGCCCGCCGCCCGACACCCTGGACCAGAAGCTAAACTGCCACTCCAAACTGCACGAGGTCGTGGCGCTCGTGCAGGCGCTGCACGCGGGCGCGGACGAGGCGCTGATGCTCGACCCCGAGGGGTTCGTGGCGACCTGCAACGCGACAAACTTCTTTATCGTCCGGCGCGGCGAGGTGTGGACCTCGACGGGGCAGTATTGCCTAAACGGCATCACGCGGCGCATCGTCCTGGCGCTCTGCCGCGAGGCGGGGATCGTGGCCCTCGAAAAGCCCTTTTCGCTCACGGAGGTCTACAGCGCCGATGAAGCGTTCGTCACGGGGACCTTCGGCGGGTTGACGCCCGTGATCGAGGTCGACGGGCGGCGGATCGGCGACGCTCAGCGCGGCCCGGTCACAGCGCGGCTCACCGCCCTCTACCAGGCGGCGGTGGCGGAGGCGGCGCGGTGACGCGGCCCCTACGGCTGTCCGTCTGGTCGGGGCCGCGCAACGTCTCGACCGCCCTGATGTACAGCTTTCGGGAGCGCGCCGACACGACGGTGGTCGACGAACCGCTCTACGGGCACTACCTACGGGTGTCGGGTGCGCCCCACCCCGGCCGCGACGAGGTGCTCGCCAGCATGGACACGGACGGCGAGCGGGTGGTGCGGGAGGTGCTGCTCGGCGACTACGCTGCGCCCGTAGTGATGTTTAAAAACATGGCGCACCACCTGGTGGGTTTGGAGCGCGCGTTTTTGGGGGAGCTCACCAACGTCCTACTAACCCGCGACCCGTACGATATGCTCCCGTCGCTCGCGCAGAGGCTCCCGGAGCCCACGCTGCGCGACACCGGCCTCACCGAGCAGGTCGCGCTGCTGGAGTTCGTGCTGGAGAGGGGCCAAGAGCCCGTGGTGATCGACGCCAAGGCGCTCCTCCAGGACCCCGAGGGGGTGCTGCGGGCGGTGTGCCGCCGCTTGGGACTTCCCTTCGACCCGGCGATGCTCGCGTGGCCCGCGGGCCCCAAACCCGAGGACGGGGTGTGGGCCAGGCACTGGTACGCCAACGTGCACCGCTCGAGCACCTTCGCCCCCTACACCCCCAAGGCCGACCCCCTGCCGGCGCACCTGACGCCGCTTCTCGAGGTGTGCGCGCCGCTCTACGAGCGTTTGGCCGCCTACGCGGTCTCCCCCGAAAGGTAGCGGCGCGCGCTTAGAGGCCAGCGCGAGGACGCGCCCACTCTTGGTCGGGGCTTACCGTTTACTTGCTCCGTATTGCCTACACTCGCCTTGTTAGCACCGTCCGGTGCAGCGCCCCTACACGGGCGAGGTGTCGCCGCTTAGGTCGCGACGAGCACTTACCCGAGTCAGAAAGGAGAGACCGACGTGAAAAGAACCTCTTTGCTGGCGCTCACGACCGCCCTGTCGCTCACGCTCGCCGCTTGTGGTGAGCCGCAGACAGCGCCCCCCACGACCCCGACGCCACCCACCGACCCCACTCCACCGACCGATCCGACCCCACCTACCCCACCCACCTACCCCACCCCGCCGACCGATCCAACCCCGCCGACGGACCCAGCGAGGGTGGACTTTACCTTTACCGCCGTGCCTAACCTGACGCTGCGCGAGCGCCAGTGGGACACCGAATTCGACTTCGACACCACCGATTGGGAGGCCGTCTACGCCTTTTACGACGCCGACCTCCAGGCGCAGGGGTGGCAGAAGGTCAGCGAGGACATCGAGAGCGGCGACGTCGACGCCGAGTACGCTAAAGATGGCCTCGAGCTCGACCTCAGCGTCGACCTCGAGGACGGCAACTACGTCGAGGTGCAGATCGACATCGACGAGAGCGCCAGCGCCATTACCGCGGGCACTTTCGGCCTCTACACGCTCCCCGGTCTGACCATCAACCTCTACCCCGACGCGAACGTGCTGCAGCGCGAGTGGGACTACGACTTCGACTACGACACTACCGACGTCGCGGCGGTGTTC
Source organism: Truepera radiovictrix DSM 17093 (assembly GCF_000092425.1). Classification (NCBI taxonomy): domain Bacteria; kingdom Thermotogati; phylum Deinococcota; class Deinococci; order Trueperales; family Trueperaceae; genus Truepera; species Truepera radiovictrix. The sequence continues at coordinate 447,116 of NC_014221.1, forward strand.
GCCCACTACGACGGCCTCTTGCGCCAGCAGGGCTGGACCGAGGTGAGCCGCGAGGACGAGTTCGACGTGACCTACCAACTGAACGGGGTGACGTTCCGTTTGGACGTCGACTTAGAGGACGGCGACTACGTCGAGGTCGAGATCAGCGTCGATCAGAACAACTAAAGGCTGCGCGCCCAACCCACAGCGTCTCAGAGGCACCTATTGGTGCCTCTGAGTGCGTTTGGGGCTTGCGGTATAGGGCGCAGCACCGGCGCGTTGGAGGGCAAACCGGATGAGCCGAGGTGACGTCACGCGCGCGACAGCTTTTCGCAGCGCCCCTCTCTAGAGTAGGGGCGTCTAGCATCGCGCTCGCCCCTTTACACCCCTGCGCGTCGCGTCGTCGTAGCGCCCTTTCGCTTCCAAACCGTTTGGAGGAGATGAGCGATGCAAGCCCCCAGACGTCCTTGGCGGCAGCCGCCGTTACTCCCCTTGCTGTTCCTGACAGCGTGCGCGGGCGTTGCGGGGGAGGTGAGCGACCGGCTCAGCGTGCTCGCGACGCAGAGCTGCGTCGGCACCGCCCGCGCCACTGAACGCGTCGCGCCCGGGGTGACGCTGCACTACGACAACGCGTTTTTCTGCAGCGACGCGCCGGTGCGCGAGCGCTACACCTTTACCGTGCGGGTCACCAACCCTGCCTCGAGCACGGTGAGCGCGACCCTCCAGGGCCTCGAGCTGCGGCTGAGCACCCCCCGCCCCCGCGGCAGGGGCCCCGAGGTGACCGGCGCGGCCAGCGGCCTCCCGCTGACGCTGGCGCCGGGGGAGAGCGGGAGCTTTGTGGTGAGCGGTCTCTACGAGCTCGTCCGCACGGACGAAGGGGGAAAAGCCAACGCGCACTTTCACGTGCGCGGGGGGGCTGGAAACCCCTTTCACCTCGGTCTCAACGCGCACTTTCGTGGGGCGAGCGGGCGCGAAGCGGCGCCGCCCGCGGGCCGGCCCGGCGGCCCCCCGCGGCGCCCAGGTCCACCTCCTAGGCCGGGGCCGGGGTAGCGCTACGCCCGTTCGACCTCGAGCAGCACCTTGAGGTTGCCCCGTTTTGTCTCGCCCTGAACCTGCACCACCGTAAAGCGGCCCAACCCCGAGGCGTTGACCTCGTCGCCCGGTTCGGCGCTGCTCGCTTTGCTCGCCGCTCTGCCGTTGACGCTCACCTGGCCACCGGCGACGCCCTTGCTAAAGTACGACCGCGAGACCCGAAAGGCCTTTGCGCCGAGGACGTCGACGCGCAGCGAGGGGACGATGACCTGCACCGCCTTGCGCCCCCCGCGCTCGAGGCGCCCCAGGGGGACCTCCTGCGGCGTCACGGGGCGACCGGCGACGTCGCGCAGGGCGAGCGCGGCCTCCTTGGCGCTTTTGAGGAGCACGACGCTCAAGCCGTCTTGGTGCGGCACGGTGTCGCCGACGCTGCTGCGAGGCACCCCGGCGGCGGCGAGCGCCGCTAGGAGCTCCCCCTCGCTCGGGACGCCGGCGACGTAGAGGGCGGCGAGCGGCGCGTCGGCGCTCGGGATGTGCTCAGGAAAAGCGGTGACGACCCGGCGCCGCGCCCCCGTCACGCCCCCCGAGAGCGCCACGCCGACGCCCGCCGCGCGGAGCTCGCGGGCGAGCGCTGCCGCTTCGTCGGGTTCCAAAAAGCCGGTGTGCGCGACGCGCCCCCCCGCGGCGGCGGCCCTAAGGCGCGCGGAGGTGTCGCTGAGCGTTTCGCCCGGGTGCGGCGGCACGGCCTCGGGCGCTAGCGGACGTCGGTGACCTCGAGGCCACCCGCCCTAAGCCGCTCCGGAAAGCTCTCGGCGCCCTCGCCCGTCACCCGCAGCACGAGCTCGCGTTTGTGGCCCGCCTGCACCCCGGCGGTAACGACCGCGATGATATTAGACGGCGCGGCGGCGCTCGCGGCGCGGGCCAAGACGCCCGGTTCGTCGGGCAAGGAGACCGTCACGCGCGTCCCCCCCTCTTTGAGGCCGAGCATGGCGACGATGGCGCGGAGCATGTCGGTGATGGTGAAGATCCCCTGGAGCGTACCGCCGGAGACGACCGGCAACCCGGAGATCTTGTGTTCTTCCATGAGGAGCGCGGCGTTTTCGACCGGCTCCTCCGGCGCCACGGTGATGACCGGCGTCACCATCACGTCGTGCACGGTGAGTTTGCTGAGCAGGTAGTTGAGCTCGTAGACCGACAGGGTGGTCGCCTTCGACGGCGTCGCCTCTTTGAGGTCGCGGTCGGTGACGATACCGACGAGCTTGTCGCCGTCGACGACGGGGAGGCGGCGGTAGCCCCCTTTGCGCAGCAGCTGCATCGCCTCCATCACGGGCGTTTTGCTGCTGACGGTCTGCGGGGTGGCGGTCATCCATTCGGACACGAACATGCGGTCACCTTGTCGCGGATACGCCGTAAGGGGTGCTTGGGGTATCCGCCCCTTTCCGTGAGATCAGTCCCCGTGGCCGCGGCCCTAGCGCGCGCAGCTGGGCTCGAGGGGGCTATGCAAGCGGATTATACCGAGACGCCCCCTGCCGGGGCGGCGTGTACTGGTGCGTACCGGGTCGGTGCGTACGGGGTCGGTGCGTGCTGGGCGGCGCGCGCGTGGCTGCGAGCAGGGGGGCGTTTGGCACCGGCGCGGCGCAAAGGTCACAATGGGCGCATGACGCCCCCATACGACGCTCCCACGCCGGACGCCCCCCCCAAACGCCTGTCGGTCCTCGGTTCGACCGGCTCCATCGGCACCCAAGCGCTGCAGGTGGCGCGTTGGCGGGGTTACGAGGTGGTCGCCCTGGCGGCGGGGCGCAACGCGGCGCGGCTCATCGAGCAGGTCCGCACCTTTCGCCCGCAGCTCGTCTCGTGCGACGCGGCCGTGGCCGACGAGGTGCGCGCGGCGCTGCCCGCCGGTACGCAGCTCGCGGTGGGGGAGCCGGCGGCGGTGGCGGCGCACCCGGCCGACGTGGTGGTCGCCGCCATCCCCGGTTACGCGGGGCTCGAGCCGACGCTAGCGGCGCTGCGCGAGGGGCGGCACGTGGCGCTCGCCAACAAGGAGGCGATGGTGGTCGCCGGGCCGCTCGTGTGGGAGACCGCGCGAGCGCACGGCGCGCGCCTGACGCCCGTGGACTCGGAGCTCTCGGCGCTCTTTCAGTGTCTGCAGGGCGAGCCCAGGGAGGCGGTGGCGGCGCTTGTCCTGACCGCCTCCGGGGGGCCCTTTCGCCTGGCGCCCGAGGACCTATCCGGGGTGAGCCCCGCCGCGGCGCTCAAGCACCCGACCTGGAACATGGGCCACAAGGTGACCATCGACTCGGCGACGCTCTTTAACAAGGGGCTCGAGGTCTTGGAGTCGCACTTCTTCTTCGACTGGCCGCTTGAGCGCATCGAGGTCGTGATTCACCCGCAGTCGCTCGTGCACTCGCTCGTGCGCTTTAAAGACGGCAACCTCAAAGCGCAGATCGGCTCGCACGACATGCGGCTGCCCATCCAGGTGGCGCTCGAAGCCCCCGACCGCCCCCCGACGCCGCTCGCGCCGCTCCCTCTCGTGGGCGTCTGGGAGTTTTACGAACCCGACACGGCGCGCTTCCCGAGCCTGGCGCTCGCCTACGAGGCGGGGCGGCGGGGCGGTACGGCGCCGGCTGCGCTCAACGCTGCCGATGAGGTGGCCGTGGAGGCGTTTTTGGCGGGGCGGATCGGTTTTATGGATATCCCCAGGGCGCTCGAGCACGCCCTGACGCAGGTGCCGCACGCGGCGCTCTCCTGGGAGGCGATCCCCGAAGCCGACCGCGAGGCCCGCCGCGCCGTGCGTGCGCTTTTCCGCCTGTAGCTCCCTCCGCGCGCCCGCCGCCGCTGGGGGTGAACGTGGCGGGGGCGTCTTGTCCAGGGGGCTGCGCTCCCCCTACGATAGAGCATGTTTCGCAACGCCTACACCCTCCCCTTTCGGCTGCTCGGTATCCCCGTGCGCCTCGACCTCTCGTTCCTGCTCATCCTGCTGCTGTTTACCTGGATGATCGGCCTGCAGGTCGGGGTCTTTACGCGGCTCTTTAACGCCCTGCTCGGCCTCACCATCGACCTCCGGCCCCTCGTGCGTGGGGGGACGCCCTTTCTGCTCGGCTTTCTGTCGACCCTGGGGCTTTTCGTCGGGGTCGCGCTCCACGAGCTCGGGCACGCGGTCGTCGCGCGGCGCTTCGGTGTGCAGGTCAAAGACATCACGCTGATGTTCCTGGGCGGCGTGGTGCAGTTTGACGAGATGCCGCGTCAGCGCGGGGCGGAGGCTCTGGTGGCCATCGCCGGCCCCATCACGAGTCTCCTCATCGCCGGGGTGTGTTGGTTCGTGCTGCAGGCGGTGCCCACGGGGTTCGACGCGACGCTGTTCGTCCTCGCGTTTTTAACCTTTCAAAACGTGGTCTTGGCGCTCTTTAACCTCCTGCCCGCCCTGCCGCTCGACGGCGGGCGGGTGCTGCGCTCGCTGTTGGCGCTCCGCCTGCCCTACTTGCAAGCGACCGAGATCTCGGCCGCGATAAGCCGCATTATCGCGCTTTTGCTCGGCTTTTACGGCGTGCTCAACCTCAACTTGCTGCTCGTCATCCTGGCGTTTTTTATCTACACCGCGGTGCGCGGCGAGACGCAGTACGCCCAGACGAGCGAGCTGCTCGCGGGGTTGCAGGTGCGCGACCTGATGACGCGCGAGGTGATCTCGGTCGAACCCGACTGGCCGGTCTCGCAGCTTATGCAGCTGATGCTGATCCGCAAGCACCTGGGTTACCCCGTGCTCGAGGACGGCCGCCTGGTCGGCTTCGTCAAGCTCCAGCACGTGCGCGACTTAGACGAGGGGACGACCGTGCGCGACATCATGGCGCGCGAGGTGAGCACCATCGCCCCCGAGGCGAGCGCGGTCGAGGCGTTTCGGCGCATTAGCGAACGCGACCTGGGGCGCCTCGTGGTGGTCGACGCGCGCGGCGAGATGGTGGGGATCTTGAGCAAAACCGACCTCATCCGCACACTGCAGGTGCGCCTCGTCGGGAGCGAGGTGCGGCCCTCGCCCTCTAGCTCTCCAGGAGGTGCGTGACAAACGCGGGGAGGGCGAAGGCCGCGCGGTGCACCGCCGGGGTGTAGTAGCGCAGCTCGTGCGCAAAGGGGGGCGCCGCCGCGGGCTCCTCGAGCGTCATGGGCGTCTTCGCCCCGACCGTAAACGACCACAGCCCTAAGGGGTAGGTCGGGATGCACGCCAAGTAGGTGCGGGCGCAGGGCAGAAGCGCCTCGAACAGCCTTCGCACCTCGCGGACGACGTGCGCCTGCGTGGGGTCGAAGGGCGACTCGGACTGCACCACCAGGAGCCCGCGGTGATGAAGCGCGGCGACGCAGTCGGTGTAGAAGTCGCGGGTGAAGAGCCCCTCGGCGATCCCGATGGGGTCGGTGGAGTCGACGATGATGAGGTCGTACGTCTCGGGCGGGGCGTCGCGCACGAAGGCGACGCCGTCGGCGAGGTGCAGCTTGAGGCGCGGGTCGGCGAAGCTCGAGCTAAGGTGCGGAAAAAACCGCTTGGCGGCCTCGACGACGAGCCCGTCGATCTCGACGAGGTCGAGGGTCTCGACGCTACCGTGGCGCAGCACCTCGCGCGCCGTCCCGCCGTCGCCGCCGCCGATGATCAAGACCCGTTTGGCGTCGCCGCGCGCCGCGAGCGCGGGGTGGGCGATCATCTCGTGGTAGACGAACTCGTCGTGCTCGGTGAGCATCACCACCCCGTCGAGGGTGAGGAGGCGGCCGAAGGCGTCGGTCTGCAGCACCGCGACCTCCTGGTAGGGGCTGCGCTCCTGAAAAAGGACCCGCTCGACCCCGAAAGAGAGGCCAGTGCGGCCGATCCAGACCTCCTGGTGCGAGAGGCCGTGGCGCGCGGCGGCGCTGGCGGTTTCGGCGGCCACGTTCTAAACACCCACGGCGTCTTTGACGACGACCTTGTGCAGCTTTTTTTGTGGAAACAGGCCGCGCTTGAGCTCGGTGCTCGAGATGTTGTTAGCCCCCAGTTCGGCCTCGAGGTGGTGCATGATCGCCCACGGGTCGATCGTCTCGCCGCAGGTAAAGATGTCCACAGCCGCGTAACCGTACTCCGGCCAGGTGTGCACCGTCACGTGCGACTCGGCGATCACCACCACGCCGGAGACGCCGTGCGGGCTAAAGGTGTGAAAGGTGTCCGAAACGATCGTCGCGCCGCTTTTGCGGGTCCCCTCGAGGAGCACCTGGCGCAGATGCTCCGTATCGTTAAGGACCCTCTCCTTGCAGCCGTAGAATTCAACCAAGATCTGTCTACCCAACGCGTGCATCTCACCGCCCCTCCTCGAGCTGGCTTAAGGAGCCCTCGCGGCGCCAAAGGCGCGGCCCTAAGCGCGGTTGCTAGGCTCCCGGGGGGGTTCTCGAGCGGACACGTCGACCGAGCCGCTCCAAAGCCCCCGTCAGAACCTTCATTAAAGCGTACCCCCGGGGGGGTGTCAACGCTCGCGGAGACGCGCGCCCCTCACGCCGCACGGCTCGGTCCGCGCTGGCGGGTGCAGCAGCCTACACCGCCGCCGCCGAGGGCCTGCCATACTGGGGTATGGCTTTTTCGTGGTCGGTTGTGGGGGGGCTCGCCTGCTGGGTCGCGAGGGGGGGGCGCCGGTGCTAACCGCCGTCGTCTTCTTGCTGGTGTTGACCGTTTCGGTCGTGGTGCACGAGCTCGCTCACTACCTCAACGCCCGCATGGTCGGCGTGCCGGTGCGCGCCTTTAGCGTCGGGATGGGACCCGTTTTGCTGCGCAAGCGCTGGCGCGGTACCGAGTGGCGCCTGTCGCTGCTGCCTTTGGGGGGGTACGTCGACCTCAAAGGGCTCGCCCCCGAGCAGGCCGAGGACGGCACCCTGCGCTACCCCGACGAGGGGTTTATGCAGAAGAGTTTTCTGCAAAAGACGTGGGTGCTGGTGGGTGGGGTGATCGCCAACTTTATCCTCGCGGTGCTGCTGCTCGCGACCGTGATGACCGTTGAACCCAACACGGCGGTGCGCAGCCTCATCACGGGGGAGGTGCCGAGCGAGTCGGGGACGGTGTTTCAGGAGGTCCTCCCGGGCACCCCCGCCGAAGCGTTGGGGATCGAGCCCGGCGACCGCGTGCTGTCGTTTAACGGCGTCGCCGACCCGAGCCGCAGCGAGGTGCAGCGGCTGACGCGCACGGCGACCTCGTTGGAGATCGTCCTGGAGCGCGGCGGTGAGCGCCTGACGGTGCGCAGCGACTGGCCCCCGCCGGACGCCGGCGACCCGCCGCGGCTCGGGGTGACGCTGGCCCCCGTCGAGATCAGCCCGCTCCCCCCCCTGTCGTTCCCCGAAGCGGCCTGGCGGAGCGCGAGCTTTTTCGTCCGCATCGTCCCGGAGTCGGTGGCTGGGTTTGCGCGCGGTTTCGGGCAGACCTTCGCGGGGCAGCGCAGCGCGGAGATCGTCGGCCCGGTCGGCATCGTCGGTATCGCGGGGGAGGCGGCGCGGGGCGGCCTAGTGGCGGTGCTCACCTTTGCCGGGTTGATCAACTTCTCCCTGGCGCTCTTTAACGCCCTACCGATCCCCGGTCTCGACGGGGGGCGTATCCTCCTGGCGGCGGTCGTGGCGCTCCGCGGCAAACCGTTTAAACCGGGGCAAGAGGAGTTCGTCAACTTTTTGGGGCTGGCGTTTTTGGTGCTCTTCGTCGTGCTCATCTCGTTTGGCGAGGTCGGTGACCTCTTTCGGCGCTAACCGCAGGGCTGAGCGTCTATCTGACGCGCTGGCGACCGAAAGCGGGTAAGCTTGGCAGGTGCAGAGCTGCGCGGTGCTCATCCCGGCGTTTAACGAGGCGGCGAACGTGCCGAGCGTGGTGCGGGTCGCCCTCGAGGCCGCTCTTGGTCCCGTGTTGGTCGTCGATGATGGTTCGGGGGACGCGACGGCGCTCGCCGCCGAACGCGCCGGCGCGACGGTGCTGCGCCTGCCGCGCAACGAGGGAAAGGGGGGGGCGCTCTTCGCGGGCGCGCGGGCGCTCTCGAGCGACGTCGTGGTGCTCGTCGACGCCGACCTCTTGGGGCTAAGACCCGAGCACCTGCGCGACCTCGCGCTCCCCGTGCTGCGCGGCGAGGTCGAGATGACGCGCGGCGTCTTCGCCGGCGGCCGCTGGCGCACCACCGCGGCGCAGCGCCTGACGCCGCAGCTTAACGGGCAGCGCGCGCTCAAGCGGGAGCTGCTGCTCTCGGTCCCGGGGCTTAAAAGCAGCCGCTACGGCGTCGAGATCGCCATTACCGAGCACGCCAAGCGCAGCGGTTGGCGCGTTCGGGACGTGCCGCTCGCCGGGGTGTCGCAGGTGATGAAGGAGGAGAAGCGCGGCTTCTGGCAGGGCGTCGCCATGCGCCTCAAGATGTACGCCGAGATCCTCTGGGAGCTCGTGCGCAGCGCCCTGCGCGCGCCGTAGACTGGCGTATGCTCTCACTCTCCGGCTTCTGCGTCGGCCCTCTGCAGGAGAACACCTACCTGCTCGCCGACACCGAGACGCTCGAGGCGGTCCTCGTCGACCCCGGCGACGAGGCGGAGCGCCTCTTAGCGGCCCTCGCGGGTTTTAAGCTCACCGCGATCTGGCTTACCCACGCCCACTTCGACCACGTGGGCGCGCTCGCTGCGGTGCACGAAGCGCACCCCGTACCCGTCTACCTGCATCCGGCCGACCGGCCGCTGTTGGCGCAGGCGGCCGCGAGCGCCGCGCTCTTCGGCCTCCCGCTGCGCCAACCCGAGCTGCCGACGCTCCCCTTGGCGCACGCTCAGCAGCTCCAGGTGGGCGCTTACCGCGCGCGCTGCCTCCACACCCCCGGTCACGCGCCGGGGCACGTGGCGTTTTACCTCGCCGAGGCGGGGGTGCTGCTCGCCGGCGACGCCCTGTTTCGGGGGTCGATCGGGCGCACCGACCTGCCCGGGGGGGATCTGGAGACGCTCCTTAGGAGCCTCCGCGACGAGGTCCTCACGCTCCCCGACGAGACCCGCGTGCTGCCGGGGCACGGGCCCGAGACGACCGTGGGATCAGAGCGGCGCCGCAACCCGTTTCTGCAGGGGTTGGCGTGAGCGCGGGCCGTGACGGCGCGCGCTGAGGTCCAGAGCCACACGGTCGGCCTCATCGCCGACACGCACGGCCTGCTGCGCCCCGAAGCGCTCGAGGCGCTGCGCGGGGTTTCGCTCATCGTGCACGCGGGCGACATCGGGGACAGGGGCATCTTGGAGGTGCTCGGGAGGCTCGCACCCGTGTGCGCCGTGCGCGGCAACACCGACCGCGAGGCGTGGGCGCTGCGGCTGCCGCGCTACGAGCTCGTGAATGTAGGCGCACTGACGCTCTACGTCCACCACGGCCACGAGCCGCTCGACCTCGAGCCGCGCGCGGCAGGGTGCGGGGTCGTGGTGAGCGGCCACACCCACGTGCCCAAGATCGAGACCCGCGACGGCGTGCTCTACGTCAACCCGGGCAGCGCCGGGCCGAAGCGCTTTGACCTGCCGGTGACGGTGGCGCGGCTGTGGGTGCGGGGGCAGGAGGCCGAGGCGAAGCTCCTCCCCCTCTAGCCCCGGTGGACGACCTCGCCGCCGCACACCGTGAGCGCCGCCGTGAGCGTGCTCAAGCGTTCGGCGGGCAGGGCGAACACGTCCGCACTCAGCAGGGCGAGGTCGGCGAGCATCCCCGCCTTGAGCTGCCCCTTGTCGCGCTCCCCAAACTCGGCGAAGGCGGCGCCCTTGGTGTAGGCCTCGAGCGTCGCCTCGAGGGTCTGCGCCTGCGCGGGGAGCCCCTCGGCCCACGGTTGCCGGTTGACGGCCGCGTCAAACCCCAGAAAGGGGTTCATGCTCACCACCGGCCAGTCGCTGCCGAAACACAGGTGCGCGCCCGCTGCGCGCAGCGTCTCCCAGGGAAAAGCGTCGGCGTAGCGCGCAGCGGGGATACAGGCGAGCCACGAGGGGAGGTAATCGCGTTCGGGGCGGGTGCAGTGAAAGGGCTGCATGCTGGCCGTGACGCCGAGCTCGGCGAAGCGGGGGACGTCGTCTGGGTGCAAAAGCTCGATGTGCTCGATGCGGTGACGGGTGTCGCGCGGCCCGTTGGCGCGCCGCGCCGCCGCAAAGGCGTCGAGCGCGCGCCGCACCGCCGCGTCGCCGACGGCGTGAACGGCGACCTGCAACCCCGCGCGTTCGGCGCGCACGGCGATCTCGCGGGCGTGCTCGGCGCTAAAGATGGCCTCGCCGCACCCCGCTGCGCCCGCGTACGGCTCGGTCAAAAAGGCCGTGTAGGACTCGACGACCCCGTCCATGAAGAGCTTAAGCGCCCCCGCGCGGAGCTTGGCGCTGCGGTACGCGCGCATCGCGACCGCCTCGCCCTCGATAGCGCTTAGGGGGGTGTGCGGGTACATCCGGAAGGGCACGTATAGGCGCAGGCTCAGCTCGCCCGCCTCGTCGAGCGCCCGGTAGTGGGCGAACTCGTCGAGGTCGCCATTCATGTTGTGCACGCTGGTGATGCCGTAGGCGTTGGCGAGGCGCATCCCGCGCCGCAAAAGGTCGCGCACCTCCGCTGGGCTCGGTTCGGGCAGAAGCCGATAGACGAGCTCCATGGCCTCGAACTCGCGCAGCTCGCCCGTGGCGAGGCCGTCGTCGCCGAGGACCACCTCAGCGTTCGAGGGCACCTCGGCGCCGTGCAAGATGCCCGCCGCCCTGAGCGCCGCGGTGTTGCACCAAGCGGTGTGGAAGTCGAAGCAGGTGAGCACCATCGGGCGGTGCGGCTCGAGCGCGTCGAGGTGCTGCCTGGTGAGCCGCTCCCCCGGCAGCACGTCGTACGCGAGCCCCTGGGCGCGCAGCCACGGGCTCTCGGGGTGCGCCGCGGCGTAGCCGCGGATGGCCTCGCCGAGCGCCTCGAGGCCGCGCACGCCCCCCAACTGCAGGTCGTCGAGCCGCAGCGAGCCCCACAGCAGGTGAAAGTGGCTGTCGATGAGGCCGGGGAGCAGCGTGCGCCCCTCGCCGTCGATTATCTCAGTCGCTGGGCCGCGTAGCGGCGCCGCCTCCCGCTCGCTGCCGACGTAGAGGATGCGCTCGCCCTTGACGGCGACCGTGTCGGCGCGGGGGTTGCTCTTGTCGAGGGTCCAGGCGCGGGCGTTCGTGATGATGAGGTCGGCAGCGGCGTCTAGGGGGGGCATAGCGTCCGTTGTAGCACGTCCGGGCGCGCGCCGGTGCGCCTTCGGAGCCGTAGGGGGGAGGCGGCTCGGGTCTAGGGGTCAGGCGGGCGCCTCGAGCCCGACCGCGAAGAGCTCGTCCCCTTGGGGTGAGAGCTGCACGCGCGGCAAGGGGTCGCGCGCGGGCCCGCTCACGGCGCGCCCCGCTTGCAGCGGGGCGAAGACGCTGAGGTGGCACGGGCAGGTCAGCACGGGTTGGTCGGTGCGGTGGTTGAAGGCGACCGCGACCGCCTCGAGGTTGCGGTTGAGTGACACCGGGCACCCGAGGTGCGTGCAGAGGCGGCTAAAGGCGGCGAGGTGCACCCCTGAGACGCTCAAACCGCCGGGGACCGGTTCGGGGAGGCGCAGCGCGAGGGCGGCGGTGCCCGCGAAGGTGAACTCGAGCGCGCTCCACACCTCGGGAAAGTCGGCGACGCTGCCGATGCGTTCGGGGGGGTGCGGGGTAAAGGTCGGTGCGTCGTCGGGCGTGACCTTGCTGAAGTGCACGCGGTACGCCTCCCACACCCCCCACCCCGTGGCGCCGACGGCGGCGAGCACCGGCAGGCGCCAGAGCCAGGTGATGAGGCGTCGGCGCGTGGCGTCGGGGGCGTCTGGCGTGGGGGTGGTCTGTGGGGTCTCGGTCATGGTGGTGCTTTAGGGGGTGGTGTAGGTCGTCCCGGGTGCGGCGGTCGTCTCGGCGGGGGCGACGGGCGCCGTCTCGGCGCCGCGCTCGGGGGTGCCAGCGTCCTCCGTGGGGTGGGCCAGGGTGTCGTCGGGGACGGCCGAGGAGGCGGCGGGGGCGGCTGGCGCAGCGGCTGCCCCCGCGCCCGCGGCTTCGGCGAAGAGCTCCGCGGGGAGGTCCTGGAGCTCCTCCTGCGTGGGCGGCAGGGCGTCCTCTGCGGCGCGCTCGCGGGCCGTGGCGATGAGCTCGGCGACCCGTTCGTCCCCCGCAGCGGCGCGCGCGTAAACCTCCCAGGCGTCGGCGGCCGCCGCGTAGTCACCCGCCGCGAAGCGCGCGCTCCCCAGGTAGAGGCGCGTCGCGTGGTCTTGCGGGTCGAGCGCGAGCGCGCGCTCCAAAACGGCGGCCGCGTCGTCGAAGCGCCCCCCCAACGAGAGCTGCTGCCCGACGCGCGAGAGCGCCGTGGCGTGGTGCGGATCGGCCTCGGTGAGCAGCCGGAAGTAGACGTCGACCGCGCGGTCGCGCTCGCCGCTCTCCCAGTGCGCGTCGGCCAGCGCGGCGAGGTTTTCGGCGCTCGGGTCGGCTTCGGCCGCCGCCAACAGGGCGGCGAAGGTGCGCGCGAGCTGGAGCCGCGCCGCGACCTCCGCGTCACCCGCGCCCCCGGGCGCTTCGAGGTAGGCCTCCCAAGCCTCGATAGCGGCCTCCATGTTGCGGCTCGCGTAGTGCACCTCCCCCAGGATGTAGAGCGTCTCGAGGTCTTCGGGGTCGGCGTTGCGGGCGAGCTCGAGGTACTGCACCGCCTCGGCGAGGTTGACCTGGAGCCGCAAAAAGCCGAGCCGCTGCAGCGCGACCGCGGGCGGTGGGGAGACCTCCTGGGTGATGCGGACGTAGAGCGCCTCGGCGGCGTCGCCGTTGTCGGCGCGCCAGTAGCCGTCGGCCAGGGCGAGGAGGTTGGCCGCGCTGGGGTCGCGCGCGGCGGCGCGCTCGAGCCGCTGCAGCTCGCGACCCGTGATCGCGGGCGGGCCGCCGTCGACGCTGCGGACCTCGGGGGGCAGGTTGTTCGTCACGAAGGTAGCGCCGACGAGCACCCCCGCGAGCAGCGTCAGCGCCACGGCGGCGAGGCCCCGCGGGGGCGCCGCTGGGGGCTCAGGGGGCGCCTCGCGCTGGCGTTCGTCGAGCGCGCGCAGCACCTTGGCCGCTTTGGCTTCGTAGCGCCCGCGCAGCGCCGCGCGGCGCGCCTCGGGCAGGTCGGTGCGCGCGTCGAGCTCGCGGATCGCGCGCAGGAGCGCGTCGCGCTCCTCCTCGAGGTCTTGCGTCACGGGGTCGCGCAGGTCGGGCAAAGGGTCGCTCTGGCGCGGGAAGAGGAGCGGGATAGCGAGGTAGGCGAACAGTAGCGCCGCTAGGAGAAGGACGAAAAGCAGGTTCACGGGGCTCCTTCGGGGGCGTGCTCGGGGCCAGCGGTGAGTTCGCGCTGCACGCGCTCAAGCCCTTCGGCGTCGACCTCGATGGGGGCGGCGGCGGCGCGCGTCCAACGCCGCACGAGGAGCGCCAACAGGGTCACGCCGGCGAGCACGGCGAGGATCGGCAACACCCAAACGACGAGGTGGATGCCGCGGCGGGGGGGCTCGAGCAGGATCCAGTCGCCGTAGCGCGCCGTAAAGTAGGCCAAGATCTCCTCGCGGCTGTGGCCTTCGGCGAGGAGCTCGCGGATGATGCCGCGGAATTCGACGCTGGTGGTGGCGTTCGAGTCGGCGGCCGACTCCGCGCGGCAGACCGGACAGCGCAGCTCGCGGGCGATGGCAAAGACTTCCTGCTCGAGCTCGACGTGCTGGGCAAAAGCCGCGCCGAGAAGGCTAAGGATTAGTAGCAGGGTGCGTCGCATGTCTCGTGTGCTCACTCGAGCAGCGCCCGAATCTGCGCGTCGAGGGTTTCGCGGCTGATCTCACCGGCGTGGCGGTAGCTCAGCGTCCCGTCGGCGCGGATGAAAAAGGTCTCGGGGAGCCCGAAAAGCCCGTAGTCGATGTTGATGCGGTTGTCCGCGTCGAGCCCGTTGGGGTAGGAGATGCTGAACTCGTCGAGCAGCTCCTGAGCGCCCCGTTGGCTCCGCTCTTGGGTGTTGACGCCGACGAACAGCACCTCGTCACCGTACTCTTGCCAGCTCGCCTCCAAGATGGGCATCTCGACGCGGCAGGGGCCGCACCACGACGCCCAGAAGTTGAGCACGATGGGGGTGCCGCGGTAGTCGGCGAGGTCGAAGGTGGGGCCGTAGGGGTCGGTGTAACGCGCAAAGAGCGGCATGGTAAACGCCGGCGCCGGCGATTCGATCAGCGCCGAGGGGATGTCGTCGCGGCGGGTCGGGTCGCGAAAGAGCCCGAAGGTCAGCAGCGCCGCGAGCGCGGCGACGCCGAGCAGCACCCACGCTAGGCGCCTCGCCCCCCCCGCGGGGCGCTCCTTGGCGGGGGCGCTCATACGCGCGCCCCCGGAACCGTCTCGGGCACCCCCTCGGCCGCGGCCGCGGTGACGCGCCGCTTCTGGCGGCGGGGGGCGGGGAGCAGGGTGTAGGCGGTGCCGAACGCGAGGATGGCGGTGCCGATCCAGATCCAGGCGATCAGCGGGCTCTGCACGGCGCGCAGCACGATAAAGTCCTGGTCCGGCCGGACGGGGCCGGCGACGTTGAGGTAGACGTCGTGCCAGGCGGTGTAGAGCACGTCGGGGGTGGGGACGGGTTGGGTGTCGCCGCCGCCGAAGACGTTGACCCGCGGGCGCAAGGTGGCGACGAAGCGCCCGTCGCGCCACACCTCGACGACCGCGCCGGCGCTGATGCGCCCCGGCGTCTGCTCCATAAAGCGGTCGATGGCGCGCAGCTCATACCCCTGGAAGGGGACGCTCTCACCGAGCGTGACGCGCAGCTGCTGGTCGACGCGGTACCCCCCCGAGCCGGCGATGCCGAGCGCGATCACCACCACCCCGAAGTGCACGATCATCGAACCGAAGCGGCGGCGGCTCTCGGTCGCGTACTGCACAAAGACCCGCAGCGGCCCCTGGCTGCTCAGCCGCAGCCGCGGGACCAGTGCGCCGCTTAAGAGCAGCCCGAGCGACACGAGGTTGTACGCGCAGAGCGCGACCGTCATCAGCGGGTAGAACTTGCGCACGCCGAAGAGGTAGGCGAGCGCCCCCGCGACGAGCGCCCCGCCGAGCATCCAGGCGAGGTTGCGCCTTAACGACTGCTCCTCGGCTTTACGCCAGGGCAGCAGCGGCCCGATGCCCATGAGCGCCAGGATACCGAGCCACAAGGGGAACGAGACCTGGTTGAAAAAGGGCGCCCCGACGGTGACCTTTTCACCCGTCACGGCCTCGACGAGAAGCGGGAAGAGCGTTCCCAAAAGCACCGCGAAGGTCATCGCCAAAAAGAGGACGTTGCCGAGCAGAAACGACCCCTCGCGGCTGACCACCGAGTCGAGGTCGGCGCGGTCGCGCACCTGGTCCCAGCGCAGGGCGAGCAGGCCAAAGGAGACTGCCGAGACGAGGAGGAAAAAGCCGAGAAAGTAGGGCCCCACGGGACCGTCGCCGAAGGCGTGGACGGAGGAGATCACCCCCGCGCGGATAATAAAGGTTCCGAGGATGGTGAGCGCAAAGGTCAGGATGATAAGGAGCAGGTTCCACGCTTTCAACATGCGGCGGCGCTCTTGGACCTGCACGCTGTGGATAAAGGCGGTCGCGGTGAGCCAAGGCAAGATAGAGACGTTTTCGACGGGGTCCCAAGCCCAGTAGCCCCCCCAGCCGAGCACCTCGTAGCTCCACCAACCGCCCGCGACCTTACCGAGCCCCAGAAAACCCCAACCGACGAGCGTCCAGGTGCGGGTCTGGGTCATCCACTCGCTGCCGGGGCGTTTGGTGATCAGAGCGGACATGGCGTAGGCGAAGGGGACGGTGAGCCCGACGTAGCCCAGGTAGATGAGAATCGGGTGCACCGCCATCATCCAGTGGTTTTGCAAGAGCGGGTTGGGGCCGGGGCCCTCGAGCGGGGGGGTGGCGAGCGCGATAAAGGGGTTGGCGACGAGCCCGTTGACGCTGATGAAAAAGACGTTGACGGCGTTCATCACCACGAGCGCCCAGGGGCGCAGGGCGTCGTTGGGGGCGACGAGCGCCAACAGCGCCGTGTAGCCGGCGGCGAACCACGCCCAGAGGAGGATCGAGCCCTCGAGCGCGGCCCACATGGTAGCGACCTTGACCCACGTCGGCGAGGTCGAGATGGAGTGCTCGGCGACGTACTTGACGCTAAAGTCGTCGGTCAACAGGGCCGTTTGCATCACCACGACGGCCGCGGTCATGGCGAAAAAGATGCCGACGGCGGCGTAGCGCGCCGAGGTCTGCAGCCGCGCGTCGTGCCGCGCCGCGCCGAGAGCGCCCACGAGCACCGCGTAGAGCGCGAGCCCGAGGGCGAGCAGCACGCTCCCGCTGCCTAGATACGCCAAACTAAGCTGTGTAGGGTCGAACATCTTCCCCCTTAACGCAACGCTTCTTTGAGCTCGTCGAGGTCGATCTCTTCGCCCTCGGCCGGTTCGTACACCTCGGTGTGTTTGACGAGCACCTCGTCGCCCATAAAGGTGCCGTCTTCAAAGCTACCGACGACGACGACGCCGGTGTTTTCCCGCAGCAGCTCGGGGGGGGCGCCGCCGTAGCGCACGGGAAAGCTCTGCACGCTGTCGGTGATGTCGAAAGCGAGTTGCAGCGCGTCGCTGTCAAACGTCAGGGTGCCCTTTTCGACGAGCCCGCCCAGACGGATGCGGCCGCTATAGCTCTCCGGCGCGCTCGCGTACTCGCTCGGCAGGATAAAGTACACCAAGCTGTTTGCCAGCGCCTGGTACAAAAAGGTCCCCGCAACGCCCAAAAGCGCCACCCCGGCGACGCTGTAGATCAGTCGTTTGATAGCCGCTCCTCCAATCGCTTCAGGCGCCAGCGTACGAAAAGCCCATAACCGCCGTAGGTCACGAGGACTTGAGCCCAGGCCAGCGTGACCCAGTGCCAGTGCCCCCAGGTGGTGACGTCAAACATGGATAACCTCCTGCGGCGCGCTCTGCAGCGTCTTTTCGCGTTCGGTCTCGAGCTGCGCCTCTAGGCGCCCGACGCGGGCGCGCTCCACCATGAAAAAGAGGTAGATAAGGGCCGCTGCCGCGACGTTGACGAGGAGCGCCTGGAGCATCGAACCGTCCATCGTCACGCCGCCGCCATCTAAACGGATGCTCTTGGCGGGGTGCAGGGTGCGAAACCAGTTGGCCGCGAAATAGTTAAAGGGCAAGCTCGCCGCCGCGATGATGCTGACCACCGCGCTGACGCGGCCGCGCCGGTCGGGGTCCTCGAGCATACCGCGGACGATGAAATAGCCGACCAAAAGGGCGAACAGGAGCGCCGTGAGGGTCAGCTTGGCGTCCCAGGTCCACCAGGTGTTCAGCGTCGGGCGGCTGTAGGTCATCCCACCGACTAGCGTCAGGGCCGCAAAGACGAGCGCCAACTCGGCGTTGGCGAGCGCCCAGACGTCGAAGCTGCGGCGGCCGCTCCAGAGAAAGAGGGAACCGAAAAGCGCCGTTAAAAAGACCGCCAAAAAGCAGATCCAGGCGACCGAGACGTGGGCGTACATCACCCGGATGAGGTCGCCTTGGTTGATGTCGGCGGGGGAGGTGACGAGCGCCAGGTAGAGGCCGACGCCAAAGAGCGCCAGCGCGGCGAGCCCGAGGAGGTTAAGCCACTTGGGGCGCGGCGGCACGCGGGGGGCGCGTCGAGGCGTGGAAGCGACGGGTCGGGTCATACAGCTCCTCCTGCTTTACTCTTCAACGACGAAGGGGAAGATGGCACTACACACGACGAGATAGGCGAGGTTAAAACCCGCCAACAATTGTATCCAGCTGAGCGACGCGCTCGGGTCGCCCGCGAGCATCACCGACGCGCTCGAGCGCACCGCACCGACGATCACGGGGGCGATGACCGGAAAGATCAAAACAGGCAGCAGCGACTCGCGCGCGCGCAAGTTGGCGGTCAGCGCCGCGTAAAAGGTGGCGATGAGCGCGAAGCCAAAGGTGCCTAGCGCGACGGTGAGCAGCAGCCAAGGGAGGTGACGGGTGAGCGAGGCGTCAAACACGGCGGCGCTGACCGGCAAGAGCAGGGCGCCCAGGAGGGCTAAAAAGAGCCAGTTGGCGAGCAGCTTGCCGAGAAAGAGCGTCGCCCGCGGGACGGGGTAGAGCAGGAGGTGCTCAAAGGCCCCCTCCTCGAGCTCACTCGCGTAGCTCTGCGCCGCCGAGATCACGCCGGCAAACGCCAGCGCCACCCAGAACGCCCCGGCGGCAGCCTCGCGCAGCGTCCGGTCATCGGGTCCCAGAGCGAGCGCCAGGATACCGAGCACGAGCCCCGAAAAAAACAGCGTGGCGACCGTGACCTCTTTGCTGCGCAGCTCGAGCAGCAGGTCCTTGCGCGCCACCGCCCAGACGGCGACGGCGTCGCCCCAAGGGGTGCTCCCCGAAGCGGGGCGCGACGCCACTTTTGTGCGGGCCTTAACCATGCGCCGCTCCCCGGGTCTTTGCCGCGTCACCCGTAAAGACCACGCTCAGGGCGCCATCCCGCAGCTCGAGCACGCTGTCGGCCAGGGGCGCGCTCCGCTCCAGGTCGTGTGAGGCCATCAGGACGGTTTTGCCCTGCGCTTTGGCCTCGAGCACGAGGCCGTCGACGAGCCCCTTGCCCGCTTCGTCGAGGGCCGCATAAGGCTCATCCAAAAGCCACAAGTCGGCCTCTGAGAGCAGCAGCCGCGCGAGCCCGAGGCGCTTTTTCATCCCGCTCGAAAAGCTGCGCACCAGCTTGTGCTGCGCCCCGCCGAGGCCGACGCGCTCCAAAAGCGCTGCGAGCTCCCCCGGGGCGGGCGCTCGGTTGTAGAGCTGCGCGGCGAGCGCGAGGTTCTCTAGCGGCGTCAACCCCCCGTAGGAGCCGCCGAAGACGCTCAGGTAGGCCACGCGCTCGCGCACCGCGTGCCCCTGTTTGACGAGGTCGAAGCCGAAGACCCGCCCGCTCCCCAAGCTCGGCCGCAGCCGCGTCGAGAGCACGCGCAAGAGCGTCGTCTTACCCGCGCCGTTGCCCCCCTTTAAGACCACGGTGCGCCCCGGCGCGACCTGCAAATTGACGCCCCGCAGCACGAACGACGCGCCGTAGCGCCGTCCGAGGTTGGTGAGCGCAACCGCGGGCACCGTGCTCACAGGCGGCTCCAGAGCCAATCCGGCGTGAACTGCACGAGGTAGCTGTTGAGCACCGTATAAGACCCCGTGAGCATGAGCACCCCAGCGGCGACGAGAATCGCCCCCGAGGTGCGCTCGACCCACGGCAGGTAGCGGCGAAAGCGGAGCGAAAAGCGGCTAAAGGACTCGAGCATCAAGGCGGCGAGCACAAAGGGCACCGCGAGCCCGAGCGCGTAGAACGCGAGCAGCGTCACCCCTAACCCGAGCGTCCCCGAGGCGCCGGCGACGGTCAGCGCGGCTCCCAACACGGGACCGATGCAGGGC
This sequence comes from Truepera radiovictrix DSM 17093, assembly GCF_000092425.1. Lineage (NCBI taxonomy): Bacteria > Thermotogati > Deinococcota > Deinococci > Trueperales > Trueperaceae > Truepera > Truepera radiovictrix. The sequence continues at coordinate 466,540 of NC_014221.1, forward strand.
GTCCACCCCGCCGCAAACGCCATGCCCAGCAGCACCGCGCCGACGGGCGTACGCGTCTCGCCCTGAAAGCGCAGGCGCACGTCGCGCTGCAGCCACGGCAGGCGCAAGCCGAGCATAAAGAGCCCAAACCCCAAGATGAGTAACCCCCCCAAGCGCGACAGTTCGTAGCGGTAGGCGCTGAGAAGGCTCCCTAGAGCGCTCGCCGAGGCTCCTAAGGCGACGAAGATGAGCGAAAACCCCAAGACGAAAAGGAGGCTCCGGCTGAGGATCGCCCAGCGGGCACCGCTTCGCGCGTGGCTGCCGCCCACGTAGGCGAGATACGACGGTACGAGCGGCAGCACGCAGGGTGACAGAAACGACAGCACCCCAGCGACGAACGCCAGCGGCAAAGTTGGGGTCATGGGCGGCACTCCAAACTCACTAGAGCACTTATTGTACACCCCCCTACCGGGCCCCCGCGCACGGACATTTGTCCTCAAGCCGCCCGCGCCCCGCGGACCCGTGAGGCGCTCTACGAACCCCGCATGAACGCGCGGTCGCGAGCCGCCCCCCAGCGGCGTTGCCGGGAGGCTTGACAGGTTCGGCTGCGGTCCATATACTAGCGGAGTTGGGTCGTTAGCTCAGCTGGTAGAGCAGCTGACTTTTAATCAGCGGGTCGTAGGTTCGAGCCCTACACGACCCACCACCGAGGCCCCTTCGACTAGCGGTTAGGTCACCACCCTTTCAAGGTGGCGGCACGGGTTCGAATCCCGTAGGGGTCACCACTGAAAGCCACGCAACTGGTATCATCAGTGAAAGCTGGTGATACCAGTTACCCTTGGGCGATTAGCTCAGCTGGAAGAGCGCTTCCCTTACAAGGAAGATGTCGGCGGTTCGAGCCCGTCATCGCCCACCAAACCGACGTACTAGACGCAAAAAGAAGCCCCGGCAAACTGCCGGGGCCGTTCTGTTGAGGAAGATTTGCACCTTATGTGCACCTACGGGGTTTCAGTTCGCCGTACTCGGGTCGCTCTTAGGCAAGAAGTCGAGTAGGCTCACGGCGGCGTTCACCCGCCGCTCTTCAAACAGGTGGGTGTAAACGTCTAAGGTAAACGAGGCGCGGCTATGGCCCAGGCGGTCGGCTAGCATGGGGCCTACGCCGCTCTTGATCGCGCCATAGATGCGTGAAGGTGGCGCAGATCGTGGAGCCTTACTTGGGGCACTCCGGCGGCTCTCATGAGTTGGATACGCAAGCGCGTCAGGTTGTCGGGGTTCAGCGGCGTACCCGTTTCAGAGACGAAAACAAGCCCGTTGTCAGGCCACGAAGATAGACGCTCGGCGTCTTGGCGTTGACGGTGTCGTAGCAGCACCTCGAGCACATCGGGCGAGAGAGACGCGCCGTGTGCCCTTGGCCGTTTTGGGAGTGCTCAGCACGAGCTTGCCTTTTGCCTTCACGAGCGTCTGCTTAACGTGCAGCACGTTCCCTGTGATGTCATCCCAGCGCAGCCCTAGCAGCTCGCCGCGGCGTAGCCCCGTCGCCATGCCCAAGTAGAAGAGGGCGTAGAGACGATGCGAGCGGGCTGTGTCGAGAAAGCGTGCGGCGTCTTGGGGCGTCCACAGCGACAGCTCACGGCGTGTCTCTTGGTAGGCGCTCACCGCTTCGATAGGGTTACGCGGTACGAGTTGCCATTTCACGGCTTGCTTCATGGCGCTGAAGAGTACCCGGCGCGCTTTGTTCGCGGCGGCCACACCTCGCCACACCTCGGTTGTCTGCAATTTCGTTGAGGGCGGTCTGGGCTTATAGGGGCGTTAGCTTGTCGAGTCGGACGCGCCCGATGTGAGGGTACAAGCAGCGCGTTCCGTCATCATTACGCCATGTGGGTAGAGGGCTTGATGTGCCGCTCCTTCTCCGCTAGCCACTGCTCTAGGTACCCCCTCACCGTGAGCTTCGTGTCCGAGTAGGTGCCGTTCGCTAGGCGCTGCTTCAGCTCAGCGACCTTGGCGAGCGCTTCGGCTTGCGTCTTGCCGCTCACTCACCGAAAGCGCTGCTTCCCGGCTTCGTCGTAACCCACCGTCACCTTGCCGCGCCAGGTGCCGTTAGGCAGTTCGAACACAGAGCCTTCGCCCTTGCCGCGTTTCGTGTTGCGCTTACGCTTTGGCATCGTCTACCCCTTTCGTAACCGCTTGCTCGCCACTCGGTACACGTCGCGCTTATCGCCTTCCTTACGAATGCCGATGACGACCACCGTCACCACGCCCTCGAGCATCCCGACTTGGTAGACGATCCGGTAGCGCTGCCCCGCGGCCCGGACGCTCCGGTAGTCTCTGAGATCGTCAGCGAGCGCCTTACCGCGTTTGTCCGGGTCGGTCGTCAGTTCGTCGATCTTGCGTTCTATCGCCTCATAGGTGCGGGTGTCGCTGATACCGTCCAGGTCGGCTTGCGCGTCGGCTGTGAGGATGATGCTGAAGCGCACCTAGAGCCCACGCTTTGCACGCTGCTCTGCTTTGACTTGCTCCCAGGGGATGAGTTTCACCTCGCCGCGCTCGAAGCGCCCTATGCGCTCCCGGAGGTCATCGGGTACGCCGTCCGAAAACTCGTGCTCTTCCACCTCGCGCTCTAAGACATCGGTGACATTCACGCGCTGCCCGGTGAGCTTGTCGAGGGTATCGAGCACCGTTTGCAAGGTGTCTAAGCTCACGCGCTGCGCTTCGCCTCGAGCCAGCGGATAGATCGTGTTCACGCTGAGCCCCGACGCTTTAGCGAGTTGGTAGGCGGTTAGGCCATGCCGGTTTAGGTATTCCTTCAACGTCCATCTCATAGCACACATAATAGCATATAACTTGTTAGCCTATTGCGTGTTTAGCAGGTATATGCTACTATAAGGGCAGTTAGGGGCTCAGCCCTGAGAAGCGTCCCCTAACTAGAACGGAGTTCCACATACAATCTACCACCTCCAGACAAGCCCAGCTCCTAGGCGCCACCGTCAAAGGCCTCGGCGTCGTCACCGCCGTCTCTGCCCACCCCGGCAACGTCTACGCCCTCATCACGGACGCTGACGGGTACGAGCACCACCGCTTCGTGCCCTGCCTGAAGCGCCATGAAGTCGTCTTCACGGCCCCTCAGCCCTTCAAGCGCACCACGCGTCGCGTCGGGTACGGGGTGTGGGACGAGGTGCTCGAGCTGACGGACGTGGACGCGGTGCTTCGGCACCGCACGGTTAGCGCCACTAGGCGCCGGGCTAGTGCCCGTGACCGCACGGTTAGCGCCACTAGGCGCCGGGCTAGTGCCCGTGACCGCGTGTGGGGGCGGCGGCGTGATCGCCTACCGCGCCGCCCTACGCCAATGGTGGGCGTGCCACCGCGCAGCAAAAGCAACTCTGAAGCGTGCGCGTAGGCTTCTGGCTAGGCTCGAGGCGCTGGAAAGCTAGCCCTTTCTCCACGCTTGGGCTATAAACCGCCCCCGGCTCGTCACCGGGGGTTTCTCTCTGCCTATACCTGCCTATACCGCTTCAGAACGCTTTAGGCAAACCGGCCTGTTTCAGCACACCGTTAGCGGTATGGTGTGATTTGATCTTGCTGTCTACCGGAAAGTAGTGCTTGCTCAGCGGGCTGTACCACACCTCGTGGTCGCCTTTGCCCTGCCGGTGGAAGCTGCACCCCGCCTCTTTGAGTAAGCGCTTGAGCTGTGGCGCGTAGTCCGCCACTACAGCGCGTGTAAGAGTACTAGGCCCACTAGGGCCGGGCTGGTGCCCGTACTAGGGTGCGCTCAGCCTTCAGGTTGACCGTGGGGGCGCCCAGAAGCTCAGGCGCGTTCAGCTCCAAGAGTTCGGGGATAAGGTGCTCGAGCTTGGCAGCTAGCTGCTCCACGGTTTCGGCTTCAGTCACAAGGCCGGGTACATGGTCGCTCTCTGCCACCCATACGCCCGCCTCTTCATCCCAGAAAGCGTGTACCTCTATCGCCCGATCCGCAACCATCTTCGCTTGCCCCCTTTTGCTCTATATGGCCTTGTTTCGCCCCGTTCTTTTGAGTCTAGCACATTTTGTTGAGGTGCCGGTAACAAGCTGGGGGCTTTTTCGTCGGGCGAGCCCTCGCACGCGGGGAGAGCCCCGACAAGCTGCACCATTTGTCACGACCGGCTTGTTATAAAACGGGCTAAGCCCGAGCCTTGAAAGGCTTCGGCCACGCGTTTCAATCCCCTGACGGGGCAGACCCTTTTGCAACACATTCTCATGCCCCGTGTCTCTAACGCCCAGTTGAAGGGTTTCAATCCCCTGACGGGGCAGACCCTTTTGCAACCCCACCGCCTCCGCGCCCGTGGGGAGGTCACGCTCACCTGGTTTCAATCCCCTGACGGGGCAGACCCTTTTGCAACCGAGATATCAACGACCATCGTGCTCATCAGTTGCCTCCTGGTTTCAATCCCCTGACGGGGCAGACCCTTTTGCAACTGGCTCTGGCTCTGGCTGCGCAGCAACCGCGACGCGACCAGCGGTTTCAATCCCCTGACGGGGCAGACCCTTTTGCAACCATGCGAAAAATCGTCCCCGGGGCCCTGGTCCGCCTCAAGTTTCAATCCCCTGACGGGGCAGACCCTTTTGCAACAATTAAAGCGCTGGTGGACCGAGCAATTAATAAATTGTTTCAATCCCCTGACGGGGCAGACCCTTTTGCAACAAGACCCTGGTCGAGAACCCCCACCGTATCCTCCGCTACCACCGGTTTCAATCCCCTGACGGGGCAGACCCTTTTGCAACTCCGGTTTGCCGTCGGGCGTCTCGGGGGGCTGGGCGTTGGTTTCAATCCCCTGACGGGGCAGACCCTTTTGCAACTCTACCCTTTGGGAGAGCTGTCTTACAAGGGGTTTTTGAGGGGTCATTTGACACCCCCCCAAGTTATCCACAGCTTGGCCTGTGGATAACCCCAAAAGGACGAGGCGCGGGCTGTGGACAACCGCTAAAGACGACTGACAAACGCTGAAACGTTCTCGGCTAGCGTGGGTTGTCAAGGTGCGCGCCCCCTTCGGCAGGAAAACCATACCACGAGCAGGTATCATTTGGTTGGAGATGCCCTTACACTAATAAAAATTCGCTCGGCACGTTCCGAGATGCTACCGGTAGCAACGTTTCGCGAAACGGCTGCAGCTAGAGCTAGAACATAAATAGGCGCGCGTCTTCGGTTGGCGATCCTGACCCCAACACCTCTACGGGAGAACCGACGGGGTAGATGCGCACGCTGTCCTCGCGTTCGTTGAGGCGCGCCTCGAGCTTTTGGCGCAGCTCCCGCAGCTCGCGCGGCTCGAGCCAGCACTCGAAAACCGAATACTGCACCCGTTCGCCGAAGCTTTTAAGCACGTTGGCGAGCTTGACGCGCCGGTTGTCGTTGGGGATGTCGTACGAGACGGTGTAGAGTCCGGCCATCTAACGCTCCTTTGGGCCCTTTAGGTAGGGCGAGCGCTCAGGTAGAAGGGGCTGTAGGGACGGCGACCCTCGAGCGCGGCGGCGAGGCGCCGCGCTTGCCGCTCAATCAGCGTTCGGTAGGGGCACGCGCCCCCCTCCGGAGGCTTGGCCTCCGCGTCAAGTCGGGCCTCTAGAAGGGGCACCAAGACCTTGCGACCGGCGTCGCTCAGATAGATGCCGCCCGCCTCGTCCCGAAAGTGCTGCGTGGGGTGAAGGGCGCCGCTCAAAAAGGCGCGAAACACCGTGAGGTCGACGACGGGCACCCGAAACTCCTCCATGAGGTCGAGGCTCATCGCGGGGTTGCGGCGGCTCTCGGCGTGGAGCAGCCCCACCTCGGGGTGCAGCCCCGCCGAGAGCGTCGCGAGCTGCACCTGGGCGAGCAGGAGGGCGTAGCCGTACGAGAGGGCGGCGTTGACGGGGTCGCGCGGTGGGCGGCGGTTGCGCCCCGTAAAGCCGTAGGCCGCGAGCGGCCGTTGGAGCGCGGCGTAGTAGAGGCGCGCGCAGAGCCCCTCAAAGCCGCGCAGCCGCTCGAGCTCCGTGCAGGCGGCTACTTTGCCGCCGAGCGCGTGCAGCTGCGCCGCCGCCGCGGCAAGTTCGGGGCGCGTGCGCCGAAAGGCGGTGAGGACGGCGAGCGACGAACGCAGCTTGGCGAGGACGAAAAGCTGCGCGATCCCAGCCCCTACGGCCGAGGTCGCGGCGGCGAACTGGGCGCGCAGCCGCGCGGGGGGCGCGAGCGCGCACGAGCTGGCGACGCCGTGGAGCGCCCCTTTGAGCGAGACGTAGAGCACCGGCACCCCGTTACCCAGAAAAAACTGCAGCGCAGGGGTCGTGAGCCGCACGTTGCCGTGCAGCGCGACCTGCCGCACCTTGCGTGCAGGCACCTCCCCGAGGGCGTGGCCGTCGAGCTCAACGCAGATGCGCCCCGCCCTTAGGCGCGCGGTCGCACCCTGCTCGAGGAGGTGGAGCACGGCCATAGCCTTAAGGCAGCGGCACCGCTGACGCGGGGCACCTTTCGCTGCGGCCCTCTAGCTGCAAGAGCGCTTCGTGTAGGGGTGAGAGAAGGCTGGCGAGCTTGCGGTACGCTTTTTCGGAGATCGGTTTGTACCCGTGAATCCACAGCGACTGGTTGCGCAGCTCAGCGAGGCCCATGAGGTCGTTTTGGCGGTGAACGAGCGCCTTGACGAGGGGATCTTCAAGCGCGCCGAGGAGCAGATAACTCTCGAACAGGGGGACGGGCTGTCCCTGTGGGGGGAGGGGGCGGGGTGAAGCCGCTTGTTTTTTGGACGCTACCTTCTGCCAGGCCGCGGTGTAGGCGTCTTGAAGGACGTCTTGGGGTACGGGGAGCGCGGGATAGTTCGCGGCGAGGCTGTCGAAGCGGTAGGTGGCAAGCCGGTGTTGAGAGGTCACTTCTAGGCTCCGGTAGCAGAGAAGTCCGGCAGCGGTAAAGTTGCCAGCCTCGGCGAAACGGCTTTGCATCAGCTCGAGGCTAGCGAGAAGCCACAACACGAGCGCCGCGTCCGAGAGGGTGGCGACGCGCTTCGCCGGGTCATCGTAAGCGTCTACCAGCTTCGTAAGTAACAGCACCCCGTCGTGCTGCTGCTTTAGGACTGGTAGCTGCTCGCGCAGGGGGTGGGTTTGAAAGCCGGGTTTGTCGAGCTCGGAAAAAAGCCCCTCGAAGGCGTGAGCTGCACTCTCAAAGCGGTTGCTGAGCCAGGCGGCGTACGCTTCTGACAGTTTGGCGTAGGGTGAAAACCGCCTCACGTCCCCCGTACGGTCGGCGATACGTATAAACTCCCGCGCCGCTAACGTGTATTCCTGTGCGTTGTAGAGGGCCTTGGCCGTCTGATACTCGAGGTCGCCAAAAGCGCCCAGGGGGTCGTTAATCTGAATCAGCGCTTCGCTACCCGCACGCGGTCGGCGCGCAGCGGGATCAAACTCACCGTTGACGTAAAAAACGCGGAGCTTGTAGCCAAAGGTCATCGCAGAGAAGGCGGCCGCTCCCAGTCCCGTCACCATCGGCTTGGTACCGCTTGTAATGTCGACGGCGATGTCCGCGTGAGGGTACCGTTGCAAGACGTCCTGAAACCTTTGATATATGGTCGTGGGGTCGTCTTTGCTGACGTTGTACGCCCAAACGCGTTTGCCGAGTTCCGCCTCAACCCGGTCGAGATACTTTTCCGACTCGTCGGTGTAAAAGATGTAGATCTGCTCGCTCCGTAAGGCTGTGGCGGCGAGGATAAGGGCTTCGGGGCTGGTGCCTAGCGTGTGGAGGGAGAGGTTGCACCTTGGCCCGTGGTCTTGCGCGCGCCAGCGCAGCAGCAGGGAGGGCCACACGTGCTGGTCGTAAAAGTCGTTGGCTGCTTCGAGTCCTTGGGAAGCGTGCATCTCCTTGAACTGCTGCCACAAGTCGTTTAGTTCTACCGGCTCTACCACCTCGGCCACCCTTCCGCCGCGCGCAACCCCTGCGCCTCGAGGTAGGCGCGCAGCGCCTCGTAGTCGCCCGCGCCGACCGAACGCAAACCGTGTGCCAAGACGCTCTCGTGCCGCCGCGCCAGGAGCGGTTTGAGCTGCTTCGGGTAGTCGTCCCGCAGCCGCTGCGCGAGCGTGCCGTTTTTGCCGAAAAAGAGGTCGATGTCAGAGGCGAGGTCGAGCGTCTCTTTAAGCCCCAACAGGGTACCCGCGCGGCGCTTTAACTCCGGCGACAGCTCGGGCCACGTCGCGGCAACTTTGAGGTGAAATCCGTAGCGCTCGGCGATGTCGACCTCGGCGGCGAGCTCGACGCCGCGGTAGAGCCGCGCGAGGGCGTCGTCAAAGCGACCGGCAAAGGCGCGCCGCTCGGCGTTGGCGAGCAGGTCGCCGAGGAGCGCGCGCGTCGGGCGCTGGCGCTGCGTCAGCGCTTGGAGCTCCCCTTGGCGGGCGAAGAGCGCCCCCAAGACCCGCACCTTGGCGCCGTGCCGCCACGCTTCGGCGATGCTTAGGGCGGGCTCGAGGTGCGTTTGCAAAAGCCCCAACGCCTCGTCGTGGTGAAAGCTGTCCCAGGCGTTGAGCCCCGCGCACACCCCGCTGAGGTGGCGAAAAAAGCGCGCGTTGGAGGCCGACAGGGGCTGCGCGCAGATCAGCGCGACGATGCTCTGCGCCTCGCGAAAGCGCCAGCCGTTCCAGGCGCGGGTAAACGCCTCCCACTCGCGCACGAAAAAGCGCGCCGTGGGGTCTTCGAGCAGCCGCAAGCGCTCGCTACCGCTCTGCACGCGCCCATAAGCGTCGCGGGCGCTCCCCCCCACATACGAAAACGTCACCCCCTGCCCCGTGAGGGCGAGCGCCAGCCCCGCAACCATCGGCTTGGTACCCCCCGTGAGATCGGCGGTAATAGCCCGCGCCTCCCACTCGAGCGCCTTGGCAAGCGCCCGCTGCGCCGCTTCGTAGGCCTCGCTCAAGCTCTCGGCATCATCGAGCAAAATGGTGTAGACCTCGAGCCCTAACGCCTCTTTGACCTGGGCCGCTACCTGCTGCGTCTCCTGGCTGGCGATAAACACGGCCCGTTCCGGAGCGTGCTCGAGGGCCGCTGTCACGATGGGCTCAGGCGTTGCGCCCACCGTCGCAATCAGCACCTGCGCGACCCCACTTGCTGGCATAAGGTACCCTAACACGCCCAGGCCGCTACCGACCCCAAGGTGCTATGGCCCCTCGGACGCCGCTAGCCCATACGCCCATAGGGACACTACCGGCTCGCACCACCATGTCCGGTACCCCTCCAGGCTGAGCCTCCGTACGAGCTGCTGGGCGCCCCTGTAGCGCATCAAAACGCTTCCGGAGCCCTCGTCGCCCGTGCCCGTAAGGGGGTGTCGGGGGTTCTCGGTAGGCACTTCCAACCACGCCGCGAGAACCGTTTCCGGCGTGGCCCTCTGCTGCGCTCCAGCAGCCAGCACGCCAACCCGCCGAAAAAGCGCGCCCCTGTCAACAAGGTCTTTGCCTCGAGTCCATCGTAACCTCTCCACAGCAACCTTCGGCCCCCGAGCGCAGCGAGGCGAAGCTTACGAAGCGCTCGCGGGGCACGGTTTTAGCCTTCGGCCCCCGAGCGCAGCGAGGCGAAGCCGTCAGGTGCGAGCGCTTGTCGGACAGAACCGTGCTCACCCTTGTTCACGACGCAAATGAGCCGCGCCCCACAGCTTGACGACCAGCCCTGCAACTGCCAGAAAGCCAATCATGAATCCGCTGGTAGGCAAATCCAACTTCATGCTGGGCGTGGCTGACCAAATAGACCAATTCATCGAGGTACGCGTCAAGATGGCCGCTAGACGGTGGGCTCCCTGTTTCAATCCCCTGACGGGGCAGACCCTTTTGCAACGAGAATTTTTGTTTAGAATAGGGAAAAATTTCCTATTGTTTCAATCCCCTGACGGGGCAGACCCTTTTGCAACCGGAGAGCGTCTACGCCCTTCTGCACTCCTGGTCAGACGTTTCAATCCCCTGACGGGGCAGACCCTTTTGCAACACAACGAGCGTCCGGAGCCCCTCGGAAGCAGCGTAAATGGGTTTCAATCCCCTAACGGGGCAGACCCTTTTGCAACCAAGAGGCCATTCGAGTGGATAACCACCCTGGCCTCCGGCAAGTTTCAATCCCCTGACGGGGCAGACCCTTTTGCAACTGGTGACTATTGACCGCCACGCCATGCGGGTGTGGCTGTTTCAATCCCCTGACGGGGCAGACCCTTTTGCAACCCAGCTTGAAGACCGTCCGCCCCGCCGCCCTGCCCAAACGGGTCAAGTTTCAATCCCCTGACGGGGCAGACCCTTTTGCAACAACAGACTACGTGCCGGTGGGGGTCGGGGACCTCATTCGGTTTCAATCCCCTGACGGGGCAGACCCTTTTGCAACTCAGGTTCATTAGGGTTGACCAGAATCAGGAATAGCGTTCAGAAGTTTCAATCCCCTGACGGGGCAGACCCTTTTGCAACAGGCCCCCGTACTGCGCCGCCATCCCCGCGCGGAAGGGTTTCAATCCCCTGACGGGGCAGACCCTTTTGCAACTGAGATTTACAAACTTAAACATGATGTCCCTTTCTGCCCGTTTCAATCCCCTGACGGGGCAGACCCTTTTGCAACTCTACCCTCTGAGAGGGCCGTCTGGCAAGGGGTTTTTGAGGGGTCATTTGACACCCCCCAAGTTATCCACAGCTTGGCCTGTGGATAACCCCAAAAGGACGAGGCGCGGGCTGTGGATAACCGCTAAAGATGACTGACAAACGCTGAAACGTTCTTGGCTAACGCGGGTTGTCAAGGTGCGCGTCACGCTAAGGGGCGTGACGGTATAAGAATAACATACGCTGCGGGGTTATGCACCTGGGGTGGGGCGGTACGGGCGCACCTGGCCGAAGCCGAGGGTGGTCTTGGCGCCGACGCCGCTATAGAAGGCGAAGCGGCCGAGGATGGCGAGCCAGTGGGCCTCGTCGGCGCTGGCGCCGCGGAGGTGAAAGGTGACGCGGCCGAGAAAGCCGGTAAAGGGGTCGTGGGCGTAGACGGTGCGGCTGCGCAGTTCAAAAAAGCGGGGCACGCACCCCTCGGTCAGGCGTGAGGCGACCTCGGAGGGGACCGCTAGGGGGGCGTAGAGGTTCCAGCGCTCGATCAGCGACCCGAGCACGAGGCGGGGTTCGGGGAGCGGGTAGTTGGCGCCGTGGCGACGAAAGACCGTGGGGGTGGCGAAGTGCAGCGACAAGTCGGCGTCCCCGGGCGTTTGAAAGAGGCGGGGGTAGGTGGTCGCTCCGGCCCAAGGGTGGCCCTCTTGGAGCACGTCGGTGACGGTGTAGGTGCGGTCGCCGAGACTCAGGGGGCGCCGCGGGAGGTCGTGGAGGGCGGGGGCGAGCGCGGTGTAGAGGGGTTCGCTCAAAAACGTCAGGCGGATAAAGGGCGGGTGGTCCTTTGCCGCACCCCCTACGGAGACGGTAAAGGGTTTGAGGTCTTGGCGGTCGTGGAGTTCGGGCGCGTGCTCCTTGAGAAGGGCGTAGAGGGCGCCGCGGACGTGGACGGCTTCGGGTTTTTGGGCGCCGGTGAGCGGGAGAACGAGGGCGACGAGGGACATGCGTCAGGGGTGCGGGTGAGGGCTAGACGGCTTGGGGTTCGGCATGGGCTTCCTCGAGCTCGGCAGCGGGCTCGTCGGGGGTGTCGGCGGTGGGGGGCGGTTGTGGAGCGGGCGCTTCGGGCCGCCTGACGACCAGCACCCGCGGGCGCACGCGGGCGGGGGTGGGGGGCGTCGGGGTGTCGGTCGGCGTGTCGGTGGGCGCTTCGGTCGGCGCGTCGGGGCGGACGCTGAGGCGCGCGGCGAGACCCAGAAGGGCTACCACGACGCCCGCGCCCGCGACCAGCAGCCACCCTTCCCGAATGACCGGTGCGCGGATCTCGGGGAGCACCCCCTGGTCGATCGCCGCTCGCTGCTGCGCGTAGGCGTCGGTGAGCACGTCCAAGACGTTGACCGTCTGCTCGGTGCTGGAAAAGCTCCACGGTGCGGGTTCGGTGCGCAGGGCGCGCCAACCCGTCTCGCTAAAGGGGTCGTAGACCCCCGTCATGCCGTAGAGGCTAAAGCGCCTCGGGGTGGGCGCTGCGGTCGTCAGGGTAAGGGTGTTGCCCTCGCGCCTCACGCGCGCGCCGAGCGCGGCGGTGACGTCGCGGGGAAAAGCGTCCTCGGCGGCGGGGCCTTCGGGGGAGAAAGCCCAGACGCGTTCGCCCACGAAGCGAAAGGCGAGGTGCCAGCCCCGCCCCTCGGGGAGGCGCATCCCGGAGCCCGGGAGCAGCGCCGCGCGGCCCGGCTCCCCCCTGGCGGCGGCGTCGGCGTCGTGCACGTAGAGCTCGGTGATGGCTTGGGGAAAGGCGTCCGCGGGGGGGATGAGGGCGTACTCGAGGGTGACGCCGAAGGTGTCGGCGTCGGGGACCGTGATGCGGGTGAGGTCAAAGGGGTCGGTGCTGCGAAAGGCGCTCGCGGTCGGCGCGGCGAGGGTGCCGTTGCCGACCGCGTCGCCGGCGGGGTCTTGCAGGGTGAGCAAGCTGGCTAAGACGAACGCGAGCATGCTAGGCGGTGATCTTGAGGTTTTTGGAGAAGGCGTAGAGCCACCTGGCGAGGCGTTCGGAGTCGTGTCCGGCCTGCGCCCCGCCGCTCAGCAGGTCGAGCGCGGCGACCTGGATACCGGCCGCCTCGAAGGGGGCGGGGTCGAACGCGACCACCTCGGCGCCCTCGGCGCGGTAGCGCTCGAGGCGCTCTGCGTTGACCGGCGCGGTATTCACCACCACCCAATCGGGGTAACGCCCCAGGTGGCGGTAGATCGCCTCGACGTGGTCCCAGGCGCTAAAACCGTCCGTTTCGCCGGCTTCGGTCATGACGTTGCAGACGTAGACGACGGGCGCCGTCGCGGCCAGCACCGCCGCGCGGCTGCCCGGTACGAGTAGGGGCGGCAGCGTGCTGGTAAAGAGGCTGCCCGGCCCCAACACAATCAGGTCGGCGGCGCTGATAGCGAGCCCCACGTCGGGGACGAGCTCGGGGTCGGCGGGTTCGATGGTGACCTCGGCGACCGCGCCGGGGACGTTGCGCACGTTGCTCTCGCCGCACACCACGGCGCCCGAACGCTTGCGCACCTTAAGGACGGTGGCGGCGGTGGTAACGGGGTAGACCGCCCCGCAGATGTTAAGCAGCGAGTTGAGCACCCGCACCGCCTGCGCAAAGTCGCCCTCGACTTCGGTCAGCGTGGTGATGAGGAGGTTGCCGAAGGTGTGGCCTCTAAGCTCCTCGCCACGGGCGTAGCGGTGCTCCAAAAGGCGGCTGACGTGAAGCTCGTTGTCCGAAAGCGCCGCCAAGCAGTCGGTGAGGTCGCCGGGGGCGGGGATGCCGAAGGCTTCGCGCAGCCGCCCCGATGAGCCGCCGTCGTCGCTGACCGACACGACGGCGGTGATGTTCGAGGTGTAGTGGCGCAGCCCGCGCAGCAGGTTCGAGAGCCCGGAGCCGCCGCCAAAGGCCACGATGCGCGGCCCCTTGGCGAGCGAGACGCGGCGGTGGAGCAAGATCGCCGCGTCTTTGGGTTTGGGCATCCAGTTCGAGAGCAGCGAGCGGTTGAGGCGGACGATCGCCCAGACGGCGAGCACGAGGCCGACCGTGAGGAGCGCGAGCGCCACCCACCCCCCCCAGGCGTTCCACCAAGAGGCTCGCAGCACCGCCTCGAGGGGGCGGAGCACGCGGTAGGGGTAAGCGCCGTCGCTGCGGAGCCAGAGCACGCCCAAGCTCGCGCCCGTCATCAGCACGCAGAGCCCCAGCGCGACCACCACGACGTGCCGTTTGACCCCCATGCCCGGCGTCAGCCAGAGGCGGGCGGTGCTGATGCGCCGGAAGTCTAACCTAGCCACGGTTGACCTGCGCGGTATCGGCCCCTTGCGCGCCGCTCTCGGGCGCCCCCGCGGCGGGGGCGTGTTCGGCGAGCGCTTGGGCGAGGTCGCGGTGTTCGGCGTAGGTGGCAAACGCCTCGGCGAGGTCGTGTTTGAGGCGTTCGGCGAAGGCCACCGAGCGGTGTTGACCGCCGGTGCAGCCGAGCGCCACGGTGTAGCTCGAGCGCCCCGTAACGAGCGCCCGACCCGCTAGGAGCCGGACGAACTCGCGCAGCTCGGTGTAAAAGGCCATCCCCTCGGCTGAAAAGACGTACGCCGCGACGTCGGCGTCGCGCCCGTCTTTGACGCGTAGTGCCGGGTCGTAGTAGGGGTTGGGGAGCGAGCGCAGGTCAAAGACGTTGTCGGCGTCGATGGGTACCCCCCGTTTAAAGCCGAACGAGGTGAGCCGCAGCCGAAAGCGGCGGTCGGCGCCGAAGCGCGCCCACAGCTCCTCGGTGAGCGCGCGGGCGGAGAAGTTGGAGGTGTCGAGCACGGTGTCGGCGACCGAGCGCAGCTCGCCCAAAACCTCGCGCTCTTTGGCGATGTCTTGGATCAGGGGGGCGTAGCCCAAGGGGTGGGTGCGCCGGGTAAAGTTGTAGCGCCGGATAAGGGTCTCGTTCGAGGCGTCCAAAAACACGATCTCGGGGCGGATGCCGCGCGCTTGCAGCTGCGCGAGCGCCTCCGGCAAGCGGTCTAAAAACGCCTCCGTGCGGATGCCGACGCCGACCGCGAGGCGCGCCGCTTCGCCCTCGCGCCCCCGCGTCTGCGCCTGTTCGACGAGCGCGCTCCAGAGGGCGGGGGGCAGGTTGTCGGCGGTGAAGTAGCCGAGGTCCTCGAGGGCCGCGAGCGCCGTGGTGCGCCCCGCGCCGCTTAACCCCGTGAGCACGACAAACCTCATGAAGACCTCCTCGTCGACCGCAAAGCTTACGCCGCCCGGCTGCCGCGCGCTAGGGCAACACGAGCCGCAGCGCAAAGACCTCCTGGCCCAACTGTACAACTGCCGCCCCCCGCGACGTCCAGAGCAGCTCACCGGCGGCGATGAGCAGCGAGCCGCCCGCGAGGTCGGCGCGGACGAGCGGGCGGCCGCGGCTGCGCGTGGCGCGGTAGTGGGCGTGGAGCGTCCCGGCGGGCAGCCCGGCGCTCGGCGCGTGGGTCTCGGCGTCGCTCTGCGCGACCCGCCAGCGGCCGTCGAAGACGAGGTAGCGCGGCGGGTCGCCGACGCGAAAGCTCACGCGCTCGGCGCCGCTGTGGGCGAGCTCCCAACGCGGCGGCGGGATAAACCCCAACTCGCGCACGGCGCAGACGCTCGCCCCCGCCCCGGGGGAGAAGGGGACGATGAGCGCGTCCGCCGACACGCGCGCCCGGACGTCGGCCAAGAGCCCCTCGGCGTCCGCTCGAGCGCCGAAGCAGCCGATGCGGACCTGCACCCAGCGGCTGCCCGGCGGCGTTTCGGTGTAGGCGTCGAAGCCGTAGGTGCGCAGCCGCTCGGCGACCCGCTGCGCGTGCGCGGGGTCGCCGAAGGCGAAGACCTGCAGGGCAAAGGCCCCGGAGGGCGGTTGCGCCCAGGCGAGGCCGAGGGCGAAGCAAAAACAGCAAAGCGCGGCGCGCACACATCATCCTACCAAGAGTAAGGTGTGGCGTCGGTGAGGGGTGCGGGGGCGCTACGGGGCCCCGCGGTGCGCGCGCGCGGCGAGCGCGCAGAAGTTGCGCAGCACCCGAATCCCGACCTCTTGGCTCTTTTCGGGGTGGAACTGCGTGGCGTGCAGGTGCGCGTGCGAGACGGCGCTCTTAAAGCTGACGCCGCCGTAGTGTGTGCGCGCCCCCGGCACCGACGGGTCGTCGAAGGCGACGTAGTAGGAGTTGGCGAAGTAGACGAAAGCGCCGTCGGGGACGCTTGCGAGCAGCGGCGGGTCGCCCTCTTTGGTGATCTGGTTCCAGCCCATCTGCGGGACGCTCACCCCTTTGGGAAAGCGCCGGACGTCGCCCGCCAGCACGCCCAACCCGGGGACGCCGGGGGCCTCTTCGGAGGTGCGCATGAGCAGCTGCAACCCCACGCAGATGCCGAGAAAGGGGCGCTCGGCGCCCAGGTGGCGGCGCACCACGGGTTCAAAGCCGGAGGCCAAAAACGCCTCCATCACCTGCCGGAAGTGGCCCTGCCCCGGCAAGACGAGGGCGTCGGCCCGCGCGGCGACCTCCGGGTCGCTCGTGATCTCGACCGCGACGGGGACGCTCGAGGTGGCGCCCGCGTGGGCGAGCGCCTTGTGGACGCTGTGCAGGTTGCCCGCGCCGTAGTCGATGAGCGCGAGGCGCAGCACTAGAGCACCCCTTTGGTCGAGGGCAGGGTGTCGGAGACGACGCGCGTCGCCTCGCGCAGGGCGCGCGCGAACGCCTTGACGACCGCTTCGCAGACGTGGTGGACCTCGAGGCCCGAGAGCACGCGCACGTGCATGGTGACGCCCGCGTGGTTGCAAAAGCCGCGCAGCAGCTCGCGCAGGTGGTGCACGTTAAAGCCGCCCGCATCCCCCTCGAAACCGCCCGGTTCGAACATCAGGTAGGGCCGGCCGGAGAGGTCGACCACGACGTGCGCAAGCGTCTCATCCATCGGTACCCAGGCGTCGGCGTAGCGCTGCACCCCGCGCCGGTCGCCGAGCGCGCGGGCAAACGCCTGGCCGAGGGTGATGCCGGTGTCCTCGGCGAGGTGGTGCGGGTCGATGTGCAGGTCGCCCTCGCCGGTGATCTCGAGCGCAAACGACCCGTGGCGCACGAGCTGCTCGAGCATGTGGTCCAAAAAGCCGTGGCCGGTCGCCGCGCGGCCGCCGGCGGGGGCGTCGAGGTCGAGCCTAACGCGCAGGTGCGTCTCGGCGGTGCGGCGCTCGACGTCGGCGCTGCGGTGCGTCTCGGCGGGCTCAGCCACGGGTGCCCTCCAGGGCCGCTTCGGCGGGGTGCCCGAGCGCTGCGGCCGCGGCGCGCGCCGCCGCCAAAAAGGCCCCGTTTTCAGCTGGCGTGCCGACCGAGACGCGCAAGCAGCCCGCGAGCCCCGGCAGGTGGTCTTGGCGCCGCACGAGCACCCCCGCGCCGAGCAGGTGGTCGAAAAAAGCCGCCGCGTCCCCGACCCGAAAGAGCAGGAAGTTGGTCTGCGAGGGGAACACCTCGACCCCGGGGAGCGCCTCGAGGCCGCGCTGCAGGCGTTCGCGCTCGAGCCGCACCTCCTTGGCCCGCGCGGCGACGTACTCGGGCGCCTCGAGGACGGTAAGGCCCACCGCGAGCTGCAGCGCCGAGACCGAAAAGGGCAGCAGCAGCTTCTGCACCTCTCGGGCGAGGTCGGGGCTGGTGAGCGCGTAGCCGAGCCGCACCCCCCCCAACCCGAAGGCCTTGCTCAGGGTGCGCAGCGAGGCGGCGTTCGGGTGCGCGCGCACGAGCGGCAGGAGGTCGCGCTCGGCGAACTGGTGATAGGCCTCGTCGAGGACCACCGTCCAGGTGCCCGCAGCCTCGAAGAGCGCCCGCACGTCGGCCTCGGCAAAAGCGTTGCCGGTCGGGGCGGCGGGGTTGGCGAGGAAGAGGACGCCGGGTCCCCGTTGCAGCTCGCGCCGAAGCGCCTCGACGGGGAGCGCAAAGCCCGCCGCTAGCGGCACCTCGGTGAGGGGCGCGCCCAACAGCCGCGCCTGGTCGCTATAGACCGAAAAGGTCGGGGCGACGCTGAGGACGCGCTGCGTCAGGCCGCACGCCGCTACGAACGCCTGGATGAGCACGTTCGAACCGCCCGCCACCACCACCCCTGCTTCGTCCCAACCGTGATAGGCGGCGAGCGCGGCGCGCAGCGACTCGGCGCCGAGCTCCGGGTAGCGGTTCCAGGGGAGCTCGGCGAGGCGCGCGAGCGCCCGCGCTTTTAGCGCCTCCGGCAGGTCGTAGGGCGATTCGTTCTGGTCGAGTTTGATGGGGGCGGGGCGGGGGGTGAAGTGGTAGGACCGCGCCGCGCGCACCTCGGGTCGCACGCTCATGGGGCTATCTTATCGAGCCCGCGGCCCGGGGCGCGTGGCGTGTGGGCGATGGGCGCTCTCGCCACAAGCCACACGCCACGAACCACACGCTTACTGTGCGCTCTGCCGCGCCTGGTCGACGAGCTCGGGCAGGAGCAGGGGCTCGCCGTCGCCGGGGTCGACGCGCAGCTCGGCCAGGTCGGGGTTGCGCTCGAGCGCCCGCTCGAGCGGGGCGACCGCCTGGGCGAAGCGGCCGAGATCAAAGAGCACGAGCCCCAGGTTGAGCTGCGCCTCGCTGTTGTCGGGGTCGGCCTGGGTGGCGCGCGTGAGGTAGTCGAGCGCGCGGTCAAAGCGGCCCAGGCGGAAGTAGGCGAAGCCCGCGTTGTTCAGAACCGTCGCGCTCTCCGGCAGCCCCTCGAGCGCCCGCTCGTAGTGCTCGACGGCGCCGCGCAGATCCCCCTGGAGCTGCCGCGCGTAGCCCTGGTAAAAGGCGATCGTCCCCGCTTCGGCGCCCGCTTCGTCGGCGACGTCCGCTTGCAGCTCGGCGGCGCGGTCGAACTCGCGCTGCGCCGCCGCCAGCTCATCGGCTTGCAGCGCCGAGAGGCCCGCGCCGAACACCGCCGCGACGTCCGGGTCAAACGCCAGGCGCTCGGCGCCGGTGAGCCGCTGGTTCTGTTCGACAAGCCGCCGCGCGTTCTGCGCGTCTTGCGACGTCGGCGCTAAGCGCAGCGCCTCGTCGAGCGCGTTAAGCGCCTGGTCGAAGCGGCCCGCCCCGCCGAGGGCGAGGCCGTAGAGGGTGTAGAGCTCGGGGTCGCCCGCGTCGCGCGCCAAAAGCGGTTCGAGCACCCCGATGGCGGCCTCGTTCTGGCCCGCCTCGAGCAGCAGCTGCGCGAGGTTGCGCTCCAACACCCCCCTGGCCTGCGGGTTCTGCGCGAGGGCCGCCTCGAGGGTGGCGCGCGCCTCGTCCGTTCTGCCCGCCTGCGCCTGGGTGATGGCGAGCTGGTTGGCGAGCTCGGGGTTGGTGGGGGCGGCGTCCAAGGCCTCCTGCAAGACCGCCTCGGCCGCCTCGAGGTTCCCCGTGCCGCGCAGCACCTCGGCCTCGGCGAGCGCGAGCGCCGCGTCTTGGGGGTAGCGCTGGCGGCCCTCGCGGAGGATCTCCAGGGCGCGCGCGCTCTGCGCTTCGCCGAGCGCGCTGGCGAGCGCGTAGGCGCTGGGGTCGGGGTCGGCTGCCAGGCGCGCCTCGAGGACCGCGAGCGCTTCGTCCCCCTCGCCGCGGCGCACGAGCTCGCCGATCAGCGCCGCGTGCAGGCTGGCCGATTCGGGGACGCGCTCGACCGCCTCGCGGAGCGTTATCAGGGCCCCCTCGGCGTCGTCCGTGCGGCGCTGCAGCGCCGCGAGCTCTAAGTAGGCCGCCGCGTAGCGCGGGTACGCCTTCAGGGCGCGCGTCAGCGCCGCTCGGGCCGCTTCGGGTTCGGCGAAGCGGGCGCTGCCGGCGAGCGCGACGGCGTGCGCGGGGTTGAGCGCGAGCGCCGCCGCGAAGGCCTCGCGCGCGGTCGCCGCGTCGCCCGCCGCGGCGAGCACCACACCGCGTTTGACGAGCGCCTCGACGTCTTCGGGGGCGGCCTCGATAGCGGCGAGCGACGCCGCTAGCGCCGGCTCGAGCTCCCCGGCGGCGGCGAGAGCTTCGGCGCGCTCCGAGAGCACCCAGCTCGAGCCCGCGTCGCGTTCGGCCGCCGCTTGCAGCTCGGGGGTGTCGCGCGCCTCGAGCCCCAAGGCCGCCTCGCCGACCGCGCCGAGCGACGCCAGCGAGGGGGTCTGCGCGACGACCGCGGCGACCTGCGCTTCGTCGTCGGCCGAGAGGGTGAGCTCGAGCTCCGTGACGACCGCCTCGACGACGCTCGCCAACAGGGCGGCGGGGTTGTCAGCCGGTCCGCTGACGGGGACGCGCCGGACGGCGTCGTCGGGGCCGGCGAAGACGAGGTCGATGACGAGGCCCTCGCCGTCGCCGCTCAGGCCGACGAGCCCGCTGACGAGCGCGCGGGCGCCGAAGGCTTCGGCGAAGGTGGCGGTGTCGAGCGTGCCCTGCGCCTCGGCGCGTTGCGCGACGAGCAGGGTGTCGCCGACGGGGGGGGCGTAGACGCCGTCGATGACGTTAAGCGCCCGCTGAAGCCCGGTGGCGAGCCCCAAGCGGTAGGGGGAGTCGGTCTCGTCGGCGTCGAAGGCGAGGACGACGAGGCGGTCGACCGCGCCCTCGTGCGCGGGCGGTTGCGCCCAAGCGAGCGGCGCTGCGAGGGCGAGGAGGGCGAAAAGCTGCAGAAGGGGAGCGCGTTTCATCTAGGGGAGTATACCTAGGCCCAGGTGAGAACCGGACCCAGGTGAGAACCGGACCCGGGTGAGAACCGGGCTCACGCGAGAGCCGGACCCACGCGAGAACCGGGCGCGCGTAAGAAGCGGCTAGCGGGGCGCGCGCAGCCGAAACCCCCCCGGCAAAAGCTCGGCGACGCGCCAGCGCCGCACCGTGCCGCGGTCGTTGACCAGGTAGACGGTCGCGTCCTCGCTAAACTCGAAGAGCACCTGGCGGCAAGCGCCGCAGGGGCTCGCCGGTTCGGGGGCGGTGGTGTAGACGACGAGCTCGCTAAAGGTGCGCTCGCCGGCCGAGACGAGCGCCTGCACCGCCGACTGCTCGGCGCAGCGGCTGAGGCCGTAGGAGGCGTTTTCGACGTTGGCGCCGGCGTAGATGGCGCCGCTAGGGGCGCGCAGCGCGGCGCCGACGTGAAACCCCGAGTAGGGCGCGTAGGCGCTGGCGTGCGCGCGCCGCGCCGCTTCGAGGAGGTCGGCGGGGGGCTCCGGAGGGAGGTTCATGGGGTAGTTTACCGGAGCGGCTAGCCGAAGACCACGCGCCACAAGGGGGGACCGAGCACCCACAACCCCACCAACACGGCGAAGAGCGCCGCGACGAGGACCGCCCCGGCGGCGGCGTCTTTGGCGCGTTTGACGAGCGGGTGAAACTCGGGGGAGACGAGGTCGAGGGTGCTCTCGAGGGCGCTATTGACGAGCTCGAGGGCGAGCACGAGCGCGCAGACGAGAAACAAGGGGACGAGCTCGGCGCCGACCGCTAGACCGACGCCGAGGGCGAGCGCCGCGCCAAGGACCTGGATGCGGAAGTTGCCCTCGGTGCGCCAGACCGCCCCCACCCCCGCGAAGGCGGCCCGAAAGGCGGCCTCTAGGCGCGTTCGCGAGAGCGTTCGAGGAGCGCCGCGGCGCGCGCCTGGTTTTGGCGGAAGGTCGTCCACGCTTCCTCCGTCGGGTGGTCGAAGCCGAGCAGGTGGGTGAGCCCGTGGGCGGCCAGGGTGACGACCTCGAGCTCTAAGGTGTGCCCCTGCGCCGCGGCTTGGCGCGCGGCGGTGTCTAGGCTGATGACGATGTCGCCTAGGTGCGGCACCTCGGGAAAGCCCGCGTCGTCGGGTTCGGCGAGCGGGTACGAGAGCACGTCGGTGGGGGCGTCCTCCCCGCGGTGCGCGCGGTTGAGCTCCCGGATCTTCGGGTCGTCGACCAAGACGATCGTGAGCTCCTTGTCGCCGGCGCCAAGCTCGGCTTTCAGCGCGGTGACCACCGCCTGGAGCCGCTTACGGAAGGGGTACGGACGCTCGGCGAGAATCTCGATCACGCTTTAATCTATCAAGTTCCTCCCCCGAGGGGTAACTCACGCGGCGGTGCAAGACGGCCGTCAGGAGGCGTTCGAAGGTGCTAGCGATCACCTCCAGGTCGTGAAAGTTTAGGGGGCTCTGGGCGAGCTGGTCGTCTTGGAGGCGCTGCTCGATAAGCCGGTCGATCATCGCGCGGACGCTCCCCTGGGTGGGTTCGGCGAGCGACCGCGAGGCCGACTCGACGGCGTCGGCGAGCATCAACACGGCCGTTTCGCGCGACTGCGGGCGCGGCCCGGCGTAGCGGAAGTTGAGCTCGTCGACGCGCTCGGAGCTCTCCAGCGCGCGTTTGTAGAAGTACGCGAGCACCGTCGTGCCGTGGTGCTCGGTGACAAAGGGCTCGAGCGCCGCCGGCAGGCCGTACTCGCGCAGCAGCTCGACGCCGTCGCGGACGTGGCTGGTGATGATCAGGTAGCTTAGGTGCGGCGAGATGCGGTCGTGCGGGTTCTCCCCGGCAAACTGGTTTTCGGTGAAAAACTGCGGCCGCCGCAGCTTGCCGACGTCGTGGTAGAGCGCCCCGACGCGCGCCAAGAGGGGGTCGCCGCCGATGTTGGCGACCGCCTGGGCGACCAAGTTGGAGATAATGAGCGAGTGCTGGTACGTCCCCGGCGCCTCTAAGAGGAGCTTTTGCAGGAGCGGGTTGGAGGGGCTGGTGAGTTCGAGGAGCCGGAACTCGGTCAAAAAGCCCAGGTTGCTCTCGGCGAGTGGGAGCGCGGCCAGCGCGAGCATCCCCGCGAGCACCCCGCCCCCCAAAAGCCACGCGAGCGCCCCGAGCGCCCCCAGGTTGCCGAGCCCGCCGACGAGCGCGCTGCCGAGGGCGAACGTCACGGCGGCGACCGCCCCGCTTAAAAGCCCCGTAATGAGTAGCGCCGGGCGGGCGTGAAAGGTGCGGGCGAACAGGGCCGCCGTGGTGCCGCCGGTGAGCGCCGCCAGGGGGTGAAAGGGGGTGTCGCTGGGGCTCAGGAGCGCCGTGATGACCGCCAACCAGACGGCGAGCACGAAAGCGGCGCGTTCGCTGGTGAGCACCGCCACGAGCAGCGGCAAAAAGGCGATAAAGAGGAGGTAGGGGCTCGCCAAAAAGGCGAGCCGCTGCAGCACGAGCCCGAGCGCCCAGAGGAGCACGAGAAAGGCGAGCTGCCCGACGGTGAGGCGCGCGCGGAGGCTGCGGTAGAAGTGGAGGAGCGGCAGGGTCAGGAAAAGGGCCAAAAGGGCGCAGACGAGCGCGAGCACGAGGCTCTGCTCGAGCCGGTCGCTGCGGGGGGTGTAGAGCCCGGCGGCTTCGAGCACCCGCAGCGCGTCGTCGGTCAAGGGGTCGCCCCGCCGGACGATCACGTCGCCGGCCTCGAGCACGCGCATCACCGGTTCAACGCTCTCGGCAGCCGCGGCGCGCGCCGCCTCGGTGAGGCGCGCGCTCGGTTCGGTGGTACTGATCAAGAGGCGCTGCAGCGTCGCCGCGACGGCTTCGCCATCCCCCGCGAGCGCGGCGGCCTCCCGGATGAGGTTGGGGAGCTCCGCTTCGCTCACCCCGTCGGGGTGGCTATAGGCCTCGGTTAAAAAGCGCCGCACCCTTTCGGGGAGCTCGGCGGCGGCGAGTTCGGAGAGCACGAGGCGCTGCCTCTCGGGCGAGGTGCTGTAAAGGACGCCGATCTGCGCGCGCGCGGCGCTCCGCGCGCGTTCGGTGGCGACGCGGTCGACCGCCACGAGGTCGAAAGGGGCGCGGAAGGTCTGGGGGCTGGGGTCGCCGACGCGCAGCGCCGGTGCCGGGCTAGACCCGTAGACGCTGTATAGCAGCCCCGCCAGGGTCGCGGCAAAGAGCAGCGCGGACCAGAACAGGCGGCGCGGCGGCAGGTCGCGCCGCGGCCTTCGCGGCGCTTTGGGGGCGGAGGTGGCGGTCATCGTAGGGTCATAGGGTTCTGTACGTCAGGGGGTGGGCGCGTGGCTCCGGGCGCACCCCGAAACACCCCCGTCTTGGCCAACTGTAGCAGGTTGGGCGTTGGTGCGGGCGACCCCTCGGGCCGCACGCTCGAGCGCCCTGGCGAGACCCGTCGGCGGCGGTCGCCGTCAGGTGTACTGGTCGTAGGCTTTGACGATCCGCGCAACCAGCGGGTGGCGCACCACGTCGGCCTCGGTAAAGGTGACGAAGCGGATGCCCTCGATACCCCTCAAGATGCGCTCGGCGACGCGTAGACCGCTCTCGACGTTTTGCGGCAGGTCGGTCTGGGTGATGTCGCCGGTGACGACCACGCGGCTATTAAAGCCCATCCGGGTGAGAAACATCTTCATCTGCTCGGGGGTGGTGTTTTGCGCCTCGTCGAGGATGATAAAGGCGTCGTTGAGGGTGCGGCCCCGCATAAAGGCCAGCGGCGCGACCTCGATGGTGCCGTTTTGAAAGAGCTGCTCGCTCTTGTCGCCGTCGAGCATGTCGTAGAGCGCGTCGTAAAGGGGGCGCAAGTAGGGGTCGATCTTCGCCTGCAGGTCGCCGGGAAGAAACCCGAGCTTTTCGCCCGCCTCGACCGCGGGCCGCGTCAGCACGATGCGTTTAATCCGCCGCTCTTTAAGGGCCTGCACGGCCATGGCCACGGCGAGGTAGGTCTTACCCGTACCGGCCGGGCCGACGCCGAAGGTGATCTCGTTATGCTCGATGGCGCTGACGTACGCGCGCTGCCCCGCCGTCTTGGGGCGGGCGCGCCGCGGCAGGCGTTCGGCGGCCCCCTCGGGTACCGGCCCCGCGTCGCTCACGAGCGTCTCCAAAGGGGTGTGCTCGAGCTCGGTGAGGCTGATCTTCTCACCCCGCCGGATGCTCGCTAGAAGCGCCGAAAAGGTCCGTTCAGCCTCGGCGACCGCGAGCTCTTCGCCGGAGAGCCGGAGCTCGTCGCCGCGGGCCACCACTTTGGCCGAGAGTTTGCTGCGCAGCAGTTTGAGGTTTTCGTCGTTGTGCCCAAAGAGCATCATCGCCTCGGCGGGCGAACGAAGTTTCAGGGTCAGGGTCGCTATCGGCGTCTCCTCCTAGAGAGCGTAGCGGGTCGCTTGGCGCGCGGCGGTGAGAGCACCTGGTGCCAGATAAACCCCTGTAGGGTCGCCGTCGGGTCGGTAAAGGGCCCGCGCCCCGCTCTCGAGGTGATTGTAACGCGTTTCGGGGCCTCCAGGCGTTGTACACGCATAGCGGGTGCGACCTCGAGCGGCGGGCTGGGGGGCGTCGCAGGACGTTCGTCGCTCGGGCGCCTGGGGGGTGCCGAGGGGGGCTGAGGGACGGGCGCGCGCGGGGGCGCGCTGGGCGGCGGCGCCGGTGCGCGTCCGCCGCGCCTGGAGCGCTCCTGCGCCGCCGCCTCCTGCACGCGCCGGCGCGCCTCCTCTAAGCGGCGCTGCAGGGCGTCGTCGCCCGGAGGGCGCGCTGCGGGGGCGGCGTCGGGGTTGGTGCCCTCGCGGGGACGCCCCCCCGCTGGAGGGCGGGGCGGGGGGCGTTTGCCGAGGAGGTTGCCGAGCGCGGGGAGGAGGAAAAACAGCGCGATCAGGAGGAGCTCGAAGGGGATGTTGGGCAGGTTCACGCCCCGTCCTCACCCCCACCGGCGGCGCGCCCGATGTTGCCGCGCATCCGCGTGTCGGCCTGGAGGTTCTCGAGGTTGTAGTAGTCCATCACACCGAGGTTGCCGCTGCGAAACGCCTCGGCGATCGCGCGCGGCACCTCCGCCTCGGCTTCGACCACCTTCGCGCGCATCGCCTCGACCATGGCGCGGTTTTCCTGCTCGACGGCGACCGCCATCGCGCGGCGCTCCTCGGCTTTGGCCTGCGCGACCCGTTTGTCGGCCTCGGCCTGGTCGGTCTGCAGGGTCGCGCCGATGTTTTTCCCGACATTGACGTCGGCGATGTCAATCGACAGGATTTCAAAGGCGGTCCCCGAGTCGAGGCCGCGCTCGAGCACCGCTTTGGAGATGATGTCGGGGCTCTCCAGCACCTGCTTGTGGTTTTCCGACGAACCGATCGACGAGATGATCCCCTCGCCGACGCGGGCGATGATGGTGTCCTCACCCGCCCCCCCGACGAGGCGCTCGAGGTTGGCGCGCACCGTCACGCGGGCGGTGCCGATCAGTTCGATGCCGTCTTTTGCGACCGCGGCGATGCTCGGCGTGGTGATGACGCGCGGGTTGACCGAGACCTTGACCGCGTCGAGCACGTCGCGGCCCGCGAGGTCAATAGCGGCGGCGCGGTCAAAAGGCAGCGCGATGCGCGCCTTGTCGGCGGCGATCAGCGCGTCGACGACGCGGTCGACGTTACCGCCGGCGAGGTAGTGGGCCTCGAGGAGGTCTTGGGTCACCTCGATGCCCGCCTTGTCGGCTTTGATGAGCGGCAAGATGATGCGGTTGGGTGGGATGCGGCGCAGGCGCATGGCCACGAGGCTCGTCAAGCTGACGCGCACCCCCGCCGCGACGGCCGAGATCCACAACCCGACGGGCACGAACGAGAAGAGGACGATAAAAAAGAGGACGACGATACCGGCGATGATGAGAACACCGAAATCCATAGCGCTCCTTTGGCGTTGGGGTGAGAAGGGTGTAAGGTGGCAGCGGGTAGGGGGGGCCCTAGGCGGCGCCGGGTCACGCCTCGGCTCGGGGGGCGGGGTCGGTCGCCTCTAGGTCAACGCCGCTAGGCGTCCCGGCGGAGCCGGTAACCTCTAGGTCAGCGCCGCTAGGCGTCCCGGCGGAGCCGGTAACCTCCAGGTCAACGCCGCTAGGCGTCCCGGCGGAGCCGGTAACCTCGCGCACGGTGACGCGGTTGCCCTCGACGCGCAGCACCTCGACCGCGCTCCCGCGCGGTACGAACCCCCCCTCGCTCAGCACGTCGACGCGCCTCTCGCCGAAGCGCGCCACGCCGGTCGGCCGCAGGTCGGTCAGGGTCACGCCGCGTTGCCCGCGCAGCTCGGCGAGCGCCGGCGTGGCCTCGAGTGGGAGCCCTGGCGTCTGGGCGCCGAGGCCGCCCGAGAGCCGCGTGGAGAGGGTCAGCGGGCGGCTAAAGCGGGAGTTGGGGAGCAGCCAGAGGGCGAGCGCCAAAAGCGCCCCACCGATGATGGTGGTGTAGCCGAGCATGGTGAGCGCGTCCCCCTGGAAGATGCGGGCGACGCCCCAGGCGACCGCGGCAAACCCCAACAGGCCGAAGACGCCGAAGCCGGGCAGTACAAAGACCTCGACGGCGATCAGCAGCAGCCCGACGACGAGCAGCACCAGGTCGAGGGTGCCGGGCGGCGACCCCAAAAACGAACCGCCGAAAAAGAGCAGCAGCGCCACCAGACCGACCGCCCCGGGGATGCCGAAGCCGGGGGTAAAGATCTCGACGGCGAGCCCGATCAGCCCGACGGCGAGGAGTACGGCGGCTAGCAGGGGGTTGGCCAGGGCGCTCGCGAAGCGCTCCGCGGGGCTCGGCGCCAGCGTCTCGGTGGCGACGTCGCCGTAGCCGAGCTGCCGCAAAGCGTCGGTGAGGCTGCTCGCTTGCAGGTCGGCGATGTCGTACTCGACGGCCTGCGCGGCGCTTAACGTGATGAGCTCCTGGGCGGTCGACAACCCGGGGATCTCAATGCTCTCGGAGACCATCCCCTCGGCGACGCGCGCGTTGCGCCCGCGCGCCTCGGCGACGGAGCGAAAGCGCCCGCGCCAGACGGAGCTGATCTTTTCGGGCGCCGCCTCGCCGGTAAGGGCGTTGATCGCGGTTGCGGCGCCGATCGCCGACCCCGGCAGCATCGCGACCTGCTCGGCGCTCATGGCGACTAGCGCGCCCGCGCTGATCGCCTGCTCGACGACCGCGATGGTGGGGACGCGCGCCCGCAAGATGGCGCTCGAGATCCGCTCGGCCGCCTCGACGCTGCCCCCCGGCGTGTCGATGGTGAACACCACGGCGAGCGGCCCCTCGGCGTTCGCGCGCGCCAGCCGGTCTTCGACGTAGCGCGCCGTCGCGGTGGTGATGGTTGCGTCGATCGGCACGATCCAGACGGCGCTCGGGCTCTGGGCCCAAGCCACCCCCCCCGTGCCGAGGAGCGCTCCGCCAAGCAGCAGCGCCAGCACGACCCAGCGAAAGACCCGCGTGCGGGGGACGAGGTAGGTCATGGTCTCTCTAGTATAGCCCACGGGGCCCCGCCGCCCTTTTTCACAGCTTGCAGGGCGTTCGCCACGTGCTTGCCGCGGCCCCGCCGAGCTGCGGGCCAGACCCTTCGCCGGCTGCCAGGGGCGGCGCAGCGTGGGGTCTAAGGGTGCGGTATAAAGGGGTGTTGCAGGCGCCTCCCCCATGCTGGTGACAGACCCTCGGGGCGCCTGGGAGGAAACGATGCTCTTTCTCGCCGTTATCTGTTTTGTCCTCGCCGGTTTCGGGGTGCTCTGGACGGTCCGTTCGTTCGCCACGAAAGACAAGACGCCCACCGAACGCGCCGACCTCGACAAGGCCGGGGGGATCATCTTTACCCTCGTGAGCCTCGCCGTCGGTGGGGTGGCGCTCTACCTCTACGCGAGCGGGTTTTTGGCCCCCGACCCGGGGCTAGACCCCAGCACGGCGCTCGCGCAGCTGCTCGCTTAGCGCAGGCCGACAGGACTTAGCTCCCCTCGAGGCCCCTCTCCACAAGGGGCAGCGCGCCGGCCCCAAGGGGTGCGAGCGCCTCCCCCGAACCGGGGTGCGCGCGGGGCGGGGCCGCTTGCAGGTCGTCGAACACCTGCCCCGAGAGCAGGTAGATGATGTCGGTGAGGTCGACCCCCTCCTCGAGGCAGCTCAGTTCGATGTCGAGCCGTTTGGCCGCGGGGAGCGACCACCACCAGCAGAGAGCGTCGTGGCTTAAGCGTTTCATGAAAATGAGATTAGTACGGCGTCGCGCCGCACCGTGGGTCATATTTGGCATCGCCTGAGCGGGCGCCGGAGGTGTGAAATCTTTACCCGCCAGCCCGCCCGTTACGAACGAGCGGCGTCCTCTGCAACAGCGGTGTACAGCGCCCGAAAGCGCGCGAACGCGGCGTCGTAGCGCCGCCGCTCGGCCTCCCGCGGGGTAAAGCGCCGCGGCCTCGCGGCGGCGGGGTGCGGCGCGCGCCCCAGCGGGAGGCCGCACTGCGCGGCCCAAGCGAGCGCGGCGGCGCCGACGGCGGAGGCGTCGGCGACCCCGACCACCTCTAGCGGGGTCCCCAAAACGTCGGCGACGAGCTGCGCCCAGAAGGGCGAACGGCTCAGCCCGCCGGTGAGCTGCACGGGGCGCTCGGCCGTCTGGGGGGGCGCAGCGCCCTGGGCGCTCGTCCCGAGCACCTCCCAGACGTCTTTGAGGCAAAACGCTACCCCCTCGAGCGCCGCGCGGGCGAAGTCGGCGCGCGTGTGCGCCTCGCTGAGGCCGAAGACCGCCCCGCGCAGGGCGGCGTTGTAGTGCGGGCTGCGTTCGCCGGTGAGGTAGGGGAGCACCATAAGCCCCTCCGCCTTGGCCGCGGCCGCTTCGTCGAGGAGCCGAGCGAAGCCCTCCGCTTTGGGGAGCTCGCCGTAGAGGGTGCGGCGGACCCACTCGAGGGTGAGCCCGCCGTTGCTGACCGCGCCGCCGGCGAGAAAGCGTCCCGCGAAAAAGCGGTAACACCAGGTGCGCGCCTCCGGGTCGAGCAGCGGTGCGGCGGTCACCCGCCGCACCGCGCCGCTCGTACCGACCGTCAGGGCGGTGCTGCCGGGGCTGCGCACCCCCGCGCCGAAGTTGGCGAGCGCGCCGTCGGAGCTGCCGACGAAGACCGGTAGCCCCGGCGGTAGCCCGCACGCGCGCGCGACCTCGGCGCGGAGGGGGCCGAGGGGGTCGGTCGGCTCGGCGAGTTCGGGGAGCCGCGCCGCGGTGACGCCGGCGAGCTCGAGCGCGAGGTCGCTCCAGCGGCCCGTGCGCAGCTCGAGGAGCCCCGTCGTCGAGGCGTAGCCGCGGTCGGTGCGCAGCGCGCCCGTCAGCTGGTAGCCGAGCCAGTCTTTGAGGCTGACGAAGTGCGCCGCGCGCCCGAACACCGCTGGCTCGGCCGCGCGCAGCCAGCGCAACCGCGCGGGGTGGTACGGGGCGACGAGCGGACAGCCGGTCGCCTCGTAGAGCCCTGCGGGGTTCTCCCGGCGGAGCTCGGCGAGCGCCGTTGCGGCGCGGGTGTCGGCCCAGGTCGTCGCGCGCCCGAGCGCTTCGCCGCGCCCGCTTAGGGCGAGCAAGCTGTGCATCGCCCCGCTGAGGGCGAGCGCGACGGGTCGCGCGCCGCCGAGCCCTTCGGCGAGCGCCCTGAGCGCCGCCTGGACCGCGCGCCAGAGGTCGGCGGCGTCTTGCTCGGCAGCGCCCGCGGTGTCGCTTAGGAGCGGATAGGTCGCCGACGCCTCGGCGCACACGCGCCCCGCGGCGCTCAGGGCGACGGCCTTGCACCCCGTGGTGCCGGCGTCGAGGCCGATACAGACCTCCTGTGGGGCCGCCCCCTTCACCGTCTTTGCTCGAGGGGTCGCGCCCCCTCCAAACGTCCCTGTAAGCGTCCTCCGGCGCGTGGTGGCTGCATGAAGGCCGTTATACCAGGTTCCGGGGCGGGCTACGCCCCTTTGGCCGGTCGTGTCGGTGCCGGCCCGGTTCGGGCCCCAACGTGGACGCACGTCACGGGTCGCGGCGAAGGGGGGCTTTATAGTGACCCTATGGCGACCTCACGATTGTTGGCAAGTCGGCGCGTCGCGACCCGGCGGGTGGCGTCGGTCGCGCTCGTTGGGCTCTTTCTGGGCGCGTGCGGCCCGCTCCCCGGCGGCAGCGGCGCCCTACCCGACCCCGTCATCGAGCTCGAGGCTGAGAACGCGCGGGGCGAGTGGCCGCTCGTGGTGACCTTGACCGCGCGCACCGCCGAGCTGGCGCGGCCCGTCACCGCCTACCGCTGGGATTTCGGCGCCGGTGAGGCGATCGGCGCCCCGACCGAAGGGGGGGCGCGCCGCACCGTCGTCTACACCGAAGCGGGCACCTACACGGCGCGCGTCGAGGTCGTAGCGGGCGCCCAGACGGGCGAGGCGAGCACGCAGATCGAGGTGCTGCCGCGCAGCGCCCCCCGCGACATCAACAACCTACCGCCCACGGTGACGCTCGAGGCCGACGTCACCGAGGGCTCGGCTCCCCTCGAGGTCACCCTGAGCGCGACCGCCGAGGACCCCAACGCCGACGCGCTGACGACGACGCTCTTTTTCGGCGACGGCACCCGCACCCTCGCGTCGGAGGCGACGCACGTCTACACCGAACCCGGCACCTACGTCGCGACGGCCGTCGTGACCGATGGCCGCGGCGGGGTGGCGGCGGCGGACGTCGTCATCACGGTCGCGTCGCCGTAGCGGGCGTCGGCTGGCTGGGTGCGGTTGGCGCTGTGCTTGGCGCCGTGGTTGACGTTGTGCCCTGAGGGTTGCAAAGACCGTTTCCGCAGGGACAGCTACAGCGCGCAGCCCGTAGACCGCCCGTAGGCGACGCGCTAGGCACCGTTGCCGGACGCCAAACCTGAGTGGGGGGGCGCGCTAGCGCACGACGCGGGTGCCGACCTCGCCGCGCAAGCTCGCCTCGAGCTGCTCGGGGACGCGCCCATCGGCGATGATGGCGACGGGCGCGCCGGCACGGAGCGCGCCGAGCGCGGCCTCGACTTTGGGGATCATCCCGCCGGCGATGCGCCCGTCGGCGATGCGCGCCGCGATGTCGCGCGCGCTGAGCGTCGCGAGGCGGCTTTCGGGGACTGCCGGGTCCTCGAGCACCCCCGGTACGTCGCTTAAAAACACCACGGGCGCCGCGAGCGCCCCCGCGACTGCCCCCGCGGCGCTATCGGCGTTGACGTTGAGCACCCCGCGGCGGTCTGGAGTGGCGGCGAGACAAGCGACGACGGGGGTGAGGCCCAAACCGAGCAGCCCCGTGAGCAGCGCGCGGTTGACCTCTACGACCTCGCCGACAAACCCCAACTCGGCGCCTAGCGGTTCGGCGACGAGCAGTCTCGCGTCGCGCCCTTGCAGCCCGACGGCGTCGCCGATCTCCTGGGCGAGCACCTTCGAGAGCCGCGTCAGGGTGCGTTCGATGACCGCCAAGCTCGGTGCGTCCGTGACCCGCAGACCGCGGACGAAGTGGCTCTTGAGCCCCGCGTCGCGCAGCGCCTGGGCGATAAAGGGGCCGCCGCCGTGCACAACGACGGTCTCTGGGAGCGCCGCGAGACGCTGCGCCATCTGCCGTCGCACCTCGGGGTCGGTCATGGCACTGCCGCCATACTTGATCACCGTCGGCATAGGGCAGTCTACCGCAGCGCGTCACGGGGCGGTCTAGGGGGCCCCTCCCTTCTCCCGGCTGGGAGCGGGTTTGCTATGCTGGCACCTCATGGACACCCTCGTTTTCGGCACCGACGGTTGGCGCGACGTGATCGGCGACAAGTTCACCTTCCTCAACGTGGCGCGGGCGGCGCAGGCGTACGCGGACTTTCTCAACGCCCAGGGTACGCCGAGCGCCGTGGTCGGTTACGACACCCGCTTTAACGGCGCCCTCTTCGCGCGGCGCGTGGCGGAGGTGCTCGCGGCCAACGGCATCGACACCCGCCTCTCGGCGAGCTACCTGCCGACCCCCGCGCTCTCGTTCGCCGTCAAGCACTACGGGGTCGGCGGCGGGGTGATGCTCACCGCCTCGCACAACCCGCCCCCCTATAGCGGCTTTAAGCTTAAAGGTCCTTACGGCGGCACCGCCACGGAGGACATCTATAGGGCGGTCGCCGCGCGCGTCGCTACGGTGAGCGAACGTGAGGTTCGCCGCGACGGGGGGGCGAAGCGCATCGAGACCTTCGACGTGCGCGCCGCCTACTACGACGCGTTGGCGCAGCTCGTCGACCTCGAGGCGCTGCGGCGCTTTGACGGCACCTTGGTGCACGACGCGATGGGTGGCGCGGCGGCGGGGTGGCTCACGGGGTTTGTCGCCCACGCCGAGCTGCCGTGGCGTTTGGTGGCGCTGCGCGGCGAACCGACGCCGACCTTTTACGGCGTCAATCCGGAGCCGCTGCCGCAAAACCTCGCCGCCACGATGGCCTACATGAAAGAGCAAGGCGCCCTTTTCGCCTCCGCCACCGACGGCGACGGTGACCGCCTCGGTTTGGTGCTGCCGGGGGGGACGTTTTTCAACTCGCACCAGATCTTCGCGCTGCTCTTAAACATGCTCGCCGAGCGGGGCGGAACGGGGCGCGTGGTCAAGACCTTTACCGTCTCGCGCCTTATCGAGCGGCTGGCCGAAAAGCGCGGCCTAGCGGTGCAGGAGACGCCGGTGGGCTTTAAGTACATCGTCGACGCCATGCTGGGGGGGGACGTGCTGATCGGCGGCGAGGAGTCGGGCGGCATCGGCGTCGCGGGGCACATCCCCGAGCGCGACGGGCTGGCCAACACGCTGCTCGTGCTAGAGGCGGTGGTCAAAGCGGGGCGGACGGTGAGCGAACTCTTTGCCGAGCTCGAGCGGGAGGCCGGGTGGCGCCACGCCTACGACCGGCTCGACCTGCACCTTTCGGGCAACGCCCTCAAAGACGCCGTTTTGGGTGCGCTGGCCTCCCCGCCCGACACCTTTGCCGGGCGCGCGTTGGAGCGCGTCGAAACCCTCGACGGGGTCAAGCTCAACCTCTCCGGCAACGCCTGGCTGCTCTTTCGCGCCTCCGGTACCGAGCCGGTCCTGCGCATCTACTGCGAAGCGCCGAGCGCGGGCGAAGTCGCAGAGATCCTGAGCTCGGCGCAGCGCTTCGTGAGCGGCTTGGAGGCCCCGGGAAGCTAGCGGGTGCGCGACGCGCCTAAGGGAGCCAGAGACGAGCGCCAAATGCAACGGAAACAAGCCACGCTTTTGGGCGTGGCTTGTATCGCTCCCTGCGTGGAGATCTTTCTGCGGCGGTGTGTCAGGGCTTCCAACCGCGTCTCGAGCGGCGTTTAGGGGCCGCCACCAACAGCCGAGGCTTGGTTCCAGCCCCCGCGTAGCCCGCGGGTGATCCACGAGCTGCGCGCCACGGGACACCAAGTCCTCTTTACAGTTCACGCGGAAGCCGAGGATGCGACAGACCTAGCCTAGTGCCCCCCTCCGGGTTGCGCCACCGGTTCGGGGGTAGCGGGAGCTGATGGGATCGGTGCAGTCTGCTCGGGTGCAGCGTGCGTCCCCTCGGCGGGTTCGCTCATCGCGGGCTCCGTCATGGCCGGTTCCGTCACCGCGGGCTCCGTGGCGGGCTCGCTCTCGGGCGCTTGTCTGCGCGCCTCGAGCGCCCCCTCGAGCTCCTCGCGGGCGGCTTGCTCGAGCGCCCGGTCGGCGACCCGCTGCGCGTCGTCGGTGGCGCTCTGCGCGCTCTCGATGGAGCGGCCGAGTTCGCTGGCGCGCGCTTGCACCCGCTCGGCGCTCCTTTCAAAGGCGTCGAGGCGGCTGCGGAGCTCCTCGCGTTGGGTCTCTAAAAGCACGGTGATGGTCGAAAGCTGCGCCATCAGCTCGTCGTTCGCCGCGCGTAAGCTCTCGGCCTCGGCGCGCAGCGCGTTGACCTCGCGTTGGAGCGACTGGCGTTCGCGGGCGAGCGACTCGGCGCTCAGCTGATTGTCACACGCCCCCAAAAAAAGCGTTGCTGCGACCAAAACCCCTACGCTGCACCTCTTCATGTTCGTTCCCTTCGTCTGCCAAACTCATGTGCGTAGCTGCACAACGGCGTAAAGAGCGTGTTGGGTACACGCTGACCCCTAGGCAGCATATGCCAAGGCGGCCTGCTTTTCAAAGCGTCTCCCCCCAAAGCCTCGGGCATCTCCACCGCTCTCGGAGCCTTTCGCTACTCTAGCGCGGCGCCGCAGCGCCCGCAATCGGATGCCTAGAGCCGAAGCAGCGCCTTTGGGCTCCCGGAGAGCCGTTCGCACCCCGCGTCGGTGACGACTACGAGGTCTTCGATGCGCACCCCCGCGTCGCCGGGCCGGTATACTCCCGGTTCGACGGTGACGACCATGCCGGGGCGGAGGGTGTCCTGTGAGAGCCGAGACAACCGCGGCCGCTCGTGAACCTCCAGACCGACGCCGTGGCCGAGGCCGTGGGTAAACCCCTCCGCCAAACCCGCGGCGGCCAAGCTGTCGCGGGCGACCGCGTCGACCGCGCGCCCCTCCGCGTTGGGGGCGACGGCCGCAAGGGCCGCCTCCTGCGCCCTCAGCACCGCGTCGTAGAGCCGTTCGTGCGCTTCGCTCACCTCCCCGAGGGCGACCGTGCGGGTCATGTCGGCGTGATAGCCCGCCACTTTGGCGCCGAAGTCGAGGGTGACGAGCTCGCCGCGTGCGAGCGGTTTGCTCGAGGCTACCCCGTGGGGCATCGCGCTGCGCACACCCGAAGCGACGATGATCGCAAACGACGCCCCTTCGGCGCCCGCGCGGCGCATAAAGCGCTCGAGCTCCAGAGCGACGTCGACTTCACGCAGCCCCGGTCGAATGACGTCGAGGATGTGCGCAAACGCCTCGTCGGTGATGCGCGCGGCCTCGCGTAGGGTTGCGATCTCGGCGGGCGACTTGACGAGGCGCAGCTCGCTGACGAGCCCCTTGGTCGGCACCGGTTCGCTGCCGAGCGCCTCGCGCAGCTCCGCAAAGAGCGCGTAGGGGGTGCTCTCGGCCTCGAAGGCGAGCCGAGGGCCGCCCAGAACGTCTTTGACGTGCGTGCAGAGCTGCTCTACCCACGTCGACCCCGTATCGGTGATCACGACCTCGAGGCGCGACTCCTCGCGGGCTTGTTGGATGTAGCGCCCGTCGGTCCAGAGCTGCAAGCCCTTGTCGGAGAGCAGCACGCGGCCGTCTTCGGGCGACGAAAACCCCGACAAGTAGCGCACGTTGGCGGGGTGTGTCACCAGCAAGGCGTCCGCCCCCGCCGCGCGCAAGCCCTCCCAGACGGGCGCTAGCATGCCGCGGCGATCTGGGCGAGCGACCGAGCGTCCAAGCTGGCGCTGCCCACGAGCCCGCCCTGGATGTCGGGTTGCGCGAGCAGCCCGGCGGCGTTGTCGCCCTTCATCGAGCCGCCGTAGAGGATGCGAACCGCCCCCCCTAGCTCCGGCAAGAGCTCTTTGAGCGCCGCGCGGATGGCGCCGCACATCTCCTGAGCGTCGGCGTCGGTCGCGGTCTTGCCGGTGCCGATGGCCCACACGGGTTCGTAAGCGACCACGAGCCCACCAGCGTTGCCCAGCGCGACCCCCTCTAGCGCACCCCGGAGTTGCCCGAGCGTCACCTCCCGCGCGCGCCCCCCTTCGCGCTCCTGCAGGGTCTCACCGACGCAGAGGATCGGGGTCATACCGCTTTCGAGCACCCGCTCGAGCTTGCCCCGCACCAGCGCGTCGTCTTCGTGGTGATAGGCGCGCCTCTCGGAGTGCCCCACGATGACGTAGCGCACGCCGAGGTCTTTAAGCATCGCGGCGGAGACCTCGCCGGTGTAGGCCCCCTCGGCGTGAGAGCTTACGTCCTGAGCGCCGACGGCGACGCCCGTACCGTCGAGCGCCGCGGCGAGCGCGCTGAGGTGCGTAAAGGGCGCGCAGATAGCGAGATCGAAACGGCTGCGGTCGGTGTCCGCTAGCGCCGCCTCAAAGTCGCTTGCCCAAGCGGTGACCTCGCTCGGGAGTTTGTGCATCTTCCAGTTGGCTGCGATGAGGGGTTTCATGGAGCCCACAATAACGCACGGCTCTCGCAGCGCGTTTGGGGGCGGGGGTACACAGCGAGCCGCCGCCCTCGAGGCGGGGATCTAGAACTGGGAGCTCGCCAGCGTGAAACAGGGACGCGCGTGGCGTCCCCGGTGAGGTTGGGGTATGCGCCGCGCTACAAGCAGTAGACGCGGGCGGTTCGCGGGGAGTAGATGCCGCCCGTGACAAACGACAGAATGCTGTCTAGAACAGTCGTCTCGGTCTCGACGCGGGCGACGCGGTCAGCGCCGCCACAGACTGCTGCAGCGTCGATGAGCGTGCTCTGGCTGACACCGCCGACGAAAAACGGTTGGCTCTCCTCGACGGTCGCTTGGCCGGGGGAGGTAGGGGTAAGGGGCGGGTTGATGTCAAACGACTGCGTGGCGCAACCGGCGAGCAACGTCACGGTGAGCACTCCGGCGAAGAGGACGGCCGACGGACGTTTCATACCTACCTCCTTGACGCTCTCACTGTAGCCCAAAGGCTGCGGGGGCGCAAGGTCGCGCTCGGGTACGTCTTCGTGCACGCCCGTGGCCGTTGAGGCCACAAATACAAAGGTGTTTTGCTACTGACTCTAGGTCACAGATGCTTTGAGAGCGCTCTATTCGCTTGCGAATTGGGTGCGAGTGTTTGAAGCCAGTAGCCGATATAAATCTATGCGGGACGAGCAACCTCATGCGATGGCCGAACGTCCCGCTGGTATGACGCAGTTCGACACCAAACTAAACGGAAGGTCGGGTAAACTCCGTTACAGTCCGCTATCTTCTAAAGTGGAAGTTTGTGCCGAACCTACCTCCTAGTACAACCACGCCCGTTTGGAGAAAGAACCGTGGTGTAGCTTCGGCAAAGAGGCTAGCTGACTCAGAGAGACCGAAGTCGACACCGGCAACACCTTGAGCGAATGGGCCCGCGAAACCGAATAGGCTAATCGCCCCCAAACCTGCTCCCCCATAAAACCGTGTATCACCTCCCGAGGCAAACAGGATATCGCCAGACCCGCTGAGAAAACCTGAAATGGGGGTTACGCTAAAGTCAAACGCGCCTCGTAACCCGACAGGACCTAAAAGGTCGTATGAACCTACATGCCCTCCGAAGAAGCCGATGGTGAGGTCGGCGCCGACTTGATTCGCGGTGGGGAGATAAAGACCCGACAGGGAAGCACCAGCAAATCCCCCCTGAGCGGAACCGAGGCTCGAAAGAGCGAAGCAAAGAATAGAAGCCCCTAACAATTTACGCATTACTAGCGCCTCCCAGATGATCTTCTTCCTGACTTGACCATAAGGTAAAGCGCCCCTGCTACCGAAAGATTCACAGCGGGACCGAAAAAAGCCCACCTGTGCAAGGTGGGCTGGTGAGTGACGGGCCGACCGTTAAGCCTGCGCTGCGGGGCTCTCCTCCTTGCGGCGCCGGCGCGCCTTTTTGGGGGCGCTCTTGCCCCCACCGCGCGCCTCGAGCGCCGCCAAGCCGCCGACCATAAAGATGTCTAAGGCGCGGTCGAGGTGGGCAACAGGGTGAAACTCGAGGCTCCGCCGCAGGTGCGCGGGGATGTCGCCCAGGTCGGGGAGGTTCTTCTCGGGGAAGAGGATGTGCCTGATGCCCGCGCGCTTGGCCCCTAAGATCTTCTCTTTAAGGCCACCGATGGGCAAGACCCGCCCGCGCAGGGTGATCTCGCCCGTAGCGGCGACGTCTTTGCGGACCGGCACGCCGGTAAGCGCGCTAATGAGTGAGGCGGCGATCGCGACCCCCGCCGACGGCCCCTCTTTGGGGGTGGCGCCCGCCGGGACGTGGATGTGCACCTCGTAGTTGTCGAGCACCTCCTGCGGGATACCGAAGCGCTCGGCGTTGGAGCGCGCGTAGGTGAGAGCGGCGCGCGCGGACTCTTTCATCACGTCGCCGAGCTGGCCCGTTAGCACGAGGCCACCTTTACCCTTGGTGACCGACGTCTCGACGAACAAGATGTCGCCGCCGACCGGCGTGTAGTACATCCCCGTGGCGACGCCGACGAGGTTCTCCTCGCCCTCGGACTCGGGGGAGAAGCGCTCGGGGCCCAAAAAGGCCTCTAGGCTCCGCTCGGTGATGCGGACGCGTTTGCTCTCGCCCTCGGCGATGCGGCGCGCGGCTTTGCGGGCGAGCGTGCCGATCGTGCGCTCTAAGTTGCGTACCCCCGCTTCGCGCGTGTAGGACGTGATGACCTTGGCGATAGCGCCGTCTGAGATGGTGATCTGCTGCGGTTTGAGGCCGTTCTCCTCGATCTGGCGCGGCAACAAGTAGCGCTTGGCGATCTCGATCTTTTCTTGCTCGATGTACGACGAGAACTCGAGCAGCTCCATGCGGTCGAGCAGCGCCTCGGGGATGTTCTGCGCGTAGTTGGCCGTCGCGATAAAGAGCACCTCGGAGAGGTCGAAGGGCACGCCCAGGTAGTGGTCGACGAAACCGCTGTTTTGCGCGGGGTCCAAAACCTCCAGCAGCGCCGACGAGGGGTCGCCCTGGTAGCTCATACCGAGCTTGTCGATCTCGTCGAGCAAAAAGACCGGGTTCTTGGTGCCCGCTTGGCGGATCCCCTGGATGATGCGCCCCGGCATCGACCCGATGTAGGTGCGGCGGTGACCGCGGATGTCGGACTCGTCGCGCGCGCCGCCCAAGCTGATGCGGACGTACTCGCGGCCCAAAGCCTTGGCGATCGACTTGGCGATCGAGGTCTTGCCGACGCCCGGGGGCCCGGCAAAGAGCAGGATCGGCCCGCGGTTGACCTCGGCCTGGTCGAGCTCGCCGCGCGCGGCGCGGTCAGCTTTGAGCTTGCGCACGGCGAGGTACTCGAGGATGCGGTCTTTGATCTTCTCCAGACCGTAGTGGTCCTCTTCCAACGTCTGCTTGGCGACCTCGATGTCGAGGCGGTCCTGGCTGCGCTCGTTCCAGGGCAGCTCGGTCAGGGTGGTCAGGTAGGTGCGGATCACCGACGCTTCGGCGGAGTCGGGGTGCATGCGCGCCAAGCGGTTGAGCTCGCGCTCGGCCTCCTTCATCGCCTCCTCGGGGAGCTCGAGCTCTTCGAGCTTGGCGCGGAAGGTCTCGACCTCGTCGTCGCCGTCGTCCGAACCCGAGAGCTCGCGCTGCAGCGCCTTGATCTGCTCGCGCAAAAAGTACTCGCGCTGGTTGCGGTCGATCTCGTCTTTGACCTCGCGCTGCACGCGGCGCTGGGTCTCGGCGAGCTCGATCTCGGTGTCGATCAAGACGAGCACGCGGCGCACCCGCGCCTCGACCGTTTCGGCCTCTAGGATGGCCTGCTTGTCCTCGAGCCGAAAGTCGAGGTGATAGGCCACGTAGTCGGCGAACTGCCCCGCGTCCTCTAAGTTCATGACGAACTGCGCGACCTCGGGTTGGATGTTGCGCACCCCACCCTCGATGATGTCGCTGAACTTCTCCTTGAGCTCGCGGAAAGCCGCCTCGAGGGTCACCGCGTTGCCGAGCGGCACCTCGAAGGGTTCGACCTCGGCCTCGATCAGTTCACCCGTGGTGTAGCGTTTGACG
Organism: Truepera radiovictrix DSM 17093; assembly: GCF_000092425.1. NCBI lineage: Bacteria > Thermotogati > Deinococcota > Deinococci > Trueperales > Trueperaceae > Truepera > Truepera radiovictrix. The sequence continues at coordinate 506,222 of NC_014221.1, forward strand.
CGCACCCGCGCAAAGGCCTGCACGAGCATCTGGATGCTGCCGTTGGGGTTGCGCTTCATCCGCAAGATGTTGCACGCCGTGCCGACCGTAAAGAGGTCGCTGCCTGTCGGCTCCTCCGTCTCGCGGTCACGCTGGCTAACGATCAAGATGGTGCGGTTGCGGTCTAGGGCGGCGTTGATCGCGCGGATCGACACGGCGCGTCCCGCGTCAATAGGCATCACCATGGTGGGGTAGAGCACCGAGCCCCGTACCGGACAGACGGGGATGGGCGCTTCAAAGATGTCGCTCTGTAAGGCCACGTCAAGCTCCTTTTCAAATGCGCACTATACAAATCTTAGCGCCAATGTATCAAGTTTACCGGTTATCCACGTCGGGGCTGGAAGCTGGCTTACATGGCGGGGGCGGGAACAGGTGAGCTCTACTTTACGCCCAAACGCGCCCGCGTACGGTGAGGTGGGCTCGCAAAGAGGTGGCTTGCCGTGAGGTGGGCTGGCAGTAGGGCTTCGACCGCGGGGCCACACCGTTCTCAAGCTTCGCGCGTCGTGTGGCGGTGCGTCGCTAGACCCAGAGAGCTCCGTGCGCGCACCGCAGCGCTGTCGGCAAGCGCAGCGGTACCAAACACCGACCCAAGCGCCATCTGCCTCCTGTCTCCTGTCTGCCCCGCAGTGTCGTCGTGAAAAGCGGTTGCGCCTTCAGAAAGCGCGCCTCCAGGAGGTGAGGCGGCCTCAAAACGCGTGATAGCGTTGAGGCTATGGACGTCAAGATCCAGCTGAAAGCGGCGTTGGAGCGGGCTGTAAGGGCCCTTGGAACGGAGGCCGAGGTGACGGTGCAGGCGGTGCCGGAGGGCAAAGCGGGCGACTACGGCTCGCCGGTCGCCTTCGGGCTCGCTAGAGTGCTCCGGAAAAACCCGGCGGCGATCGCCCAGGAGCTTGTGGAGCGGCTCGAGCTGCCCGCGGGCGTCGCGCGCGCCGAGGCGGTAGGGCCGTACCTCAACTTCCACCTCGACCCCGGCGCTTTCGTGCGGGGGGTCGTCGAGGGGGAGCTGGCTCTGCCCGAGCGCGGCAAAAAGGTGATCGTCGAGCACACGAGCGTCAACCCCAACAAAGAGGCGCACGTCGGGCACCTGCGTAACATCGTCCTCGGCGACGCGGTCGCCCGCATCCTGCGCGCGGCCGGGTATGAGGTCGAGGTGCAGAACTACATCGACGACACGGGCCGTCAGGCCGCCGAGTCGCTCTTCGCGGTAGGCTACTTCGGCGCGACGTACGACGGTGCGGAAAAGTACGACCACTGGCTCGGCAAGCTCTACGTGCGCCTGACGCAGGCCAAGGAGACCGACGCCGAGACCATCGAGCGGGGCGTGTCACAGACCATGCACCGGCTCGAGCGCGGCGAGCTGCGCGGCGAGATCGAGCGGGTGCTGCGCGCGCAGCTAGAGACCTACCACGCGCTAGGCGCCGAGTACGACCTTCTGGTGTGGGAGTCCGACATCGTTAAAAGCGGCTTTTTGGCGCGCGCTCTAGAGGTGCTGAAGCGCAGCGAGGACGTCTTTACCCCCAGCGAGGGCAAATACGCGGGCGCTCTCGTAATGGACGTGTCCAAGCTCATCCCGGGGCTCGAGGAACCTCTAGTGGTGCTCGTGCGCAGCGACGGCAACGCCATGTACGTCGCCAAAGACATCGGCACCCAGTTCTGGAAAGTCGGGCTCTTCGAGGGGCTGCGGTTCCGGCGCTTTCACCGCCAGCCCTCGGGCAAACCGCTCTACACGAGCGCGCCGGAGGGCGACCTCCACCCCGACGGGCGCACCTTCGCCCACGCCGACGCGGTCGTCAACGTCATCGACACCCGCCAGAGCCACCCGCAGATGATCGTCAAAGCGGCGCTCGAGATGGCCGACGCCGCTAGGGGCGCCGACGCCTCGCACCACCTCGCCTACGAGGTCGTGACCTTAGAAGGTCAGGCGATGAGCGGCCGCAAGGGGATCACGTTGGCGATCGACACGGTGTTGGCGGAGGCGGCGAAGCGCGCGCGCGCCGTGGTCGAGGAGAAAAACCCGGGGCTTAAAGCGGTCGACGAGGTCGCGCGGCAGGTCGGCGTCGGCGCCCTGCGCTTTGCCATGCTTAAAAGCGAGGCGCGCCGCGTGATCGACTTTCGCTGGGAGCAAGCGCTCAGCCTCCAGGGCGACTCGGCGCCGTACGTCCAGTACGCGCACGCTCGGGCGTGCAGCATCCTGCGCGCCGCCTGTGAGGCGGGCGTCGGGGAGAGCGGGGCGGTTTGGGAGCGGCTTGGCCCCCTAGAGGTCAAGCTGGCCCAGGAATTAGCCCGTCTGCCGGAGATCATCGGGAGCGCCGCGCGCGACTTCGCCCCACACCTCGTCGGGCAGTACTGCCTCGACGTCGCGACCGCCTGGAACGCCTACTACAACCATAGAGGCGCCGACGGCAAACCGGACACGCAGGTCTTAAAAGCCGAGCCGGGGCTCCGCGAGGCGCGCCTTGCGCTCGTGCGCAAAGTCAAGGAGACGCTCGCGACCAGTTTGGGGCTGTTGGGGATCGAAGCGCCCGAGGAGATGTAGGGGGCGCGAGAGGTTCAGCGCCCCATCCCCGCTAACAGCCGCTCCGCCTCCGCGGCAACCTCGTCGTCGACCATCACGTGGTAGCGCTCGGCCTCCATGTTGCGCACCGACGAGAAGTCGCGTTGGCCGCCCGTCATACCATAGCCGATGGCGGCGAAGAGCGCCCCCGAGATCGCCCCGACGATAAGGCCGTAGAGCACAAAGGTCAGCACCGGGACGACGAGGCTAAAGAGCCCGAAGACGAGGCCGATGAGCACCCCCGTGAGCGCGCCGCTCCCCGAACCGTTGAGTAGGACGCGGCCCCAGTTGAGGCGGCCCGTGACCTGTTCGACGAAGCGCAACCCCTCGGCGACGATGGCGGTGCGTTCGACGGGGAACCCTTTGTCGGAGAGGTGGTCGACCGCCCGCTGCGCGTCGGCGTAGACGCTGTAGGTGGCGACGGTGGTGCGGTGGGGCCTCGTGGCCCCTTGGGCGGGGATCCTGTCCATGGCGAACCTCCTCGCCCTAACATAGTGTTTTGGCTCACGTAGCACTCGGCGGTAGCTCACAGAGCGTGGTCGCGCGAAGGGTTCGGCCAAAGCGGGCGAGGTTGTAACCTCGCCCGCTTCACCTGTCGCTACGTTTGGGTGCTGCGACGTAGACCCAACGCAGACCTCCTAATGCAGACCTAACGCAGACCCTAGATCGTGAAAGCGTAGTCGACCGTGAAGTCCTCGCCGTTGACGGTAAACGACAGCGTGCCCCGGACGAGCGACCCTGGGGGCGGGATGGGCGAGATGCTGAGCGTGATGGTCCCCGAGGCGCGGATGGCGTTAAAGGCCCTCTGGAAGAGTTCCTCGAGCTCCGCGGCGCTCGCGACGTTGGCGAACGTCCCGCCCGTTTCGGCGGCGAGCTCCTGCAGCTCGGCGGTGTCGATGTCGCTGCCCAGGCCGATGGTAAAGACCCGCACGTCGCTCTCCAGCGCGGCTGCGAGGGCTTCGCCGAAGGCCACCTGACCGCCCTCGCGCTCACCGTCGGTAAAGAGCAGCACCACGCGCGAGGCGCCCTGCCCCCCCTCGTCGGCGGCGTGGAGGTCGAGGGTGTCGAGCAGTGAATCCCAGATGGGGGTGTTGCCGCGCTGCCCGACCCTGTCGAGGGCGGCTTCTAAGAGGGCTTTGTCGCTCGTAAAGCCCTGCAGCAGCGTCGAAGCGCGAAAGCCCGACGACTGCCCTGGAAACTCCATCACCGCGATGCGGTCTTCCGGGGTGACGCGCTCCAGAAAGCTCTTGGCGGCGTCTACACGGAGGCGCTCCGGGTCGTTGAGCCGCATGCTGCCGCTGCGGTCCATGTTCAATACGGCGTTGATGACCTCCTGCACGGTGATGTCGACAGTGATGGTGGCAGTCGCGGTGTAGCGCTGCGCGGCGGCGAGGCCGGGGAGGGGCGTCACGCTGGTGACGGTCGCGCGCGGGTTGCTGAGCCTGCCGGCGATGGGCTCGCCGGCGCTGTCTAGGGCGCTGACGTTGAGGGCCACGTTGCCGGTCGGGTCGCCGTTCGCGTCGCGCTCGACGGTGTAGCCGTTGATGACCGCGTCTGCGGGGGTGACGACGTCATCAATGATACTTTGCACGCGGTCGCAACCGCCAAGCAGCGCGAGCACCGCGACGAGGGGGAGCCAAAAGCGTTTCATCGGCACTCCTTTGAGGGTGAGGTGTTGAGTGCGAGGTGCACGCGCCCAGTAGAGCGCGCGCGGCTTAAGGGGAGCTTAAGCCGCGCGGTGGGGCTGGGTTATTGGGGGCGCGTGGCGCGCCGTTGGTGGCCCGTGGGCGGCCGGGCGATACACGACGCGCTACGGGAGCTCCGCGCACGCTTCGGATGACGGGACCGAGCGGGAGCTGTCACCGTCACTTTCCGGGAGCGCTTCGGCGAGGAGCTCGACGAGGTGCTTCGCGCGTTTGCCGGTGCCGTCGCGGATCTGGTGGCGGCAGGAAAAGCCGCACGCCACGGTTTCGCCCGCATGTTCACGTACGGCGGGGAAGAGCCGACGCTCGCCGATCTGCATCGAGATGTCATAGTGGCCGTAACCGAACGAGCCCGCCATCCCGCAGCAGCCCGAATCGACCTCGAAGACGTCTGGCGACACCCAACCGAGCACCGCTTTGGTGCTGCTGGTCCCCTGGATCGCGCGCTGCTGGCAGTGGCCGTGGAGCATGATGTGGCGCTCCCCCTTGCGAAAGACCCTACCCGGCTCGAGGTCGCCTTTGGTCCACGCCTTGGCCAGAAACTGGTCGATCATTTTGACGTGCGCTGCGACCGCCTCCGTCGCCTCCCCCGGGACGAGGTCGCGGTAGTCGTCCTGAAAGGCGGTGACGCAGCTCGGCTCGAGCCCCACGACCGGCACCCCCCGCGCGACATAGGCGTGCAGCGCCGCGACGTTTTTCCGCGCGCGCGCCCTCGCCTCGCGCAGCAACCCCTTGGAGATCTGCGGGCGCCCACAGCAGCCGTAGGGTACGTGCTCGACCTCGAAGCCGAGCGCCTCTAGCACCCGCGTGGCGGCGACGCCGACCTCGGGTTCGTTGTACATCGTCCAGGTGTCGGCAAACAGAGCTACTTTGGGTTTATCAGCGGCGTGCGCGGGCGCTCCGAGCGCGCGGCGCTCCTCCTCACGCCGCGCCTCGCGCTGGCGCACCCACTGGTGAAACGAGGCGTTGGCGTACGGCGGGAGCGCGCGCCGCCGGTCGATACCCGCCGTTTTCTCCATGAGCCAGCGCACCGGCGCGAGCGGCAGGAGGGCGTTGGCGAGGGGCGCGAAAAAGCGGCCCACGGGGGCGACCACAGCGGCGTGGCCGAGGGCTCGAGCCGACAGGGGGGTGCCGTGGTCGTCGTAGAAGTGCTGCAGAAACTCGTACTTGAGCTTCGCCATGTCGACGCGGCTGGGGCACTCGGCTTTGCAGGCCTTGCACTCCAAGCAGAGGTCGAGGGCGTTATAGACCTCCTGGCTCGTGAGCCCACCGGGCAGGCGCCCGTTCATGGCGTCGCGCAGCAGGTTCGCCCGCCCGCGCGTCGAGTGCTCCTCGTCGCGGGTGACCATGTACGAGGGGCACATCGTCCCGGTGGTCGTTTTGCGGCAGGCGCCGACCCCCGTGCACATCTCGATCGCACCCATAAAGCCGTCGTCTTTGGAGAAGTCGAAGTGGGTGGCGATAGGCAGCACCGTGTAACCCTCGCCGTAGCGTAGGTTCTCGGTGATGGGGGGCGCGTCGACGATCTTGCCGGGGTTCATGAGCCCCTCGGGGTCGAACGCGCGTTTGAGCTCGCGGAACGCCTCGTAGAGCGTATCGCCGAAGAGCTCGCGGTTTTTGTACGAGCGGATGAGCCCGTCGCCGTGCTCGCCCGACCACGACCCGCCGAAGCGCCGCACCAGCGCGAACGTCTCCTCGCTGATCTTGCGGTAAGCCTCGAGCCCCTCGCGCGTCTTGAGGTCCAAAATGGGCCGCACGTGGATCACCCCGACCGAGGCGTGCCCGTAGGAGACCATCCTGACGCCGTGCTTCGCGCAGATCGCCGCGACGGCGGGGATGTACTCGGCCAGGTGTTCGGGTGGGATGGCCGCGTCCTCGATAAAGGGCGTCGGTTTGGCGGCGCCTTTGATGGTGTTAAAGACCCCCAAACCCGCCTTGCGCACCTCCCAGACCTCCGCTTGCTCCTGGGCGCCGTAGGCGACGTGGAGCGCGTAGGCGAGCTCCATCACCGCCGGGTCGGCCTGCATGCTCTGGAGCCCGGCGAGCATCTGCGCCTCGCTCTCGCCGTCGAACTCGACCATCAAGACGGCGGCGGGGCGACCCTGGAGCCAGCTCAAGAGGGGTGCGAGGTTGGGGTTCTCGAGCCCGAGCTCTAAAAGCGTGTCGTCTAGGGTCTCGACCGCCGCGGGGCCGTGGCGGTTGATGTGCTGCACCGCCCGCAACGACTTTTCGAGCGTGTCGAAGTGCAAGAGCGCGAGGCACTTGTACGCGGGGATGGGGAAGAGCTTGAGCGTGACGTCCAGGATGAAAGCGAGCGTGCCCTCGGAGCCGGCCACCAGCTTGGCGAGGTTGAAGGGTTTGCCGGTCGTGAGTTCGTCTAAGTTGTACCCGCCGACGCGGCGCATGACCTTGGGAAAGCGCGCGTGAATCTCCGCTTCGTGCTCCCGCACCAAGCGGTGGGTGGTGCGGTAGATGTGACCCTCGAGCCCCGGCGCCCGCAGCTTCTGCTGCAGCTCGTCGGGGTCGAGGTCGCGAAACGTGGTCACCGTCCCGTCGGCGAGCAAGACCGTCATGGCGACGACCTGATCGACCGCTTTGCCGTACTTGATGCTCCGCGTGCCCGCCGAGTTGTTGGCGACGATCCCGCCGATGTTCGCGCGGTTCGTGGTCGAGACGTCGGGGGTAAACTGCAGCTTGTAGGGCTTTAGGAACAAATTGAGGTTGTCGCGCACCACCCCCGGTTCGACCGTGACGGTGCGCGCGGCCTCGTCGAAAGCCAGCACCCTGTCTAGGTACTTCGACACGTCCACGACGAGCGCCCGCCCGACCGTCTGGCCGGCCAACGAGGTGCCGCCCCCCCGCGGCAGCACGGGCAGGCGGTAGCGCCGCGCGACCTCCAGGGTGCGCCGGACGTCCTCACGGGTTTTGGGTAGCACCACGCCGTAGGGTTTGATCTCGTAGGGGCTCGCGTCGGTCGCGTAGAGGACGCGGGCCGCCTCGTCGAAGCGCACCTCGCCCTCGAGGCTCGCCCTAAGCTCCTCGTAGGCGCGCGCGAGGTCGGGCTCGGGCGCGGTCGGGTCGGGGGTCGGCGTGAGGGGTGCGGGGGCCTTGGGGGCGGGTACGGTCATGCTTTAGTATCGCACGCGGCTCCGGGCACGCTAAAGCGCGCTGTTACCTTGCGCGCGCCCCCCTCTTGTTTTCGCTGGGTTGCGTGCGTCTGCAGAAAGCGTGACCACCGACTCGACCCGACCGATTTCAAGAGGTGTTAGCACCCGCTTGGATATGCACGTCGTGCTGCACAGTTGTGTGCATGTGTGCAGCTGCGTGCGAGCCGTGCGTATGCTGCGCGTTATACACATCCACCAAAGTTGCACCGTAGCGGACGCACTTACTCTTGAGGCGATAAGACGATGCCCCCCTACCGTCCTTTTGTAGAGGCGCGCAGGTTTTGCCCGCAGGTCGCTCGCACCACGAGGTGCGTGGGCAAGATGACGTGCTGTGGCGGCCCCCCCTTGCCCTCAATGCGGTCGATGAGGAGGTGGGCGGCGCGCAGACCGATCTCCCGACTGGGCTGCGCCACGGTCGTCAGGGCGAACTCGGCGGCTAGTGGCAGGTCGTCGAAGCCAACGAGCGCGATCTCCTCGGGCACCCTGACCCCGGCTTTGGTTGCGACGTCTAGAAACTTCAGGGCGGTGTGGTCGTTTGCAGCTACGACCGCGTCGACTTGGGAGGTCAGGGCCAAAAAGGCTTTTGGATCGGCATTACGCGCGATCTCCACGAGCCAAGAGCTTTCAAACGGCACTGCGTGGGCAGTGAGCGCTGCTCGGTAGCCTCTATACCGTTCTTTGACCGTAGAGGGCGCCTGGTCAAGGCTAGGGTTTCGGTGTATAAAGCCGATGTGCCTATGGCCTAGACCGATAAGGTGCTCAGTGACGGTAAAGCTGGCGCTGACGTTATCCACGCCGACGAAGTCACTCGGTGCTGCCTCGAACTTCTGGTCGATGTACACGAACGGGTAGGTGTTTGCTACAAGCTCGCGAAAGAGGGTCGGATCGTCGTGAGGTAGCACTAAGACACCGCCGAAACCGGCGCTACGCATCCGCGACACTTCAGCGCGCTCGACCGCACTGCTAAAGTGCGAGTAACCGAACGCTGCGTGATAGCCCCGTTCGCGACACGCCGTCTGTACACCTTTCATAATGTCTAGACAGAAAGCGTCGTGCGTCTGTGGAAAGACAACCCCGATAATGCGCCGTGCCGAGACAGCTGGCTGCGGCGGGGACTGCACCACCGTACCGATCTTTGTCGTGCGCCGCACGAGACCCGCTTCGTGAAGTCCTCGGAGCGCCTCACGTACGGTTCCACGACTGACCCCATGCTTGGCCATCAGCTCGAGCTCGGTTGGCAGGCGACTACCTACGGGTAGAACGCCGCCCTCTATTAGCTGCCGGTAATGCTCACAAAGTTGCTGATGCAGGGGTTTTTGGGAGCTTCGGTCGACGGCGAAGTTGTTGCCTTGCGCGGGGGGAGCAGTCATGCGTTTATCACTTTGCCTTATCTGCTTGCACCTTGTTGTAATGCTGCGCGCTAATGAGTGCCTGGCATGTCCTTGGGCAACTCTTGACAAGCGCCCTAGCTAACGCTACATTTTGTCTAAACAAATATCAAGCAAGACCGCCTCATTGGGGCAGGGTCGGGGCAAACGGGGCGTCCAAGCGCTAGAAAGGGGGACTAAACCATCCGCTGGCACACGCTTTCCTGATTATTCATTGGTTTAAGAGCACGAGGAGGTCGTCGTGAAGCTGCTCAAGTCCTTGGTTCTTCTTTCGCTGTCGCTTTTTGCTGCCGGTCAAGCCCAAGAGGTTCGCGAAGTGACGTTCTGGACTGCGCACGGTGAACCCGACCTAAGCGCACTAAGGCAGATTGTCGATAACTTTAACGCCGAGCACGATGACATTCAGGTCACCCTGTCGCAGATTCCACCGGGTGCAGAGACCGACGTTACGCGCCTCATGACAGCTGTGCGCGGCGGTACCGGTCCGGACGTCTATATGCTCGACCGCTTTATCGTGGCGCAGCGCGCTGCCGACGGCTTGTTGCAAGACCTTAGCCCTTACATGGACGGGGAGGACGTACTCGCCAACTACCTAGAGTTCGCCCGCGAAGAGGCGATGTTGGCGGGCGTGCCCTACGCGCTCCCCTTCGACACCGACGCCCGCGCGCTGTACTACAACATCGACTTGCTCGAGGAAGCCGGGGTCGATACGAGCGAGCTCGACCCCGAGAACGGCCCCCTTACCTTGGCGCGAATTCAGGAGATCGCCTCGATGGTCGATCAAAAGAACGCCCAAGGAAACTTTGAGCGCATGGGCTTTATCCCGTGGCACGAGCAGGGCTGGCACTACACCTACGGCTTCGCGTTCGGAGGCGACTTCTACGACGAAGTGGCCTGTCAGGTGACGCCGACTGACGACAACATCGTCCGGGCGTTTGAGTGGATCTACGACTACGCCGCGCAGGAGGGGCCGCAGCAGGTGCAGACCTTCAGGCAGGCGTTTACCCGCCCCGACTTGCCGCCGCAGCAAAACCCCTTTATCGCGGGGCAGCTAGCTATGATCATCACCGGCGACTGGATGATCGGCAACTTGGAGCGCTACGCCCCCGACATGAATTACGGCATCACCTATATCCCCGTACCCGAAGAGGGGGACGCGTCGGTCACCTGGGCGGGGGGGTGGTCCATGGTGATGCCCCAAGGTGCCAGGGAGCCCGAAGCCGCCTTTGAGTTTATGAAGTACATCGCGGGCGAACCGGGACAGCGCGTCTACGTCCAGGAGACGCGGCACATGCCGACGCTAACGAGCTTGCTTGACGACGCCGAGCTCTTCGAGGGGCGTCACCAATTCTTTAGAGACCTGCTCCCGACAGCCCGTAACCGCCCCCCGCTGCCCATCGGCGCACTCTACTGGGACGAACTCACCGACGCCTGGGAGAGGGTCTACCTGAACCAGCAGGAGCCGAGAGCGGCCCTCGAGCAGGTCGCCGCGCGCGTACAACCGCAGCTCGAGCCCTTCTGTGCGCAGCTGCAGGCGGAGAACTGACCTTCACCTCGCCGCTGCGTGTCATTTGCAGCGTCGTGTAACCGCGCTTATCGGTTGTGTCTCTCGGGTGCCGAAGCTTCCGCTTCGGCACCCCGTCTGGAGGTTCGATGCGGCGTCGCTTCCTCTCCCCCCTCGAGCGCCGCAAGCTGGCGCTCGGCCTTCTCTTTATCTCCCCGTGGATCGTCGGCTTTCTCGCCTTTACGCTCTACCCCATCCTCTACACCCTAAGGATCAGCTTTACCCGCTATAGCGGCTTCGGTGAACCCGTCTGGATCGGCCTAGCCAACTACCGGGCGCTCTGGAGTGACACCGTGTTCTGGCAGTCGCTCGGCAACACCCTCTATTACACTGCCCTAGCGGTGCCGATCGGCATCGTTGTAGCGCTGGCGATGGCGATCGCGATGAATCAACCCCTCAAAGAGATCCCCTTCTACCGCGCGGCGCTCTACTTGCCCTCGGTGCTGCCGCTCTTCGCGGTGTCGTTTATCTTTATCGCGCTCCTAGACCCCAACCGGGGCATCGTCAACCAGCTCATGGTGTCTTTAGGGCTCCCCAACATCAACTGGTTCGGCGACCCGCGCTACGCCAAACTGGGGCTCGTGCTCCTGGCCCAGCTGGGGGCGGGCAACACCGCGCTGGTCTTTTTAGCGGGCCTTAAAGCCATCCCCAAGACGCTCTACGAAGCGGCGGTGCTCGACGGCGCGGGTCCCTTGCGGCGTTTTTGGAGCGTCACGCTGCCGCTCATGACCCCCGTCATCTTGTACTCGCTCATCTTGGGCCTCAGCCTAGGGCTGCAGGTGTTCGCGCAAGCCTACATCATTACCAACGGCGGCCCCGCCAACGCGACCAACTTCTACGTCTTCTACCTCTACAACCAAGCCTTCCGCTACAGTCAGATGGGGGTAGCGTCCGCGATGGCTTGGGTGCTCTTCGTCATCACCTTGGTGCTGGCCCTGCTGATCTTTCGCACCTCGAAGCGCTGGGTCAACTACGAGACGGTGGCGTGATGGCGGCGCCAGCCAAGACCTTCCGCGAGGTGCCCGCGCGCCGAAGCCGGTTTAAGGGCAAAAAGCTGCAGGTGTGGGTTTCGCGGCTTCTCCTGCTCCTCTTCTGCGCCGCCTTTTTGCTGCCCCTTTACTGGATGATCGTCACCGCCCTCAAGAGCGACCAGGAGCTGGCGCTCTTCCCGCCCACCCTGTTTCCGCTCGAACCCCAGTGGGGCAACTTTAGAGAAGCAGTCACCTACATCCCCTTTTTCAGATTTTTAAACAACACCCTGATCGTCACTGCCCTTACCGTGGTGGGCGCCGTGATCTCAAACCCGCTCATCGCCTACGGCTTTGCGCGGCTCGAGTGGCCAGGGCGCGACAAGGTCTTTTTGCTCGTGATGGCGACCGTTTTCATCCCCTTCCCCGTGGTGATCATCGCGCTTTTCGACATCTTCGCGGGGCTGGGGTGGATCAACACCTTTTTGCCGCTCGTGGTGCCCATGTTTTTCGGCTCCGCCTTCTGGATCTTTCTGATGCGGCAGTTTCTCATGCAGATCCCCATGGAGGTCTCCGATGCGGCGCGCATCGACGGCGCCAACGAGTTTCAGGTCTTTAGCCAGGTCGTCTTGCCGCTTACGCTGCCCGCCGTGGGCGTCATCGGGATTTTCGCTGCGCTCCACGCCTGGAACGACTTTATCGGCCCCTTGATCTACCTGCAAGACGAGAGCCTCTACACGCTCGCCATCGGCCTCACGTTTTTCCGCTCCCAGTATGACGTGCAGTTTAACCTGCTGATGGCGGCCTCTACGCTCATCGTCTTGCCGGTCGTGGTGATCTTTCTGCTCTTTCAGCGGGCGTTTTTGGAGGGCATCACGTTGGGCAGCGTCAAGTAGCGAGGCGTTTTAGGGTGCGATGACAGAGCCAGTAGGTGAGGTGCGCGACCCCGACGCCGCTGAGCAGCAGGGTCGGCGGAAAGAGCCAGAAGGCGCCGGCGGCGAGCGCAACCGCAAGCACGCAGAGCAGGGTTGTCCCGAGCTGTGACATGCCCAAGATCACCGCGGCTCGAGCGCTGGCCCAAACCCCCAGCTCCGTGCTGACCCGCACGGGGAAGATAAACGCGCTCGCGGCTGTGTAGAGTACGGCGGCGAGCGACAAGGAGGCGAAAGCGATGAGGCGCGCGGGCAGCGCCAACTGTGGCAGCAACACCGCATTGATGAGCAGCAGCGCGCCGATGAGCAGCCAAAGTAGCCCGAGGAGCGCGTCGCTGACGAAGCGTGCGCGGAGTCGCCCGAAAAAGGGCAGGTAGAAAGCGTCGTCGGGATTGTCTTGCCACGCCCGGAACACGGCGAAGAGAGCCGCGGTAGCCGGGAAGAAGGTGACGACAGGAGAGGAGAGAAGGAGCCACAAGCCCCCCAGCAGCACGTAGCTGCTCAGGCGGTTGAGCCACCAGTAGAGACGGCTGTCGAGAAGTCTCATGACTTACCGCAGTGTACGCCAGCGCCGCTCCGCTCCGAAACCTCGTCAGGCGACCCCTTTTCATACCCCTAGGAGAGTCTTTTGCATCATCACGTCCGCCACACCCTACCGAAGCTCGGCAAACGCCTGAGCCTGATCACCCCCCTCGTCTACCGGCGCCGCCAGCCCTTGGCCCCCTTTCGCTACAAACCGCTGGCGTCACCCCTCGAGCCGCCGCCCTTGGACGCCGACACGAGCGACTGGGAGACGCTCGCCTACGGCGACCACTGGGGTGCGCCCCGCACCGACTTCGTGCTGCGCAGCCGCTTTTGCGTGCCACAGGACTGGGACGCCTCGTTGCCCACGGCGCTCTACCTGCCGCTCGGGGAAGCGGGTGACTTCAGCCACCCGGAGGCGCTCGTCTACCTAGACGGTCGCCCCTACGCCGCCGCCGACCGCCACCACCAGGAGATTGGGCTGCCGCAGGGCGTGACGGGCACCCACGAGGTCGCGCTGCACGGTTGGACCGGTATCAACTACGCCGAGGACCGGCGGCTCTACCTGCGCGAGTGTAGCGTGGTGCAGCTCGACCCGCCGACGCGCGCGTTTGTCAACCTCGCGCGGGTCGCACTAGAGACCGCCCAGCACCTAGACGAGGACGCGCCGGTGAAGGGCGCGCTGCTCAACGCCCTCGACGACGCCTTTAAGCGCCTCGAGACGCTGCAACTGGGGGACGCCTTTTACGAGAGCGTGCCGGAAGCCTTGGAGCGTCTCCAAACCGGCGTGGCCAAAGCCGGCCCCCCGATGGACGTCTCCATCGCCGCAGCCGGACACGCGCACATCGACGTGGCGTGGCTGTGGACCCTCGGCCAGACCCGGCGCAAAGCGGGGCGCACCTTCCACACGGTGCTCCGCCTCATGGAGCAGTTTCCGGAGTACCGCTTCAGCCAGAGCCAGCCCCAGCTCTACGACTACGTGCGGCAGGACTACCCGGAGCTCTTCGAGGCTATCAAGGCGCGCGTCGCCGAAGGGCGCTGGGAGATCCTGGGCGGGATGTGGGTCGAGGCCGACTGCAACCTCTCGGGTCCCGAGTCGTTGGCGCGCCAGTTCGTGCTGGGGCGGGCGTTTTTCAAAGAGCACTTTGGCGAGGTAGATTCGTCCATCCTCTGGCTCCCCGACGTCTTCGGTTACGCCTGGAACCTGCCGCAGCTCATCAAAGAGGCGGGGCTCGAGTACTTCTTCACCATCAAGATCGGTTGGAGCCAGTATAACCGCCTGCCCTACGACACGTTTTATTGGCGGGGCTTAGACGGCACGGAGGTGCTCACCCACTTCTCCACCACGCCCGAGATCGGTAGCCCTCATGCGAGCACCTACAACGCTTCGGCCACGCCCGAGCAGGTGCTGGGCACCTGGCGCAACTTCCAGCAGAAGGAGACCCAACGCGACCTCTTTATGGCGTTCGGTTACGGCGACGGGGGCGGCGGGCCGACCCGGGAGATGCTCGAGAACATTTCGCTGATGCAGGCCTTCCCTGGACTTCCGAAGGTGCGCCACAGCACGGCGGAGGCGTTTTTTCGGGCGCTAGAGGCCACACCGGGGCTGCCGACGTGGGACGGGGAGCTCTACCTCGAGCTGCACCGCGGCACCTACACCACGCAGAGCCGCAACAAACGCGCCAACCGCAAAAGCGAGTTTCTGCTCCACGACGCCGAGTTCGCCTGCGTGTTGGCGGGCCTCTTGGACGCCGACTACCGCTACCCAGAAAGCGAGCTGCGCCGGGCTTGGGAGCTCGTATGCCTAAACCAATTTCACGACATCATCCCGGGCAGCAGCATCGGCGAGGTCTACGCGGAGTCGCTGGCGCAGTATGACGAGGTGCGGAGGCTCGGCGAGGCGGCGCGGGACGGGGCCTTGGAGGCGATCGCGCGGCAGGTGGGTGGCGAGGTCGTGGTGCTCAACCCGACCTCGTTCGCGCGGGGTGACCTCGCCTTCGTACCGGCGCGCTTGGAGGGCCTGTCGGTGCCGACTCAGGCGGTCGCAGGGGGGACGCTGCTGGCGGTCGGGACGCTGCCGCCTTACAGCGCGACGCCCGTAGGGGCGGGTGAGGCGCCAACCGTGGACGGTGAGCTGAGCGTGGGCGAGCGCCACTTGGAAAACGCCTACGTGCGCGTCGAGCTGGACGCCGACGGGGACATCACCCGGGTCTGGGATAAGGTCGCGGGGCGCGAGGTGCTGCAGGAGGGCGCCAAGGCGAACCAGTTCTTGGCCTTTGAAGACCGGCCGCTCGAGTGGGACGCCTGGGACATCGACGTGTTCTACGACGACAAGGTCTACTACGCCGCGCCCGCCGCGTCGGTGCGCGTGGTGGAGGCGGGGCCGCTCCGGGCGATGCTCGAGGTCAAGCGCCAGATCCTGGGGAGCCCGTATACCCAACGGCTCTCGCTCGCCTACAACAGCCCGCGCCTCGACATCACGACCGACATCGACTGGCGAGAGCGCCACACCCTGCTCAAGGTGGCCTTCCCGGTCCGCATCCTCTCGCCCGTCGCCACCCATGAGATCCAGTGGGGGAGCGTCCAGCGGCCCACCCACCGCAACACCTCGTGGGATTGGGCGCGCTTCGAGACGTGCGCCCAGAAGTGGGTCGACCTCTCCGAAGGTGACTACGGCGTGAGCCTTTTAAACGACTGCAAGTACGGCCACGACGTGCAGGGCAACACCCTGCGCCTGAGCCTCCTGCGCAGCCCCACGTTCCCCGACCCCGAGGCCGACAGGGGGCGGCACGTGTTCACCTACAGCCTCCTGCCGCATACCGGTGGGGTCGGCGAGGCGACCATCGCTGCCGCCTACGCGCTCAACGACCCGCTGCTGGTGGTGAGGGCGGCCGGTGGGCGCGGCAGCCCCGTGCAGCTCCTCGCCGCCGACCGGCCCAACGCGGTGATCGAGACCGTCAAACGCGCCGAGGATGGTCGGGGGTTCGTCGTGCGGCTCTACGAGAGCCAGCGGCGGCGGGGGCCGGTGACGCTGCACGTCGGCTGCGACCTCGCCCACGCGGAGCGCACCGACCTGCTCGAGCGCCCCCGCCAAGCCCTCACGGTCGAGGGGCGCAGGGTCACGCTCGAGCTGCGGCCCTTCGAGATCGCCACGCTCCGGCTCGTTCCGGCTTGAGCCGCTACCCTCGCCCAGCGGCGAGGACCGCGCACCTGCTGATGCGCCTCCGAGACGAGAGGGGACGCTATGCCCACTCCAACGACAGCTTCCACCACGAGCAAGGTCAAGTTAGCCCTGATCGGTGCTGGCAACATCGCGGCCTTTCACCTTCGGGGCCTCCTGGCGCACGCCGACAAAGCCGAGTGCGTCGCGCTCTGCGACGTTTCAGACGCCAACCTGGCGCTTTGCGCCCAACGGCTGAGGACGAGTCCCGCGCGCTACCACGACTGGAACAGGCTCTTCAGTGAGCAAGACGTCGACGCGGTGATCATCGCCCTGCCCCACCACCTCCACGCTCCGGCCATCCTCGCCGCGGCGGCGGCGGGCAAGCACATCCTGTGCGAGAAACCGATGTGCACGACGCTCGCCGAAGCGGACGCCATCCTGGGGGCCGTGAAGCGCGCCGGTGTCACCTACATGTCGGCCCACAACCAGCTCTTTAGCCCCGTGGTGAGGGAGGCCAAGCGGCTTCTCGACGAGGGCGCCATCGGCGGCTTGCGTTGGCTTCGCACCCAGGACGCCTTCCTCGCCGAAGCGGCCTCCATGCGGGACACCTGGCGAGGAGACGCCGCGTCACAGGGGGGCGGCGAACTCATCGATACGGGGTACCACCCCTCGTATCTCCTGCTCTACCTCGCCGCCGCACCCGTCGCAGCGGTGGGCGCGAGCATGAGCCGGTTTCACATGATGATCGAGGGCGAGGACACCGCCAGCGTCCAGGTGCGCTTTCAAAACGGGGTTTTGGGTGAGATCTTGACCTCGTGGGCGATGGAGCGGCCCTACGGCACCCATCAGATCCACCTGGTGGGGGACAGGGGCGAGCTCTTCGGCTCCGACAACGAACTCTTCTACCGGCCGCGCGGCTTTGACACCCCCGCGCGGCGGACGCTGCCGCCAGTCGACACCTTCACCGAAGAGATCGGGCACTTCGTCACCTGTTTGCTGACCGAGGAGCGCCCCCTCCACGGCGCCGAGGAGGGGCGGGCGGTGCTCGAGTTGATTCTAAGAGCGACCGAGAGCGCTGCGGGCTGGCAGAGCACCGCGCCCAAAGCGGCCCCCGAGCGGCAGGGCCGATTGGAGGCGACCCCATGAGCCACACGGCGACGGCGGCTTTCCCATCGGCTTCCGTTTGGGACCGCTCTCCTCTTGGAAGGACGACCTCTCCGGGGTGAGCGCTTGGGCGCGTGACAACGGGTTCTCTGCCCTCGACCTCGGGGTCGTCGAGGGCGAAGCGGCCAAAGCCGTGCAGGGCGGCAAGCTGCGCCTCGGTTCCGTCGACCTTCCAGAGTGGCAGCCCATGCTGTCGCTCGACCCGTCTAAGCGGCGGGAGGCCGTCGCCCGAAACGTGGCCTACGTAGGGGCGTGTGTCGAGGCGTGCGGCGCCGCTGGACCCTTGAATTTTTTCGTGGTGATGCTCTCCGAAGACCCCCACGCGCCGCCACGCGAGGTCTTTGACGCGATGGTCGCCAACTACCGCGATCTGGCGCCGGTGCTCGAGGCCCACGGGGCGCGGCTCGAGCAGGGCGTGCTCGGTCTCGCAGCGCAGGGCAATGTCGCTAAGGCGGAGGGTGCAGGCAGCGTCGCCTACATAACCCCGAAGCCTCGAGCCCCGCAGTTGTTCTGTCGCTTCCCTAACGCCCTCCACTTTTTTTGTTAGAGTTACTCACGGAGCTCTCAAGTGATGGGTGCGCGCCACCTGACAGGGCGCAA
Organism: Truepera radiovictrix DSM 17093; assembly: GCF_000092425.1. Taxonomy (NCBI): domain Bacteria; kingdom Thermotogati; phylum Deinococcota; class Deinococci; order Trueperales; family Trueperaceae; genus Truepera; species Truepera radiovictrix. The sequence continues at coordinate 523,986 of NC_014221.1, forward strand.
CCTCGGCACGCTCACGGTTCGATTGAGAGGTTAAGGTGCACAAATTCGCTCTCACACCTACGCTGAGTGCTGCGCGCTATACACTGCCCCTACTTCTCAGCGCCGCTCTGATCGGCTGCCAGAGTTCGGCGACGTCTGAGGGCGGGCCTCAGGGTGAACGTCCCCAGCACCCTACCTACGAACGCTCCGACTACACGATTCCCTGCCTCGAGGTCGCGCTAGACGCACCCGATGAGGTGAAGGTGGGCACGGGAGTGACCTTCGCCGTTTCCGCGACCAACACCTGCGAAGAGCCTCTAAAGCTAGAGCACATCCCGACCCCGCAGCGGTTTTTCGTCCTCGACGGTGATCAGATCGTCTGGGACTCTTGGCCTGCGGGAGCTGAACCGAGCGCAGTCGCTTATGAGCTGACGTTGGGGCCGGGCGAAAGCGCTTCGTGGGAGTTCCCGAGCCCAGACTTTGGCAAGGCGCCGTTCAGCGGTATCAGTGATGACGGCACCGCCCTTGCTGAGGGAGCGTATACGGTTGTCGGTCGGTTGATGAACTTCCACCCCGCCCTAGAAGAGGGGGCAACCCAGGGACCTCCAATCGTCCCAGGCCTCGACACCGAGCTTCAACCGATTAAAATCGTTCGCTAGACGGTCGAAGTCTATATAGAGGGACGTGCTACACGCGCATCCCTCCGCACATGATTGAGCGCGACCTCATCATCACGGTTAGATAGAAGTGTGGGCAGATGCAGAAGCGGACGTTGCTGGTAGTGAGCAGCTTGCTCTTGGGGACCGCCCTAGTTGGTTGCCAGCGGACGGGTGGCGCGCTTGACCCAGGGGGCGACCCTAGTGAGCCGGAGCCGGTCTACGAGCGCTCGGACTTTATGATCCCCTGCCTCGAGGTCGCGCTGGATGCGGACGGCGACGCCCCCTACACCCTAGAGGTTGGTTCGGAGCTGACGCTCGAGCTCCTCGCGACCAACGTCTGTGACGAACCGCTCGGGCTCGAGTACGACGCCAGCCCCACGCAGACGCAGCTTTTGGTGCTTGACGCCGACGGGCGCGTCGTGTGGAGCGCCCCGCGGTCGAACCTGCCCTACCCCGATGTCCTTTTGCGCGTCACGCTGGCACCCGGTGAGACGATGAGCTGGCCCAACCGGGACGACCCGACGGGAGCTGGACGGCATGCGCCCGTGGTCTTTACCGGGCTCGACAACGCGGGGAGGGCCCTCGCGGCGGGGGCGTACACGCTCGTGGGGCGGCTCAGCGTGGGGCAGGTCGAGGTAGGGCCACCGTCCGAGGCCCCGGAGCCGGGGACCATCGACACGGAGCCGCAGCCGCTCACGTTGCGCTGACGCTCGCAGCGCCCGTACGGTGAAGCTTGGGCCGTACGGGCCCTTCGTTGGGTGTGGCGGTTACGTGCGCTTCGGCCCGGCCTCCGAAGGGCCAAAGAGCGTCCAGACCGTCTCCGCGAACGCCACGTCCGAGAGGGCGCGGTAGGCCTTGAGAAAGCCCTGCAATTTGTAGCGCTCCAAAAGCCCTTTGACGAAGCTCTCGGAGCTGTAAGGGTCGCGCTTCTGGCCCCGGAGGGCGTGGCCCGAAGGGCCGACCAGCTCCAACTCCTCCAAGATCCGCCGGCAGAGCTGCGCCTTGGGGGTGTCCGCGGGCAAAGGGGTGCCGCGCCGCAGGCAGACGAAAGCGCGGCGCACCTCGCTCAAAGTCGGTGGGAGGGGGAGCGCCGCTAGGCGCCCCAGCTCCGCCTCGGGGAGGTCGAAAGAGAGGGGCTCGCCGCGCCGCACGAGCGCCGCCAAAGGTGCGGTGAGCTGCAGGAGGTCGGCGCTCAAGGGGACTTCGCGCACCCACCGCGCGTCGACCCCTTCGGGGGGTGGGCCGCGGTAGAGCGGTCGCCGCACCGCGGAGGGGGTGCTTAGCTCGAGCGGCGCGGCGGGGCGCACGTCGTCGGCCAGGAGCTCGAGCTGCGTTTTGCCCTGCCAGGTGTTCTCGCGCAGGGTGACGGCCGCATTGATGACCCCGGCGGCCCGCAGGGCGGGGGCGTCTGCGCCGCGGTCCCACGCGACCCCCCGGACCCCGCCCACGCGCAGGTTGAGGTGCTTGCCCCCTTCCCCCATGCACCCGACGCCCTCGAGCGGCGCGCAGAGGGCGAAGCGGGGTGCGGGGTGGCCCTCGCCGTAGGGCTCCAGGGTGCAGAGCGCGCGGTAGAGGTCGGTGTCGATCTCGTCGGGCGCGAGCAGGGTGTCGGCGACGAGCTCGGGTCGCGGGGTCGGGTGCTGGCGGGCGTAGTCGTACACGCGCTCGCGAAACGCCTCGACGCAGCCCTCCCGGATGGCGAAGCCCGCCGCCTGCGAGTGCCCACCGAAGCGCTCCAGAAGGTCGCGGGCGTATTCAAGCCCGCCGACGGCCGAAATCCCCGGGGTCGAACGCACCGAGCCCTTGCCCTGCGCGATGATAAAGACGGGTTTGTAAAAGCGCTCTAAGAGCTTGCTCGCCACGATGCCCATGACGCCCGGGTGCCAACTGGGGCGCTCGAGCACCAGCGCGGGCGCCTCCGGATCGACGAGTTTGAGGGCCTCACCCAACATCGCGTCTTGCACCTTGCGGCGGTCGGCGTTGCGGGCGTCTAGGTAGCTCGCGAGCTCCAGCGCGCGGCGCTCGGAGGCGGTGGTGAGGAGCTCGAGCCCCAAGTCGGCCTCGCCCAGACGCCCCGCGGCGTTGAGGCGCGGCGCCAGCACGAAGGCGACCTCGCGCGCGCTCGGCGCCCGCCCGTGGGAGAGCGTGCGCGCCATCATCGCGCGCAGCCCCGGCCAGCGGCTTCTAGCGAGCTGCGCCAGACCCGCCGTGACGAGCGCGCGGTTTTCACCCATCAGGGGGGCGACGTCGGCGACGGTGCCGATGGTGGCGAGGTCGCTGTACTCCACGGGCGCTTCCAACCCGAGGTGCTCGTGGAGCGCCCACAACAGGTGATAGGCGACGCCCGCGCCGGTGAGCTCGGGGAGCCCCTTTTTGGCGTACGGGGAGAGCGAGGGGTGCACCGTGAGGCAGTCGGGGAGCACCTGGCCGGGGTGGTGGTGGTCGGTGACGATGACCTCGACCCCGGCGGCTTGGAGCGCCGCGACCTCCGCGCGGTTCGAGATGCCGCAGTCGACGGTGATGAAGAGGTCGGCGCCCGCGGCGTGTTCGGCGACCCGCGCCGGGTGCACCCCGTAGCCGTCGCGCAGGCGGTTGGGGATAAAGGGGGTCACGCGGCCGCCCAGGGCGCGCAGGCCGAGCGTCAAGACGGCCGTGCCGCTGATGCCGTCGGCGTCGTAGTCGCCGTGGATGAGGATGCGTTTGCCCCGTGCCAGCGCCTCGGCGAGGCGCTCTGCCGCCGTCGCGAGTGCGGGGATGCGGGTGCGTTCAAAAGGCGGTTGCAGCGCCTCGGGGCTGCGCAGGCCGCGCGCCCAGAGGACGCTCGCCACAAGGGGCGGGAGCGAAAAGGCGCGCACCAGGCGAGCGACCTCGGCGGGCGGCGCGCTGGGCCGAACCGCCCAGCGCGCCGCGGGTGCGGTGGGGTGGGGGGGAGCGCTGGGGCGCACCCCCTAGCGCTCCTCGTCGGTGTCGGTGGGGGCGTTGCGGCTGCCAAAGCGCCAACCGCGGCGCGGCGCGTGGTTCTCCGCAGCGCTCGAGAGGTCCTCCGGCGACAACGGTTCGGCGTCGCGCTCGGGGCGCGGCGGCGGGGTGCGGCGCACCTGCGTCGGGCGCGCGGTGTCGCGCTCGGTGAGGGCGGGCTCGAGGACGGCGCCCGCTTTGCTGAGCCGCTGCCGCAGCGCGCGGTTTTCGCGCGCGAGCCGCCACGCGTGACCCGAGAAGGCGAGCCAACCGACCAAAAAGCCGAGCAGCAGCGAAGCGCCGACCACCCACGAGACGGGTAAGGAGATAAAAAAGGGCAGGATGACGATCTGCGGGTTGACGTTGTGGAGCACTACCAGGTAGCCGATCAGCGCGCCGAGCGCGAGGAGTTGGATCACGCGGAAGATTTTCACGAAGACCTCCGTGGGGTCAGTCTAACGCACGCTCGGCGCGTGAGGCGCCCCCCGCAGCGCCCGTCAGCTGCCCTCCGCGCGCCGCCGCGCCTCCGCCAAAAAGTAGCGGTAGGTGGCGTTGTCCGGCTCGAGCGCGCTCGCCTCGCTGTAGGCGCGTTCGGCCTCCCTGTAGTCGCCCGCCTCGAAGGCGACGCGCCCCACGTAGGCCCACGCCTCGGCGTACGCGGGGTTAAGGCGCGCCGCCTCGGCGAAGCGCTCGCGGGCCCGTTCGCGGCGGCCCGCCTCGTAGTGCGCAACCCCGTCGTAAAAGGCCCGCGCGGCGGGGAGGCCGTAGCGCACCCCCGCCGCGGCAAGGTCGGCGAAGTGCTCGGCCGCCGCGTCGCCGGGACGCAGCCGCAGCACCGTCTCCCACGCCTCGAGCGCCCGCTGCGGGCGTTCAAGCTCTAGCAGGATGCGCCCGCGCCAGCGGTGGGCGAGCGGCCGCTCGGGGGCGAGGTCGGCGACGCGTTCGTAGGCCGCGAGCGCCCCCTCAAGGTCGCCCTGCTGGTAGCGCGCGTAGCCGACCTGGGTGCCCGCGCGCACGAGCTGGTCTAAAGCGGCCGCGTCGAGCACCCCGCCCGCCGCGACGAAGCGTTCCCAGGCGGCGAACGCGGGGCCGTAAAACCCCGTCACGCCGTTGAGCTCGGCCAGAAAGCGGAGCGCTTCGGGGTTGTCGGGGGCGAGCTCGACCGCTCGGCGGGCGAGCGAGAGCGCCTCGCGAAAGAGCGGCTGGTCGGGCCGGTAGGGCGCCTCGTAGGTCTTTAGCGCCTCGCGGGTGCGCTCGCGCGCCCCCTCCAAGACCTCGCGCGCCTCGGCGGGGAGCGGTTGGGTAAGGGTGGTGATCTGGGCGCTCGCGGGGGGCGCGGTCATCGCTGCGGGCAGCGCCGCGAGGAGCGCGTAGAGCGTAGCGGTGTATAGACGTCGCATCGGTAACCTCCTGCGAGGAGTTTACGCAGAAGAGGCCCGCGGGCGGTGTTGGGCGGGGTGCGGGGTGGGGTACACCCCGACTTGGGACGACGCTACGCGTTACTTGACAGGAGATGCTTTTTTTTCTTAAGTTCTGAAGGGGGTGATGGCGCGTTGGGGGATGCCGTGAGGGTAGCGGTCGCACCCCCGCACGGCAGCGTTAGAATGCCCGGAGACCGTCACCGAACCCACCGCGGCGGCGCATCGGTGCGCAACGCCGAGCGCAGCCACCGAGCAGAGAAGACGTCGCCGCACCTTGACCCTCTGGACGACCGTTATGGAACGACGAAAGAGCCTACCGCTACAAGCTTCCGAGAGTGCTTTTAAGGGTATCTCAGAGCCCCTTATAGCGGCCTCTGAGCTCCACAAATCCTTTCCGCCCCGTAAGGCTGTCCTTAAGGGCGTCGACCTCACGCTCTACGCGGGCGAGGTCGTCGGGTTGTTGGGCCTCAATGGCGCCGGCAAAACGACGCTCATCAAGCTCCTGACGGGGCTCCTCGAGCCCGACGCGGGGAGCGTCACCCTGCTCGGCCGCGCCCGGGACCGGCAGGGGGTGCGGCGGCACGTGGCACTCATGAAAGAGGGGCAGCCGACGCTCTTTGAGTTCATGACCCCGCGCCAAAACCTCCGCTACTACGGCGGCCTGCTCGGCGTACGCGACCTCGCCGCGGGGGTCGCGCGGGTGCTCGCAGAGGTCGAGCTCACCGAGGTGGCCGACACGCCCCTCTTGTACCTCTCGAACGGCACCAAACGCCGCGTCGGGCTCGCGCTCGCTTACCTCAAGGGCGCGCGCGTGCTGCTCCTCGACGAGCCGAGCGCGGGGCTCGACATCCGGAGCACCGCGCTCATGAAAGGGGCGCTTAAAGCCTTTGCCGCGGCCGGCAACGCGGTGCTTCTAACGGGGCACGAGATGGGGTTTTTGGAGTCGGTGTGCGACCGGGTGGTGGTGCTGCACGGCGGGCGCGTCGCCGCCGAGGGGACGCTGCGGGCGCTTTTGCAGCGCTTCGCCCCCGAGCAGTGGGTGGAGGTGTGGCTCGAGGGTCGCCCCGGCGCGGGGGAGCTTTTGGAGGAGCAGGGCGGGCTCTTTCGGGTGCGGCTGCCACTGGCGGAGCTCGGGGCGCTCGGGGCGCTGCGGGTGCGGCAGCTGCGGCTCGAGACCCCCGCCCTCGAGGCGCTGTTGCGCGAGGTGGGTGATGTGGCGCGCCGAGTGGCTTAGGCTCCGCGCCGACTGGCTCTTCTACCGCCAGCTCCTGCTGGGCTCCTTGCTCAACCAGGTGCTGGTCACCGTGGGGGCGTTTTGGGTCGTGTCGCTCCTCGCCGACAAGAGCCTGGCGACCTTGATGGCGCTCTTTTTCTGGCAGTACGCCAGCGTCCCCCTAAGCCGCGTCGCGGCGGACATCTGGGAGGAGACCTCGACGGGGGCCTTTGAGCAGACCTACCTGCACGCCGGCGCGCCGGTCGCGGTGCTTTTCGTGCGGCTCTGCCTCTACTTCGTCCGGCAGAGCGCCCTGCAGCTCCCCGTGTTCGCGGCGCTCGCCCTGCTGAGTTTCGGGTGGGCGCCCCTAGCGAGCTACCCCTGGTTCGGGTTTGCGCTCAGCCTCGCGCTGACGCTCGCCAGCCTCGCCGGCCTCGGACTCGTCGTCGGGGGGGTGCTGCTGGTGAGCCGCAACGCGATCAGCTACGCCAGCGCCGCCGAGTACGCGCTGCTCTTCCTGTCGGGGGTCATCGTCCCCATCGCCGCGCTGCCCGCGCCGCTGCAGGCGCTCGCGCCGTGGCTGCCGCTGTCGCTCGGCGTCGAGGCGCTAAGGCGCCTCGAGGCGGGCGCGGCGCCCTACGGCCTCCTGCTGCTGCTGGGCGTGCAGGCCGCCGCCCTCCTCCTGTTGGGGCTCGCGGTCTTTCGGGTGTGCCTCGCGCGGGCGCTGCGGCGCGGTTTCGCCATGGGGCGTTAGCGCGCCTGCAACCACGCGGCGAGCTCTGCGAGCGCGCGCCCGCGGTGGCTCACCGCCGCTTTTTCCTCGGGGGTGGCCTCGGCGAAGGTCTTGCCCAGCTCGGGGCTCCAGAACACCGGGTCGTAGCCGAAGCCGCCCGCGCCCCTGGGCGCCTCTAAGATCACCCCGTCGCAGCGGCCCTCGAAGGTGTGGGCGTCCCCCGCGGGGGTGACGAGCCCGAGCACGCAGACGAATCGCGCCCTTCGCTCCCCCTCCGGAACCCCCCGCAGCTGCGCCAAGAGGTGCGCGGTGCGCTCGAGGTCGCTCCCGCTAGCGAAGCGGGCGCTGTAGAGGCCGGGGGCGCCGCCCAGGGCGTCGACCTCGAGCCCCGAGTCGTCGGCGAGGCTTAAGAGCCCCGTGCGCCCCGCGAGAAAAGCCGCTTTGGTCAGGGCGTTGGCCGCGTACGAAGCGCCCGTCTCGGCGGGGAAGTCGGTGACGCCGAGCTCGCGCGCCGAGACGAGCGTCAGCGGACTCTGGGCGAGCGCGCGCCGAAACTCGCGCACCTTGTCCTCGTTGGCGGTCGCGAGCGCGAGCTTCACGTGAAGCTCCCGCGCACGTGCGCCAAAAGCCCCTGCACCGCGCTGATCCCCTGCGCGACGAGCTCCACGTAGCGCCCCGCGTCGATCGGCCGCTCCTCCCCGCTGCCCTGGACCTCGACGAGCTTGCCGTCGGCGGTCGCGACCACGTTGAGGTCGATCTCCGCGGCCGCGTCCTCGTGAAAGTCGAGGTCTAAAAGCGTCTCCCCCCGAACGACCCCGACGCTCACCGCCGCGACCTCGTGCGTGAGCGGCCACTCGTCGAGCGCGCCCTTGCGCACGAGGCGTCCGGCGGCGTGGTGCAGCGCCGCGTACCCCGCCAAGATGCCCGCGCAGCGGGTGCCGCCGTCGGCCTGGAGCACGTCGACGTCAACGGTCAACGTCTGGCCGTGAAAGAGCGTGAGGTCGGTGACGCTGCGCAGGCTCCGGCCGATCAGCCGCTGGATCTCGAGCGACCGCCCCCCCGCGTAGAGGCGTTCGCGCTGCGTGCGTTCGGCCGTGCTGCGCGGGAGCATGGCGTACTCGGCGGTGAGCCACCCCACGCGGCCCTTTTTGCCGCGCAGGTGTGGCGGGAGCTTGTTCTCCACGGTGACGGTGGCGAGCACGCGGGTGTCGCCCCACTCGACCAGGGCCGAGCCCTCGGCGAAGCGGTTGTAGCCCGGCGTCACGCGGATCTCGCGGAGCTGGAAGGGTTGGCGACCTTTTCTCATCGGCTGGCCCCTCTCAGCGGCCGGTACGTCGCGTGGCGTTGAGGCATGTCTAGGCGTGGGGTGGATAGGTGCATAGCGGAGGCTCTCTAGGGGTGAAGCGTCGGGGCTTTACGGTTGGGCGACGGGGGGCGCGCCCAAGACGACGCGCTCGAGGGCGCCCTCGGGTCCCCCCAACAGGCGGGCGGTGTGGGCGTAGGAGGGGAGGTCGCCCGTGACGAGGTGCCGCACCGTCCCCGGCGCCGCGTTGGGGTTGGCGAGGCCCAACAGGGCGAGGTCGTGCGCGACGACGCGCGCGGTCTCCTCGGCGGAGTCGAGGAGCGCCGTGCCGGGGAGCACCTCGCTCAAGATGCCCTTGAGGGCGGGGTAGTGGGTGCAGCCCAAGATGGCCGCGTCGAGCGCCGGCGCGTCTTTGAGGTAGTGCTCGGCGACGAGCCGAGCGATCACCGTGTCGGACACCCCCTCCTCGACGATGGGGACGAAGAGGGGGCAGGGGCGCGCCCAGACGCGGCAGCCGGCCGCCTCGAGCGGGCGCTGATACGCCCCCGTGCGGATCGTCCCGGCGGTGCCGAGCACGCCGATACGCCCCCCCGGCGCGCGGCGCAAGGCCGCCTGCACCCCCGGTGCGATCACCCCCCACACCGGCACCGGCAGCTCGGCGGCGAGCCCCGGCAGGGCGGCGGCCGAGGCGGTGTTGCAGGCGACCACGATCCCCTTGACGCCCCGGCTAAGGAGCAGCGCGCAGATCTCGGCGGCGAACGCGCGGACCATCTCCAGGGGTTTGGAGCCGTAGGGGACGCGGGCGGTGTCGCCCACGTAGAGAAAGTGCTCGGCGGGGAGGAGCGCGCGCAGCGCTGCCAAAACGGTCAAACCGCCCACGCCGGAGTCGAAGACGCCGAGCGGGGCGTGGGGGGGGGTCTTCACGGGGCTCAGCTTATCACCCTGCGGTGAGCCCCAGAGCGCCCTCGGGTCAGTCGCGGTCGGTCGAACGGTTGCTGCCGGGGTTGAGGTTGACGCCGAAGGCGAACAGGCTCGGGTTGTTCTTCTCGCGGTACTGGTACGGCACGCGCGCCTTGGCGGCGGCGACCTCCGCGGCGCGCTGGCCCTGGCCCTCTTGCGGGACGATGACCCCCGCTTGCTGCACGTTGTGCGGGCCGTCTAAGCGGGTGGTGTCGCCGACTTGGGTGTTGGGCCCACAGGCGGTGAGAGCGGCGAGGGTGGCGAGGAGGCAAAAGCGACGAACGAAGCGCATGGCGTCTCCTTATGCTTTCAGGTACGTGTGGTCGTGGCGGCGGGCTCGAGCGTCGTGGGCTCGTCGCCCTCACTATACCGTTGGGGTTAGTGTAACGGAACGGGGGCGCCGTCTCAGGGCGAAATGTCCCGCCCCCGAGCGCTTTCGTCGGCGGCGGCGCCTGTTCGGGTGTCTGCCGCGCTACACTAGGGGCAATGAGTGAACTAGATCGGGAGCGCCTCTACGCCTTTTTCCAACAGCACCCTGAAAAACCCTGGCACCTTCAGGACCTGCAAAAGCGCCTTAAGCTAAGTGATCGGGCCGACCTGCGCCGAGAGCTCGGGGCGCTCGTCGAGGAGGGGCGGTTGGTGCGCACGCGGCGGCGCTCGTACGGCCTGCCGCAGGAGATGAACCTGCGCCCCGGGCGGTTGCAAGTCACCGCCGGCGGGTACGGGTTCGTCATCTTGGACTCCGAAGAAAAAGACCTCTTTATCCCCGCCGAGAGCCTAAACGGCGCTTGGGACGGCGACCGCGTGCTCGCGCGGCTCAACCCTGAACGCGAGAACGGGCGGCTTTCGGGCGAGGTGGTGCGCATCTTAGAGCGCAAACATAACCGCGTCGTGGGGACGCTCGAGTACGCCCGCGGCTACGCCATCTTGCGCCCCGACTCGCCGCGGCTGCGCGAGCGCATCCTGCTGCTGCCCGAGTCGGTCGGTCAGGTCGAGGCGGGTACCCGCATCGTCGCCAAGATCGTCTGGCCGGAGGTCTCCGGCGAAAAGGACCCCTTCGGCGAGGTCGAGGAGGTGCTCGGCGCGGGCGACGACGCCGAGGTGGAGACGCGCGCGGTGATCGTCAAGTTCGACCTCAAAGACGCCTTCGACCCGGACACCCTGGCCGAGGCGCGGGCGGTGCCGAGCACCGTCTCCGAGGAGATGATGCGCGGGCGGCTCGACCTGCGCGAGGTCAACACCTTTACCATCGACGGCGCCGACGCCAAAGATTTCGACGACGCTATTTCGCTAGAGCGCCTCGGCAAGGGCAAAAACGCGCTGTTGCGGGTCGGCGTGCACATCGCCGACGTGTCGTACTACGTCGCCGAGGGGACGAGCCTCGACCAGGAGGCCAAGGCGCGGGCGACCAGCGTCTACCTCCCCGGGCGCGTCCTGCCGATGCTCCCCGAGGCGCTCTCGAACGGCATCTGCTCGCTCGTCGAGGGGGAGCCGCGCCTGACGCTCTCGGTGCTCGTCGACCTGACCAAAGACGGCGAGGTGAAAGCGATGCAGGTCGCCGAGACGGTCATCGTCTCGAACGCGCGCCTGACTTACGACGAGGTGCAGGCTTTCGCCGACGGCGAAAAGCTGCCCAAAGGCAGGGGTAAGCTGAGCCGCGACCTCACGCAGCTGTTAAAGCTCACCCAAAAGCTGCGCGCGGCGCGTATGGCGGCGGGGGCGCTCGACTTCGACTTTACCGAGACGAAAGTCGACGTCGACCCCGAGGGCGAGCTCAAGGTGATGCCGGTGCGCCCGAACGCGGCGCGGCAGCTTATCGAAGAGCTCATGCTCCTAGCCAACCGCCTCGTCGCCGAGTACCTGTCCAAACGCGACCTGCCGGCGCTCTACCGCGTCCACGAGGACCCGAGCGAGGCGAAGATGCAGGCGCTGCAGGCGAGCCTGGCGCGCCTCGGCTACACCCTGGACCTCGAGCACGCCACCCCGCAAGACCTCCAGGCGATCGTCCGGGCGGCCTCGAGCAAACCCGAGTCGCAGCTGGTGAACACCCTGCTCCTGCGCTCGCTCAAGCAGGCGCGCTACAGCGCCGACAACCTGGGGCACTTCGGCCTCGCCTTCGAGCACTACCTGCACTTTACCTCCCCCATCCGCCGCTACCCGGACCTGGTGGTGCACCGGGTGCTGCGCGCCGCGCTGCAAAACCGCCTCTCACCGACCCTCAAAGAGCGCCTTAAGAGCGACTTTCCGGCGCTCGCGCAGCACACGAGCGAGCGCGAGCGCCTCGCCGAGGAGGCCGAGCGCGACCTCACCCGCTACTACCAGGCCAAGTGGGCCAAAGAGCACCGCGGCGAGGTCTTTAACGGGCTCATCACCGGCGTCACCAACTTCGGCGTCTTCGTCGCCCTACCCAACGGCGTCGAGGGGCTGCTGCACGTGTCGCAGCTCGACGACGACTACTACATGTATATCGAGGAGCAGATGATGCTCCTCGGCAAGACGAGCAAACGCAAGTTCCGCTTAGGCGGCCGCCTCGACGTGCGCATCTTGAGCGCCAACCCGACCGTCCGGCAGATCGACTTGGGGTTAAGTAGCGCCGAGCTGCCCGACGAGGAGGAGGCCGACGAGGTGCGCCCCGAACGGCCCCCCAAACGCTTGCGCAACCCGCTGACCGACCGCTCGCCCGAGGACGAGGTGCGCGAGCGCGTCGAGGGGCGGCGCCACCGGCGCGGCCGCCGCCCGGAGGAGGAGCGTGAGGCGCCAGGGGAGAGCGCGAGCGCCGAAACGCCGACTGCACCGGCTCAGGCGCCGAGCGGGGTTCGCAAGCGCCGCGTGCTCGTCTTCGGCGACGTGTACAAAAAGTAGCGGGGCAGCGGGGCAGCCCGCGCCCCTCACCCCCGAGCGGACGGGGTCTGATAGACTCCTCTAGGACGACCCGCACCCCTGACGGTGCTCTGTAGGCCACTCGCCGCTACTTCTAATGTCGTCGGGCCGCTCCGGGACCGGCTTGGGCGCCCCTACCGCGCGTTGAGGGTGTGGGGAACGGTGTACCGGCGGTGTTGACGAACGAGGGGGAGACATGACGACGGAGTTTACCTACTGCCTGACGCGCATCTGCTTGCGCACGGGGCAGCTCACCCTACCGCTTTCGATGCGCGAGCTTTTCCCCGCGCCCGGCTCCGTGCGCGCGGTCGACACGAAAACCGGCGACAGCCTCGAGCTGCAGGTCACCGCCTCGCACCAGCTCCTGGGCGTCGCGCCCTTTCTCGCCCGCCATGGGCTTGCGGTCAACGACCTCTTGAGCGTGCGCGCGCTCCCCGACGGCGCCTACGCGATCACCCCCTTGCCGAGGCCCAAACGCCCCGACTACACCCGCCCCGAGGCGCAGCGCGAGCTGATCGACCGCATCGTCGAGCAGGCGCCCTTGTCCGAGCGGGAGATCCGCGCCCTCTTCCCCGATCTGCCCCCTGAGTTCGACCTCGGCGCCGCGCTGCAGCGCGACGGACGGCTGACCAAGTACGAGGGGCGCTGGGGTTTCGCGGTTCCCGACGCCGCCCCCGCCGCGCCGCGCCCCTACCCGACCGTGACGACCTTCGTCGCGCGCAGCGGCGAGGCGTCGTTTGCGCGCCCCTCGGAGGCGCCGAGCACCGACACCTCGCAGAGCGCGCTGTTGCGCCGCGCTCTAGAGACCTTCGGCTTCCGCGTCGAGGCGCACGCGCACGGCCACCTCGTCGCGCACGCCGAGCTCGGGCGGCGCCACTACACGGTGCTCGCTCACCTCCTGGCGGAAGGGGCGCGGCTCGACTGGACGAAGCTCCTAGCCCGCCGCCGCGAGCTGAGCAGCACCTACCTGGCCGTTTTTGGCAGCCACCACGACCTGCTGCGGCTGCGCGCCCCCGCCGCGGGTGCCGGCGCGACGCTCTGGTCGTGGGAGGCGTTGGAGCGCGCCTTGGGGCTCTTGGCGACCGTACCGCTAAGCCCCGTCGACCTCGAACCGCACTTCGTCAAAGAGGGGCTTTTCGACGAGGGGTTGCGCCGCTTCGAGCGCACCATCGAGCGCCGCGTCGCCGAGCGGGGGGCGTTTTCGCAGGTGCTCTCGCGCCTCGCGGGGCTGCGCGCGCCCTCGGTGTTTCTGCTCGACGACGTCGTCGACGGCGCCGCGCCCTCCCGCGAGGAGGTGCTCAAGGTGCTCGAGCTCCTCGGGGAAGCGCCCTTTCACCTCGTGAGCCGCGTCGACTCGGGCGAGTTCTGCTTGCGCCAGGGCGTCCCGGAGAGCCTCACGCACCTCTCGGCTTACGCCCTGTCGCTCGTCGAACGGCTGCCCGAGCGCCGCACCGAGCGCGTGCGCGGGGTCGCGGTGCTCGCGGCGGACGAGTAGCGCGCTAAGCGCCCCGGTGCAGCTCCTGTAGGGGGCGGACCTCGAGCGTGCCGCGCTGCGCCGCGCGCAGCGCGCGAACGGTCCAGCGCGCTGCCTCGGGCGTGGTGACGATGGGGACGCCGGCCTCTAACGCGCGGCGCAGCTCGGGCGTCGCCGTTGTCGCGATCAGCAGCGCGTAAGCGGGCTCCCCCGCGCCCTCCGGCGCCTTGGTCACCGAGAAGCCGAGCTCGCACAGCTCCGCGCCCACCACCTCCAACCCCTCGCCGATGAGCGCCACCGTCCCCGACGTGGGCAGGCGCACGTTCGCCCCCAACAGCGCCTTGTAGTAGGCCATGTAGGGGTCGGGGTCGATCCCCATGCTCTCCCCCGTCGAGCGCATCTCGGGGCCCAAGACGGGGGTCACGCCCGCAAACTTGAGAAAGGGCAGCACAGCCTCTTTGACGCTGTAGACGCTCGGCGTCGGCGTCTCGGTAAACCCGATCTCGGCGAGCGTCTTGCCGGCGGCGATCAGCGCGGCGTACTTGGCCAAGGGGTGCCCGATGGCTTTGGAGAGGTAGGGCACCGTCCGGCTCGCGCGCGGGTTCGCCTCGATCACCAGCACCTCGCCCCCTTTGACCACGAACTGGAGGTTGATAAGCCCGCGCACGCCGATGGCCCTCGCGAGCCGGGTGCTGTAGTCGTGCAGCGTCGCGATGACCTCGTCGCTTAGAGACACCGGCGGTGTGATGCACGCCGAGTCGCCCGAGTGCACCCCGGCCCCCTCGATGTGCTCCATGATGCCCGCCACGACGACGCGCTCGCCGTCCGCTAGGGCGTCGACGTCGACCTCCTGCGCCCCCGCGACAAAGGCGTCTAACAGGATCGACGGCGACCCCGGCAGCTCGGCGTAGACCTCGCGCAAGTAGCGCTCCAAAGCCCCCTCGTCCTCGACGACCTGCATCGCCCGCCCACCCAGCACGAACGAGGGGCGCACCATCAGCGGGTAGCCCAACGAGGCGGCCAACGTGAGCGCCTCCGCCGGGCGCTGCGCGACCCCGCCGGCGGGTTGCGGGACGCCGAGCCGCGCGCAGAGCCGGTGAAAGGCGTCGCGGTCCTCGGCTTCGGCGATCGCGCGCGCCGGGGTACCCCAGATCGGCACCCCGGCGGCCTCGAGCGGCGCGGCGAGCTTCAGCGGCGTCTGGCCGCCGAGTTGGACGATCACCCCCGCCGGCTCCTCCCGCTCGATGACGTTCAAGACGTCCTCGAAGGTCAAAGGTTCGAAGTAGAGGCGGTCGGCGGTGTCGTAGTCGGTCGAGACGGTCTCGGGGTTGGAGTTGATCATGATGGTCTCATACCCCGCCTCTTTAAGCGCCCAGACCGCGTGCACGGTGGCGTAGTCGAACTCGACCCCCTGGCCGATGCGGTTGGGGCCCGAACCCAAGATGACGACTTTGGGCCGCTCCGAGGGGCGCACCTCGTCCTCCCACTCGTACGTCGAGTAGTGGTAGGGGGTGTAGGCTTCAAACTCAGCGGCGCAGGTGTCCACGGTTTTGTAGACCGGCGCGGCGTGGCGCTCTTTGCGAAGCCGCCGCACGGTCATCACGTCCGTACCGGTCAGCTGCGCGAGATCACTGTCGGAAAAGCCGAAGCGCTTGACCTCGCGCCACGTCTCCCAGTTCCAGCGCTCGACGGGTCCGAGCGCGGTGATCTCCCGCTCGGCGTCGACGATCTCTTTAAGCTGCGCCAAGAACCAGGGGTCGATGTGGGTGCGCTCGGCCAAAAAGCGCACGCTCTTGCCGCGCCGCAGAAGCTCCAAAAGCGCCCCCAAGCGCTGCGGGGTCGCCGCCAGGCGGCTCTCGAGCTGCGCCAAGTTGAGGTTTTTGGTCTCGCTGCGCACGTCGAGCTCGAGCGAACGCAGGGCTTTTTGCAAGGACTCTTTGAAGGTGCGGCCGATCGCCATCACCTCGCCGACCGAACGCATCTGGGTGCCCAAGAGCGGCGAGGTCTCGGGAAACTTTTCAAACGCGAAGCGCGGGATCTTGGTCACCACGTAGTCGATGGAGGGTTCAAAGGCCGCCTTGGTCTCCTTGGTGATGTCGTTAGGGAGCTCGTCTAAGTGGTAGCCGACGGCGAGCAGCGCGGCGATCTTGGCGATCGGGTAGCCCGTGGCCTTGGAGGCCAGCGCCGACGAGCGCGACACCCGCGGGTTCATCTCGATCACCATCACCTCGCCGTTACGCGGGTTGACCGCGAACTGGATGTTCGACCCGCCGGTGTCGACCCCGATCTCGCGGATGATGGCGATGGCGTCGTCGCGCAGCCGCTGGTACTCCTTGTCGGACAGGGTCTGCGCGGGCGCCACCGTGATCGAGTCGCCGGTGTGCACCCCCATGGGGTCGACGTTCTCGATCGAGCAGATGATGACCACGGTGTCGTTGTGGTCGCGCATGACCTCGAGCTCGTACTCTTTCCAACCGAGCACCGACTGCTCGACCAGCACCGTGTGTACCGGCGAGTCGTGCAGCCCCCGGCGGACGATCTGCCGGAACTCGGCCTCGTCGTAGGCGACGCCCCCCCCGGTCCCGCCGAGGGTAAATGACGGCCGGATGATGGCCGGGTAGCCGATGGTGGCGACGAAGTCCAGGGCCTCCTCGAGGCTGCCGACCATCTTGCCCGCGGGCGTCTTGATGCCGATCTTGCGCATCGCCGCCTGAAAGAGCTCGCGGTCTTCTCCCTTGTTGATGGCCTCGTAGTTGGCGCCGATGAGTTCGACCCCGTAGCGCTCCAAGACCCCCGTCTCGTAGAGCGCCTTGGCGAGGTTTAAAGCCGTCTGCCCGCCCAGGGTCGGCAAGAGCGCGTCGGGCCGCTCCTGGGCGATGACCCGCTCGGCGACCTCCGGGGTCAGGGGTTCGATGTACGTCCGGTCGGCGACCTCGGGGTCGGTCATGATGGTCGCGGGGTTGGCGTTGATGAGCACGACCTCGAACCCGGCGGCGCGCAGCGCTTTACACGCCTGCGTACCCGAATAGTCGAACTCGGCGGCCTGGCCGATGACGATGGGGCCAGAACCGAGGATGAGGATCTTGTGAATATCGTCGCGCTTGGGCATACCAACTGAAGACCATAACACGCGGCTTTAGGGCATAAAGATGCGCGCGCAAGCATATCCAAAGCGTCCGTCGACCCTGCGCGCACCGACGCCAAGCCCGTGAGCGCGGCTGCTAAACTAGCCTATGATCACCAAGCGCAAGCTCACGGTCGCCGACTTTCTGGCGATGGGGGAGGCGGGGCTCTTCGCGCCCGATGAGCGCGTGGAGCTGCTGGAGGGAGAGATCTACACGATGTCGCCGCCGAGTAGCAAGCACGCCGCCTGGGTCGACCGGATGATGAAGGCGCTCGAGCGTGCCTGCGGCGACCGCGCAATCGTGCGCGTTCAGAGTCCGGTGGCTCTCTCCGAGGAGGACGCCCCCGAACCCGACGTGACCGTCCTCGTTCCCCGCGCGGACTTTTACGAAGCGGAGCTGCCCAGGGCTACCGATGTGTACCTCGTCGTCGAGGTAAGCGTGTCCACGCTCCTGCACGACCGCAAGGTCAAGCTACCCATCTACGCCCGCACGGGGGTGCCGGAATACTGGCTCGTCAACCTTGAAAAGGGGCGGCTCGAGGTCTACCGGGAGCCGCAGGGCGACCACTACCGGGTACGGTTGCTTTTGGGCCTTCACGAACCGCTGACGCTCGCCGCGCTCCCGACACCCTCACCGGTCGCCCTCTAGCTCCCCCGCGAGCCCGAGCACGAACGTCTCGTCGCCGACCGTGACGGTGTCCCCCTCGCGGAGCTTGCGTTTGCGGCGCGTCTCGACCTCGCCGTTGACCCGCACCCTCCCCGACTGGATCATCAGCTTGGCCTGCCCGCCCGTCTGGGCGAGCCCCGAGAGCTTGAGCGCGTCGTTTAGGGTGATGGTGGGCTCAGGGTCGTCGAAGCGGTCGGTGTCGGGGGGGCGGTTCATGAGGCGACCTCGCTCACGCTCGGGGCGGCGGGATAAGAACCCAAAAACTTGACGAAGGCCGCGCGGCGCATGAGGCCGGTCACGGCGGCCTGCACGTTGGCGTCGTCGAGGTGCCCCTCGATGTCGATATAAAAGAGGTAGCTCCAGGGTTTGTCGCGGCGGGGGCGCGACTCGAGCTTGGTCATGTTGATGCCGTGCCGCGGAAAGAGCTCCAAGCAGCGCACGAGGTCGCCGGGGCGGTGGCGGGTGGCGATGACCAAACTCGTCTTGTGCTCCCCTTCGCCCCGCGGCACCTCGTCGGCGCCCAGGATGAAAAAGCGCGTGTAGTTAAAGTCGGTGTCCTCGATGTTGGCGGCTAGGATCTCGAGGCCGTAGATCTCGGCCGCCCGCTTGGAGGCGATCGCCGCGTGCCCGTGCGCCCCCCCGTTCTCCTGCCGTTCGGCGAGGAGTTTGGCGGCCCCCGCCGTGTCGAAGTCGGTCACCGCCTCGAAGCCGTGGCGGGTCAGGAAGCCGCGGCACTGCTCTAGAGCCTGCGGGTGCGAGTAGACCCGCCGAACGTCCGCGAGCTTGGTGCCGGGGACCACGAGCAGGTTGTGTTCGACCCGCACCACCTGCTCCCCGACGACGTGCAGCACCGAGTCGGTCAAGAGGTCGTAGGTCTGGTTGATCGAACCCGCCAGGGAGTTCTCCACGGGTAAGCAGGCGTAGTCGCACGCACCCGAAACCGCCGCCGCGAAACCCTCTTGGAACGTGCTGTAGCCAACAGCCTCGGCGTGGGGGCAAAACTGGAGCGCTGCTTGCTCGCTGAACGCGCCGGCGACCCCTTGAAAGGCGATACGAGGGGGGGTGTGCATCGTAGGCAGTGTAGCACCCTAGCCGCCTCAGCTCGTCACCACGGGCATCTGCTGCACGAAGCGCGAGCTTGCCACCTCCTGAAGCATAAAGTCGGCCACGTCCGCCCGCGAGACCTGCACCCCAGAATCCTTGCCGACAAAGCCCACGCGGTAGCTTCCGGTGTGCGGACCGTTTGTGAGGCGCGGTGCGCGCACGACCGTCCACGCAAGCCCGCTCGCTTTAAGCCGCGCGGCGTGCTGCTCGCCGTCCTCCAACACCGCCCCCGAGAGGCGCTTTAAGAGAAAGGTGAAGACGCGGTCGATGAGTTTGGGCCTGTCTCGCGGGTCGGGGACGCCCGCGCCGGTAAGCGTCACGATCCGCCGGACGCCGTGCGCATGCATCGCGGCGAGGATGTTCTCGGTCGCGCGGGTGACGAGGTCGGGCGGCGAACCCTTCGTCTGACCGAGCACGCTGAGCACCGCGTCCACCCCCTTCACCGTGCGCGCGACGGCCTCCGGGTCGAGCGCGTCGCCCTGAATAAGCTCGAGCCGCTCGTGCCCGCTTAGACTTAGCGGCAGTTTGCCGGGGTCGCGTACGAGCGCCCTGACCTCGTGGCCCGCCGCGAGCGCCTGCTCTAAAAGGGGACGCCCCGTCTTCCCCGTACCACCAAACACCGCGAGCTTCACGCGTACACCTCCAGATGACGCCCCAAGCTGTTGGGGCCGCTAGGTATGGCTTGGCTGATCGTAAACCTGAGCACGGCCTCGGGCGTGGCGTTTTGCTCCACGTCCGGCGCTCTAGCGAGGGTCGGCGCTCGTAGCGCACCCATGTTGACCGGGAGTGTTGGCAGCCTAAGGCGATGTGGGGCTGACCCTGCACGCTCACCCCGCGCCGGTGTGCTGCGTCAAGGGGCGTCTCTCGCCGGGACAAGCCGTGATCAGTTGCTCTGGCACTGCGGGCAGACGCCGTAGAGCGTGAGCTCGTGGTGCTTGACGGTGAAACCGCCCGGCAGGGTGAGCCCCTCTAACACCACGACCGGGCAGGTGGTGGTGAGTTCAAACACGCCGCCGCAGCTCTGGCAGCGGAAGTGGTGGTGGTGCCCGCGCCCGGCGATCTCGAAGCGGGCGCTCTCGCCGGGGAGGTGGACGGGGACGACCTCCCCCTCGGCTTCCATAGTGCTCAGGTTGCGGTAGACGGTCGCTAGGCCGAGGCTCGCGTGCGTCTCGCGGGCGGCGTGGAGGACCTCCTGGGGCGTTAAGGGACCGGGGGCACGCTCGAGCGCGCGCAAGATGGCGCGGCGCTGCGCAGTCTGGCGTTTCATCAGCCCAGTGTAGCAAACCAAGAGGTGAGAGCGCGTTCTTCTCCACGTCTCGTGTCCCGACTGTTGAAGGTAAACGCAGGTTCGGTCAGCGGGACGTTTCTAAAGGCGTCTATACCTTGACGCCCTTGCGAAAAGCCGCTACGATGGCTCTTGCTGATAATCAATTATCAGTAAGGGAGGATCATGGCGAAAGACGGACCGCGCATCAAGATCCTGCTCCGCTCGACGGCGGGGACGGGGTCGGTGTACGCAACGACGAAAAACCGCCGCACGACGACGCACAAGCTCGAGCTCAAAAAGTACGACCCGAGACTCCGCAGGCACGTGCTCTTTCGCGAGGAGAAAGTATGAACCGTCTAGGCTACCTGACGCTGGCCGCGCTGCTGACCCTCGGCGGCGCCTTGGCCCAAGAGGGGGAGGCAACGCACGCCGAGCAGGCGCACGGTGACCACGCGCACGATGGGCACGGCGATCACGAAGGTCACGACCACGATCATGACCACGCGCATGACCATCACGAGCACGGCGGTCACCCCCAGGGTGCTCACGACCACGCCGAGCACGACCATGAGCATGGCGAGCACGACCACCATGACCACGAGCACCACGACCATCACGACCATGACCACGCCGAGCACGCCCACCACGGCGACCACGACGAGGTTGCGGGGACGCGGCTCTTGGTCGCCGACCACGAAGACGCCACCGTGGCGGTGCTCGACCTGCTGAGCGAAGAGGTGCTCGCGAGCTTTAGCGTGCCGGGACCGGGGGGGAACGTGTACCGCTCGCCGAGCGGGCAGTACGGCCTCGTCGTGCACCGCGACGAAAACCGCGTCACGGTGGTGCACTCGGGGTTGCGCCTAGAGGACCACGGCGACCACGCCGACCTCGTGCAGGGCGCGCCGTACATCCTCCAGACCCTCAACGTCGGGCGCCAACCCACCCACGTGTGGACGGGCGAGCACGAGATCGCCATCTTTAACGACGCCGACGGGACCGTGGCGGTGCTCGACGAACGCCTTTTCGGGCTCTCGCTCGAGTACCTCGGTCTCGAGTCCGCGGGGCCCGACCACGGGGCGGCGGTCGTGCTCGGCGACCACGTGCTCGTCGGCTACTTGGAGTTGGGGCGCGTCGACGCGTTTACCCGGGGCGGCGAGCTTGAAACGAGCTTCGAGGGGTGCCCGCGGCTGCACGGTGAGGCCTCGGCGGGCGACGTGGCGGCTTTCGGCTGCGCCGACGGCGTGCTGCTCGTCACCTACGAGGAGGGCGCGCTGAGCGCGGTGAAGCTGGACAATCCCGCCGGGACGCCCGAAGACGCGCGGGTCGGTACGGTCGTCGCCCACGAGGCTAGCCCCGTGATGGTCGGCAACTTGGGTGACGGCGTGGTGCTCATCGACGCGGCGGCGCAGACGCTCGAGCCCGTCTCTCTGCCGAGCGCGCCGCTGCGCTTTGCCTTCGACCACACGGGCGAGCACCTCTTGGTGCTGACGCGCGACGGCGAGCTGCACCGCCTCGAGGCGCAATCAGGGGAGCTCCAGGGCAGCGTGTCGGTCATGGAAGCGTTCGACCCGGGCCCGGGCGGCGGGCACGGTGCGGCGCGCCCTGGGCTGGCGGTCGGCGAACACGCCGTCTACGTCAGCGTGCCGAGCGCGGGCGAGGTCGCCGAGGTGCGCTTTGAGGGCGACGCGCTCAGCGTGACGCGCCGCCTAGAGGTCGGGGGGACCCCGAGCGGCGTGGCGCTGCTCGCGTTAGAGGGCGGTGTGATCCACTAGTGACGCCTCTACGGCTCCCGTGCGTCCGCTAAGCGACGTTCCGCTCACCGTCGTCGGCGGGCGAGGCCCGCACGGCCTCGCCCTGCACCTCCTCTTGCAAGACCGCGGGGTGAGCGGCTACCGGCTGCTCGACAAGGCTGCCGACTGGCTCCCGCTCTACGGCCCGGGTGGCCCCATGCAGGCGGTCGGGCACCTGCGCAGCCCCGCCGAGCTCGACTTTGCGCTGGGCGTCCCCGAGCGGGGGATGGGCGCTTTCGAGGACGACGACGGCAGCTTCCCGCTTCGGGGCGTCTACCGCCTCGAGGACGCGGCCGCGAGCGCCTTCAACCTGAGCACCACGCCAGCACACCGCGCCCCGCGCCTCGCGTTCTGGCGCTACGCGAACTGCGTCGCGCGGCGTAGCGGCGCCGACGCCCACGTGCTGCAGGCCAGCGCCGCGCGCCTCGAGCCCGTGTGGGAAGGCGCCGAGGGGCACTGGCGCGTACACCTAGAGGACGGCCGCAGCTTCGCGACGGCGGCCGTGGTGCTCGCGACGGGGCTTGGGCCGCACCTGCGCGTCCCGCGGCCGTGGCGCCCCTGGTGGGCGCGCCTGCCGGAGGCGACGCGGGCGCACGTGCTCGGTTTCCGCTACGAGGGGCTCGCGGGTAAGCGCGTCGTGGTGGCCGGTTCGTCCAACCTCTCGAGCTGGGAGGCCGCCATCCGCGCCGCCGAAGCGGGCGCCAAGGTGACGCTGCTCTCGCGCGCGCTCAACCCCATCGAGTGGCAGCTGCCCTTCGCGCCGCACTGGTTCCAGGCGGACTTTATGGCGCGCTTTATGGCGCTGTCTCCCGAAAAGCGCCTCCGCACGCTGCGCAAAACGCACGTGCCCAACACCTCGCTGCCGGGGCTAGCGGCGCGGGCGCGCGCGCTCGGGGTGCGCGTCACGTTCTACGCCCGCGTGCAGGCCGCCGCGCCGCTCTGGGGTGGGGTGCAGCTGCAGTACCGCACGCCGGAGGGCGACCACGCCGAGTACGCCGACCTCCTGCTCGCGGCGACGGGCGCCGCGCCGCGGCTGCGGGAGCTGCCGCTTATCGCCGAGACCGCGCGCGAGCACCGCGCCCCCGTGGTGGTGGGCGGCCCCGCCAAACACCGCCCGATCCTGGACGACACCGGGCGCTGGAAGAACCTGCCGCCGCTGTACCCGATGGGGGCGCACGCGCTGACGCGCGGCGGGCTCGGCGTCAACACCCTCGCGAGCGCCACGGCCTACTTGCCGCTGACGCTGCCGCACATCGCGCGCGCCGCGGGGTTAGCGCTGCCGAAAAGCGCCTGAAAGGAGCCAGCGTGGCCCGAAAGAGCCTCATCGCCAAAAACCGACAACGCCAACGCTTAGCAGCGAAGTACGCCGACAAGCGCCGCGCGCTTAGAGCCGCCGGCGACTACCGGGGGCTTGGGCGCCTGCCCCGCGACGCTTCAAAGGTGCGCGTAAAAAACCGCTGCGCGCTCACGGGGCGCAGCCGCGGCTACCTGCGCGCTTTCGGGGTGTCGCGCATCGCGCTGCGCGAGCTGGCGCACGCGGGCCTCTTGCCGGGGGTCAAAAAGGCGAGCTGGTAGCGCTCGCGGTAAGAGAGAGGCGCTCGAGGTTCTCGAGCGCTTTTTTACGCCACGACCTCGACCGGACCGTGGTCGTCGCAGTGATCCCCGTGCGGGTGGTGCAGGCGGCCGTTCACCAGGTAGTCGACGTGGTCGCCGTGCGGCACCGCTTCGTGGCCACAGCCGGGGCCGTGGACGTGCGCGGCGTCGTGACCGTCCACGGTGGGGTTGTGCTCGGCGGGGTTGGTGCTCGAGACCTCTAGCGCGTGCTCCTCGACGGCGCCATCGTCGCGCTGATGGTGCAGATGCCCGTCGTGCAGGTAGTCGGTGTGACCGTCGTGCCGAACCGCGGTGTGGCCGCAGCCGGGGCCGTGGGTGTGCGGGTGGTCGTCGTGCGTGGCCATGAAACGCCTCCTTAGTCGCCAGCTGCCTGGCGGGCACGTGCGTCGCGTAGCCGTGCGGAGCGGTACAGGGTTTAGTATACAGGTTTTCGCGTTCGGCCTTTGGGCGTTGCGACCAGGTTGGCGTAGCGGGGTGTGGGACGCACGTGCGGCTGCGCGCCGTGAGCGCGTCAGGAGGCGTGACGGGGGGCGCGCGTGTCGGCGCCCTACCTCGAGCCGCGCAGCCTTTAAGCTAAGGGTAGGTCCCTGGCAGAAGAGGCTCTAGAGGAGGACCATGAACCGTTTCGCGACCCGCCCCCACCGCTCGTGGCGCGCCCTGCTGTGGGCGCCCTTGGGGTTGCTCTCGGCCTGCTACGCGCCGGGCGGCCCCACGCCGGACAACCGTCCCCCTACCGTCTCGGCCGGGGGCGACCGAACCGTCACGCTGCCCGCCGACGGGGTGCTCCTGGCGGGCCGCGCCGCGGACCCCGACGGCGACCCCCTCACGGCGCTCTGGGCGCAGCTCGCGGGTCCCGCCGAGGTGACGTTTGCCGACGCGAGCGCTCTAGAGACCAGCGCGCGCTTTCCGGAAGCGGGGGCGTACACGCTCGAGCTCTCCGTCACCGACGGCCAAGCCAGCGCCCGTGATCAGGCCGTCATCACCGTAGAACCGGGCGCTGGTGGCGCTGGCGCGTGGAGGGCGCTTCCCGAAAGCGCGGCGCCGCGCCAGGAGGTCTCGTACGTGCAGCTCGGCGGGCGCTTCTACCTCGCCGGCGGCAGCACGCTGCACGAGGTCTACGACCCCGTGGCGCGGACCTGGACGGAGGTCGCGCCGCTCCCCAGAAACCTCGACCACATCCAAGGGGTCGCGGTCGGCGGGAAGATCCTCTACATCGGCGGCAATGTGGGCGGCGACCTGCGCGTAGAGACCGACACCGTCTACATCTACGACCCCGAAACCGACACCTTTACCGAGGGTTCGCCGATGCCGCGCGGGCGCGGTGCGGGGGGCGTGGCGGTCCACGACGGCCTCATCTACTACGCCGGGGGCTTAAACGGCTTCGTGGCGCGGACCTGGTTCGACGTCTACGACCCCGTAGCGGACACCTGGACCGCGCTGCCCGACATGCCCAACCCCCGCGACCACTTCCACGCGGTGGTGTTGGACGGGGTGTTCTACGCCATCGGCGGGCGCGAGGCGCGCATCAACGCCACGACCCCCGCCGTGGACGCCTTCGACATCGCCAGCGGCACCTGGACGACCCTGGACACCGAGCTGCCGACCGAGCGCGGCGGTTTCGCCGCGGCGGTGCTGGGGGATGAGATCTTGGTCATCGGCGGCGAGGGGGGCGGCAACACCTACGAGGAGGTCGAGGCGTACAACCCGCGCACGAACACCTGGCGGCGCCTCGCCCCCATGCCGACGCCCCGCCACGGCGTCCAGGCGGCGGTCTGTAACGGCGGGGTCTACCTCGCGGCGGGCGGGGTGGTGCAGGGCATCGGGCCCTCGAGCGCCCACGAGGTGTTTTTCGTGGGCGAGCCCCGGCCCTGCGAGGCGCCCTGACGTCGCAACCGGCTTGGCGTAAGCGCGCGCTTTTTCGGGGAGGGGAGACCGCCCTAGACTGCGCTATGCGCTCCTCGCTCCCTGGTCTAGGCGCCCTCGTCCTCAGCGCGCTGCTCACGCTCGGGTGGGCGCAGCCCTTGGCGCTCCCAGACGGCTACGCGGCCGACCCCCTCGTAACGGGCCTGCGCGGCCCCACCCAGATGACCTTCGGCCCGGACGGGCGGCTGTGGGTGGCGCAGCTCGCGGGCGGCGAGAACAGCGGCGCGGGGCAGGTCGTGGCGGTGGACCTCCGGACGGGGGAGCGGGAGGTGCTGCTGAAGGAGCTCTTCAAACCGACGGGGTTGGCCGTCACCGAGGCCGACCTGTGGGTGATGGCGGGGGACCGCCTGCTGCGCGCGCCGCTAGCAGGGGGGGCGGTGGGCGAACTCGAGGTCGTCCTGCGCGACCTGCCCAGCAACGGGCGCTCTCAAGGCACGCTGACGCTGACCCCGGCGGGCGAGCTGCTCTTCGAGACGAGCGGCGCGCTCACGGCGACCGGCGTGCGGGAGGGCTCCGGCGCGCTGTGGCGCTTGGACCCAGCGAACCCTGCGGCGCCGCGCCCGCTGGCGACGGGGCTCAAGGGCGCCTACGCCCACGCTTTCGACGCCTCGGGCACGCTCTACAGCACCGAAGTCGGCGACGACTGGGTGGACGGCCGCCCACCGCCGGACGAACTTAACATCATCCGCGAAGGCGCCGACTACGGCTGGCCGTCCTGTTACGGCGACCGGCAACCCGCCCACAACTTTGGGGGCACGCGGGCGCGCTGCGCGGCGACCGAAGCGCCCCTCGCCCTGTTCGCCCGCGGCGCGACGCCGACGAGCGTGGTGGGGTCACCGTTTGAGGAGGGGGCGCTCTTGGTCGCGCTGTGGGCGGCCTCGAGGGTTGTGCGCGTGGACGCCCGCACGGGTGCGGTGACGCCCTTTATCACCGGCATCAGGCTGCCCCAGCACCTGCTGGCGCACGAGGGGGCGCTGCTCGTCAGCTCCTTTGCCGACGGGACGGTGTACCGCGTCGAGGCCAGGGAGTAAACCCGTGCCGCTCCCGGTAAGCCGACAGCCAACGCGACAGGACCGCCACCGAAACGCCCTGCATGACCTCTAGCGTGTCGCCGTCCTCGAGGATGACCCCCCGCGCCGGCGACCCGAGGCGCGCCTCTAACAGGTTGCGCCGCTCCGGTTCCCGGGCGACGTCGACGAACGTAAACGGCACGCCCCTCGAGCTCAAGAAGCGTTTCGCCACTTCGCAAGGGCCGCACCCCGCCAGGCCGTAGAGCCGCACCGGCGGGGCGCTCTCGGGGGCGTTCACAGCGCCGTCACCACCACCTGCGGCAGCAGCGCCTCGACGGTGGGCTTGTGGCACAAGTCGGTGCCGGGGGTCGTGGCGGTCGCCGCGCCGCACGCGACGCCGAGCCGCAGCGCCGCCTCCCACCCCTCGCCCTCGGCGAGCGCTACCAAGGCCCCACCCAGGAGCGAGTCGCCCGCGCCGACCGCCGAGTCGGCTTTGACCTTCGGCGGCACCCCCTGCCACGCCCCCCCCTCGGTCACGAGCACCGCCCCCTGGGCGCCCAAGCTCGCGAGCACCGCTTTGGCCCCCTGCGCCAGGGCGCGCTCGGCCGCCGCGACGGCGCTCCCGATGTCCGTGACCCGCAGCCCCGTGAGCCGCTCCAACTCGTACTGGTTCGGTTTGATAAGCTCGACCCCGGCCGCGACGACCTGCGCGAGCTCCTTGTCGATGTCGGCGGCCACCTTTACCCCCTGCCGTTTGGCTTCGGCGATGACGTCGGTGTAAAAGTCCTCCGGCATACCCCGCTGCAGGCTGCCCGAGAGCACCAGAAAGTCGGGTGCGCGCAGCTCGAAGATGCTCGAGCGCAGCATCGCCGTCTCCTCGGGGGACGCTTCGGGGCCGGGTCCGGAGACGCGCAGCTGCTGCGCGTGGTCGTCTTGGATAATGGCGTTCGTGCGGGTCGTGCCCGACTGCTGCGTGAACCAGGTGCGCACATGCTCCTCTTTGAGGAGCTCTTTAAACTCGTCGCCCGCGCGGCCCCCGACCAGGCCCATCGCCACCGTGGGGTGCCCCAAGCGCGCCGCGACCCGGCTGACGTTGACGCCGTTGCCGCCGGGGGCGCGAAAGACGGCCGTGGCGCGCAGCTTGTCGTCGAGCTTAAGTTCGGTGACGCGGTAGGTGAGGTCGAGCGCCGGGTTGGCCGTGACAGTATGGATCATAGGGTTATCTTAGGCCTTTGAGGAGCCTCTCCGCCTCGGCGGGTTCAAAGAGCCGCAGCAGCCTCACGTGGGGCAGTAGGGTCGCGAAGTGCGCCTCATAGCGGCGGCGCCCGCGCCAGTGCGTCTTGCATAACAAGAGGGACTTCCGGCGCAAAAACGCCTGGCGGAACGTTTCCTCGTTCGTCCCCCACAGCACGTCGCGGGTCGCTATGCGGCGCAATGTCCGCTTAAAGAGCCGCCAGAGCTTGGTGCCGACGACGGCGACGCGCCGCATAGGGGGGTGCACGGCTAGAGGAGAAAGACGCCGGCCTCGAGCCCGACCACCGCCCCCTCGCGGTCCTCGGCTCTCCAGGCGTACGCCATGGTGGCGCTGTTAAAGCCCACGCAGAGCTCCCCGGCCTTTGTCACGCTAATGAGCCCGCCCGAGCCGCCAAAACCCCTGACCTCCTCCAAAGCCCGCTGGACGCTCTCCTCAAGCGCCGCACCCGCCGCGAGGCGTTCGGCGAGCGCTTTGGCGGTGACGGCGCGGATGAACGCCTCCCCCTTGCCCGTGCAGGAGACGGCGACGCGGCTGTCGGCGTAGGTGCCCGCGCCGATAATTGGGGAGTCGCCGACGCGGCCCGGCCACTTGCCGAGCATCCCGCCGGTGCTGGTGGCCGCCGCGAGGTCGCCGCGCGCGTCGCGCACGACCGCCCCGACGGTCGCCGAGGTGGCCGGTTTGCCCGCGCCCTGCTGCCACGCCCTAAACGCGCGCCGCGTGCGCTCCGTGAGGAGGCTTTCGTTATCGATGGGGTCGTCGACGAGCGCCTCGGCCCCCGCCCCGACGAAAAAGGCGTGCGGGGTCTCCAACCGCACCTTGTTCGCCAGCAGAACCGGGTTGCGCGCCGTCTTCACGGCCCCGACCGCCCCGGCGGAGCCGTCGGCGCCCGACATCACCGCCGCGTCGCACTCGACCTCGCCGCGCGCGTTCGGCGAACCGCCCGTGCCGGCGTTAAAGGCGTCCGGATTGTCTTCCATGACCTTAACGGCGGCCAGCGCCGCAGCCAGGGCGTCGCCGCCGCCCGCGAGCACGGCGAACCCGGCGTCTCTGGCGGCGATCAGGCCGAGGGTGTAGGCTTCGCGGTCCTCGTCGCGGATGGTACCGGCGCCGCCGTGGATGACCAGGAGGGGGGAGCTAAGGGGGCGGGTCATAGGCGTATCTAACCACATCGCGCCGGGCAGTTCCTGCTGCGCGGGTGAGCGCTCGGCTAGGCGCGGCCGGGTGGGGCGGGTACACTAAGAGGAGCATGTGCATCCTCCACCGCCCCTCTAGACCATCCTGCGCCGCGCGGTCACGATGAAAACGCGCGGCACGCGAAGCGGCATCCTGCTCAGCCTCGAGCCCCATGACACGCCCGAGACGCTGCGCGCGCGCCTCGGGGCGCAGCGGGAGCTGCTCACCGGCAAGGTTTTCGTCGAACTCGCCGAGCGCACCCCGTGGGAGACCTTGAGGACGCTTGACGACATCGTCACCGAAGCGGGCGGGCGCCTCGCCGAGGTGCGGCCGCCGACGGCGGTGACGCAAGCGCGCGGCGAAACGCTCATCGTCGGCCGCACCGTGCGCAGCGGCGCGCGCCTCGAGGCGCGCGGCTCGGCGATCATCATCGGCGACGTCAACGCGGGCGCCGAGGTCATCGCCGAGGACGACATCATCGTCCTCGGCACCCTGCGCGGCGTTGCCCACGCGGGCGCGGGCGGTAACGAACGGGCGATCATCTGGGCGCAGCAGGTGCAGTCCAAGCAGCTCCGCATCGCCGGCGCGCTCGCGCAGGCGGGCGGCGACGCCAAGACCGTCTCCGGCCCGGAGGTCGCGCAGCTGCATAACGGGCAGATCATCCTGCGCCCGTGGGACCCCTAGGGGGTTCCGGGAGCCCTTGCAGGGCGTTGCAACGCGCTTGCAACACAGCTTGGTTTAAGCTATGAACGGCCACCGGGGGCCAGAGGGAGACCTCAAACGAGCCTTACTACGCAGTAAGGCTCAATTTTTTGGTGGTCGTTTTTGGTGGTCGACCGTGGCGTGCGGGGCGCGCTCGGCGTCGCCTCTAAGTGTTGCCTGGCAGCCGCAACAACCCCGTGACGCTGCAGGCCGCTCCCCCAGGGTCCAAGCCCGGCGCGCGCTACAGCTTGCGCGCCCGCAGCGCCGCGAAGAGCGGGATCTCGGGCGCGCGCTCGTCGTGCGGGTCCGGCAGCTCCTCGAGCCGGTCGACGAGTAGGCCCAACGCGGCGAGGGTGTTGACGTAGGCCTTGAGGGGGCGGTGAAAGCTCAGGGTCGTCCCCGTGCTCTTGACGCCCGCCTCGGCGTAGGCTTTCATCGGCACGCGGCGCCCTGTCAGGTACTGCTCGACACGCCGATAGGTGAGTTTGCGCGCCGCGTCGTAGCCCCACCCGCTGCCGCGCGGGCTCCGGAAGCAGGGGTGAACCATAAAGATCACCAGCCGTCCGCCCCGGGAGAGCGCCCACGCCGCCTGTTGCAAAACCTCCTCCAAGGGGTTCATGTCCTGGATGGAGAGCATAAAGACCGCGACCTCGAAGCTCTCGGCGCTCACCTCGGCGAGCGCCTCGAGACGCCGCGCGTCGCCGTGGACGAAGCGGGCCTCGGGGTGGTTCTGGCGCGCAAAGCGGACGAGCGTGCGCGAGGCGTCGACGCCTAAGTACGCCGCGCCGCGCTGCAAGACGGCGGGGGCGAGCACCCCTTGGCCGCAGCCGATGTCGAGCACCCGTTCGCCCTTTTGCGGGTCGCTGAGCGCCAGTACGGTCGGCAGGGCGCTCTTGCGATGATAGTGCGAGCCCCGCTTCCCGACCCAGCCGTTGTACCACTTCGCCACCGGGTCCCACGAGGAGTGGGCCGGGACTTTCGGGGTGGGGCGGGTGGTGGGTTTGCGTTTGACCATAGAGAAGACTCTACCCCTGGTTGGGTCGGCGCGGGGCTCGGCAGATGCCCGTGGGGCTTGACAAACCCCGCGCGCCCCGCTAGGCTCAAGGGGCCTAAGACAGGCAGATCTCGAGAGGAGCGGTGCAGATGGCAGACAACGTAGCTTTGACCATCCCCGTACCCTCCACCCTCCGCGCGCGTGCTGGCGGCGCCGTCATCCCGGCCGCCGGTGCTCGGTTGCAGAGGAGGTCTGCCCCGTCGTAGCCCTTTAGCGTCAGCGCTCTAAGGCCGTGGGAGACCCCAACCCCACGGCCTTTTTTCGTGCTCTTTCGCCTCGGAGCCGGCCGCCTGGGACGAGAGGCCCACCGAGGAGACGCGATGAACACGCTGCACGCCCACCCAACCCCCTTTTTCATCTTGCCCCTTAACCGACGCACCTCGCGTGCTGGCGCCGAAACCTCTGCAGTGTCGGCGGGTGCCACCTCCCCCGAAAGGCCGAGGCGTTTGCTGCCGGTGCTGGCTACCCTCGAGCGACAACCTCCGACCCGAACGCGTACTGAATGAGGTTCTAAAATGCTCCCCTCCGCTCCAACCCCCAAAGCGCCGCCGCTAAAGCGCTACGGCGCGCTCCTCGGGCGCTACCTCCGCCCGCAGGGCCGCAAGGTCGCCCTCATGGCGACGCTCTTGCTGGCCAGCATCGGCTTGCAGCTCGTCGTGCCGCAGATTTTACGGTTTTTCATCGATACCGCCGAAGCGGGTGGCGCGCTAGACGCCCTCGTGCGCGCAGCGCTCCTCTTTTTGGGCGCAGCTTTGGTCAACCAACTCTTGAGCGCCGCCGCCACCTACTACGCCGCCGACGTCGGTTGGAGCGCGACCAACGCCATGCGCGCCGACCTCGCGCGTCACGCGCTGGGGCTCGACCTGAGCTTTCATACCGCGCGCACCCCCGGCGAGATGATCGAGCGCATCGACGGCGACGTCACGGCCCTGGCGAACTTCTTCTCGCAGTTTTCGGTGCGGGTGTTGGGTGGGGCGCTCATGCTGCTAGGCATCCTCGTCATCTTGTGGCTCGAGCACGCCGGGGTCGGCCTCGCGCTGACGCTCTTCGTGGGGTGCGTCTTCGGCGCGCTCTACTTCACCCGCAACGTGGCGGTTGCTGCCACCCGCGACGAGCGCGAAGCCAGCGCGCAGCTCTTCGGCTTCGTCGAGGAGCGGCTCTCGGGTTTGGACGACCTACGCGCCAATGGCGGCGGGGCGTACACCATGCACGCCTTTAACCGCGTCGCGCGAGAGTTCTTCTATAAGGGCCGCCGCGCCTGGATGAAGCGCTCGACCATCTGGATGCTCTCGTACGGCATGTTCACCCTGGGCGACCTGATTACTTTGGGTGCGGCTATCTACCTCTACAGCACGGGCGCGGTGACGCTCGGCACGGCCTACTTGTTCTTCCAGTACATGCTGATGTTAGAGGCCCCGGTCGAGGAGATCACCCAGCAGATGCAGGAGCTCCAGAAAGCCGGGGCGGGAGTCGCCCGCATCGACGAGCTGTTTGCGTTAAGGAGCGAGCTGCCGAGAGGGCGCGCGTTGCCGCTCCCCGAGGGGGCGCTCGGCGTGAGCTTCGAGCGCCTGAGCTTCGCCTACGGCGACGCGCGCATCTTGGACGAGGTGAGTTTCCGCCTCGAGCCGGGTAAGGTGCTCGGGCTCCTCGGCCGTACCGGCAGCGGCAAGACCACCCTGACGCGCCTTCTCCTCCGGCACTACGACGCGAGTGCTGGGTCGCTCCGCCTGGGACCTCTCGGGGGCGGGGTCGAGGTGCGCGACATAGACCCCGACGTGCTCCGCCGCCGTATCGGGCTGGTCACCCAAGAGGTGCAGCTCTTTCACGCCTCGGTGCGCGACAACCTGACGTTTTTCGATCCGACCGTGCCGGACGAACGCATCACCGCCGTGCTGCACGACCTGGGTTTAGGGTCTTG
Source organism: Truepera radiovictrix DSM 17093 (assembly GCF_000092425.1). Classification (NCBI taxonomy): domain Bacteria; kingdom Thermotogati; phylum Deinococcota; class Deinococci; order Trueperales; family Trueperaceae; genus Truepera; species Truepera radiovictrix. The sequence goes on from NC_014221.1 coordinate 556,167, forward strand.
GCTGGCGGGGTTGGAAAACGGTCTGGATACCCTCCTCGCCGCAGGCGGTAGCGGCCTCTCAGCGGGGCAGGCGCAGCTGTTGGCGTTCGCGCGCGTCTTTCTCACAGATCCCGGTTTGGTCATCCTGGACGAGCCCTCGTCGCGCCTCGACCCGGCGACCGAAGCGCTTTTAGAGCGCGCCGTGGACAGGTTGCTGGCGGGCCGAACGGCCATCATCATCGCCCACCGCCTAAAGACCGTGCGCCGCGCCGACGACATCTTGGTGTTGGAGGGCGGCCGGGTGCTCGAGCACGGCCCGCGCGCGCGGTTGGCCCGCGACCCCCGTTCGCGCTTCTATCGGCTGTTGCGCGCGGGTGGGGAGGGCTCAGGGGCGACGTTGCAGGCGTCCCTCACGGCGCGAGACGACCCGAACGAGCTAGACGACCCTTTCGGCGCCGAGTTCGAGGGCGCGACCAAGGAGCTGGCATGAGTACGCAGACCGCTTCACGAGCCCCGTCCCAGACGGCAGGGCATCCCTCATGGACCACCGCCCGCTTGATGCGGCGGCTCCTGGGCTACCGCACGGGCTACTTCGGGCTCAACATCATTCTCTGGATCCTCATCCACCTGACGCCCGCGGCGTTTCCGGTGCTTATCCAGGGCCTTTTCGACGCGCTCGCCGGCGCATCCCCCTTCGGTCTAAACGCCTGGAGCTTTCTGGCGCTGCTGACCGCTCTAAACCTCGGGCGCATCGGGCTCTTTTTCGCCGGCATCTGGACCTGGGCGACCTACTGGCACGAGCTGAGCTTGCTCTTACGCCGCAACCTCATCGACCACCTCGTGCGCGCACCGGGGTCGCGGGTCCTGCCCGACTCGCCCTCGGAGGCGGTGAGCCGCTTTCGCGACGACGTCGATGAGGTGACGCTCTACGTCGAAAGCTGGGTGGACTTCGGCGGGCTGGCCCTCTACGCCGTCGCCGCCGCCGCCCTGATGGCGAGCGTAAACCCGTCCATCACGCTCCTCGTCTTCGCTCCGCTCATCGGGATGGTGCTCCTCACGCGCGCCTTTACGGAGCGCATCCGCCACTACCGCCGCCGCAGCCGCGCGGCGACGGGGCGCGTCACCGACTTTATCGGCGAGACCTTCGCGGCGGTGCAGGCGGTCAAGATCGCGGGGGCCGAGGACCGAGTGGTGCGGCACTTCGAGGGGCTCAACCGCACGCGCCGCGCCGCGGCCCTTAAAGACGTCCTCTTGACCGAGGTCTTGCGCGGCGTCAACGTCAACATGATGACGATCACTACCGGCATCATCTTGCTCGTCGCCGCTGGACCGATGCTGCGGGGGAGCTTTTCGGTCGGCGACTTCGCGCTCTTCGTGGCCTTCTTGCCGCGCCTGACGAACGTCATGGCCTTTATGGGCGACCTGCTGGCGCAGCACAAGCGCACGGGAGTGTCGTTCGAGCGGATGCAGTGGCTTTTGCAGGACGCGCCGCCCGAAAAGCTCGTGGCGCGCGACCCGCTCGATCTGCGGGGTGAGGTGCCAGAGGTGCCGCAGCCGCACCCCGAGCCGGGTGAGCAGCTGGCGAGGCTCGAGGTGCGGGGCCTCACCTGCCACCACCCCGGCACTGCAAACGGCGTGACGGACGTTACTTTCGCTCTGGAGCGCGGTTCGTTCACGGTTATCACCGGGCGCGTCGGCAGCGGCAAGACGACCCTGCTGCGCGCGCTCATGGGCCTCCTGCCCAAGGCGTCGGGGGAGATCCTCTGGAACGGCCAGCCGGTTCAGGACCCCGCGTCGTGGTTCGTGCCGCCCAGAAGCGCCTACACCGCGCAGGTGCCGCGCCTGTTCTCCGACACCCTGCGCCACAACATCCTGATGGGGCGCACCGGCGACGGGAGCGCGCAAGTCCTGCAAGACGCGCTCGAGCTCGCGGTGATGACGCCGGACGTGCGGCGTTTGGAGCACGGCCTAGACACCCCGGTGGGCACGCGCGGCGTCAAGCTCTCGGGCGGGCAGGTGCAGCGCGCGTCGGCGGCGCGGATGTTTTTGCGCGGCGCGGAGCTGCTCGTCTTCGACGACCTCTCCTCGGCGCTCGACGTCGAGACCGAGCAGCGCCTCTGGGCGCAGCTCTTCGCCCGCCGAGCGACCTGCTTGGTCGTCTCGCACCGCCGCGCCGCCTTGGAGCGCGCCGACCACATCGTCGTCTTGGAGGGCGGGCGCGTCGCGGCACAGGGGACGCTAGCGGCGCTGCTCGAGGCGTCGCCGGAGATGCGGCGGCTCTGGGCGGAGGAGGGCGTGGGCGAGGGCTAAGGTTGCCACTAGGGGTCGGAAGCCTCGCGTTCCTCGGTTACGGCCGGACGCTCACCGGGTCGCGCGGTGGGGATGGCTCAAGGCGGTGCGCCCGCCTCCGCTGCGCCGAAAGACCGTCTAAAGGCGTTTTGAAGCTGCACCTCGACCCAACCGTGCACGCTGTTGACTAGCCAGACGCGGGAGGCGTCTAAGAGGTCGTGCTTAAACAGAGGGCGCTCGGTGATCTCACCCGCCTCGAGCAGCTCGGCGCGAAAAGTCCCGGCGAGCAGGCCGGCCTCGCGCGGCGGGGTGAGGCGCTCGCCACGGCGTTCGACGACGAGGTTGCCGATGGTGAACTCGGTGAGCTCGCCGCGCCCGTTCCACAAGAGCACGTCGAAGGCGTCCGGAAAGGCGCGGCGGTGACGTGCGTAGACCTCCCGGTGGGTGGTCTTGTGGTAGAGGAAGGGGTCGCGGGGGTCGATGGGGGTGCGGGCGAGGGCGACGGGTGGTCGTTCCGGCGGGGGCGCGTAGGGGGTGCTCTCGACCGCGACGCCGCTGTGCGAGAGGCGCGCCCGCACGCGCCGCCGCTCACCGCGAAAGGCCTCGGCGTGCGCCATGAGGGCGCGCTGCAGGGCACGCGCGTCGAACGCGACGCCGAAAAAGCGCGCCGAGGTCTCCATGCGCCGTAGGTGCCGCGCCAGCAGGGTGTAGCGCGCCCCGTCCCAGAGGAGGGTCTCGAGCAGCTCGACCTCGGGGCGCGGGCGGGTGATGGCGGCGGCTTTGGTTGCCAGCTCCTCGTACTCGGCCTCCGCCCGCGCGTCGTAGGTGACGCCGCTCCCGACGCCGTACTCGGCGCGCCCGTCGGGGGTAACGACGAGCGTGCGGATGGGGACGCTAAAGCGCATCTCGCCGTGGGGGGTGACGAAACCGATCGCGCCGCAGTAGACGCCGCGAGGGGTAGTTTCAAGGCGGCGCAGGAGCTGCATGGTGCTGACTTTGGGCGCGCCCGTGACCGACCCGCAGGGGAAGAGCGCCCGGAAGAGCGCCCACAGCGTCGGCCGCTCCGGGAGGTCGGCGGTAACCGTCGAGGTCAGGGTGTGAAACGTCGGGTAGGTCTCGAGGCTTAAAAGCGCTGGCACCCGCACCCCGCCGGGGCGCGCGAGCTTGCCGAGGTCGTTGCGCAAAAGGTCGACGATCATCACGTTTTCGGCGCGCTCTTTGGGGCTCGCCAGAAGCGCCCGCTGCTGCGCCTCGTCCTCCTCCAACCAGCGCCCGCGCGCCGCAGTGCCCTTCATCGGCCGCGCCGTGACGCGCGTTCCGCGCACGCTAAAAAACAGCTCGGGGGAGAGCGAGAGGAGGTGCGCCTCGCCGAGCTCGAGGTAGCTCGCGTAGGGTGGTGCGTGCACCCGCCGGAGCGCTTCGTAGAGCGCGAAGAGGTTCTCGGAGGAAGGCTCGCGCACCCGCCCGCGCAGCCGCACCGTGTAGTTGGCCTGGTAGGTCACGCCGTCGGCGATCGCCCCTTGGATGGCGGCGACCGCGCGGGCGTACGCTTCGGGCGAGGTGTCGAGCGCCCAACCGCCCATTCGGCTCGGCGGGCGCGCTGTCAAGGGGGCGCTCCCCGTCGGCGCCTCGTAGAGGCCGAACCAGACGAGCGGCAGCGGGCCGGGGGGGTGCGTCCTGAGCGCCTCGTCGAAAGCGGGCGCCGCTTCGTAGGCCACGAACCCTGCCGCGTAGAGTCCCCCGCTCACGGCCCGCTGCACGGCCGCGAACGCCCCCGCGACCTCGCCGAGGCGGTCCGCACGGATGACCTCCAGGGGGCGCCCAAAGACCCGCCGCGGTCCAGGGGAGAAGTCGAACACCAGCACGGGTGTATCGTAGCCTATGCCGAGGCGACCGAATGACGCCCCCACTGACGCACGCCCTATCGACCGCCGCCCCATCGACCTACGCTCCGACACCGTCACCCGCCCGACCCCCGCCATGCGCCGCGCGATGGCCGAAGCGGAGGTCGGCGACGACGTCTACGGCGAAGACCCGACGGTCAACCGCCTGCAGGAGGTGCTCGCTGAGCGCGCGGGCTTCGAGGCAGGGCTCCTCATGCCCACGGGGACGATGAGCAACCAGGTGGCCATCGCCGTGCACACGCGCCGCGGCGAGGAGGTCATCGTGCCGGAGGGGGCGCACGTCTACGAGTACGAGTTGGGCAGCATGGCGGTCGTCAGCGGCGCGCTGCCGCGCACCATTCCGGCGCCCTTGGGCGTCCCCGAAGCGGCGGCGGTGCGCGCGGCGGTGCACCGCAGCGTCCACCAGGCGCCGACGGGGCTGATTGTCCTCGAGAACACCCACAACCGAGCCGGCGGGACGGTCGTGCCGCTCGGGCGCTGCGCCGAGATCGCCACTGTTGCCCGCGAGGAGGGGCTGCCGCTCCACCTCGACGGCGCGCGCGCCTTTAACGCGGCGGCGGCCCTCGGCGTCTCGCTCGCCGAGGTCTGCCGCGGTTTCGATTCGGCCTCGCTCTGCCTCTCCAAGGGGCTCGCCGCCCCCGTCGGGACGGTGCTGCTGGGTTCGACGGCTTTTATCCGCGAGGCGCACCGCTACCGCAAGCTCCTAGGCGGCGGGATGCGGCAGGCCGGTGTGGTCGCGGCGGCGGGGCTGGTCGCCCTAGACGAGATGAGCGCGCGGCTCGCCGAGGACCACGCGCGCGCCCGCGCGCTCGCCGAGGGGCTCGTGCGCCTAGGCGTCTCGGTCGACCTCGCGGCGGTGCAGACGAACATGGTCTACCTCACGGTGCCGGACGCGCCCGCCTTGGCGGCGCGCCTCGCGCGCAAAGGGGTGCTCTGCGGGGCGCTAGGGCCGCAGAGCGTCCGCATGGTCACGCACTACGAGATCGGCGATGACGACGTCGCGCGCACCCTCGAGGCGGTCGAGGCGTGCCTCGAGGAGGCGCGGGTGTGAAGCGGGCCTTTTTGCTGGCGGGGTCGGCGAGCTACACGCTGAGCCCGGCGATGCACAACGCCGCCTTTCGGGCCCTCGGCGCCAGGGCGCACTACGAGGCGCTGGCGCTCGCGGCCGCCGAGCTGCCCGAGGCCGTGGCGCGTCTGCGCGACCCCGGGTGTCTCGGCGCCAACGTCACCATCCCTCACAAGCTGGCCGTTGTGCCCCTGCTCGACACCCTCAGCGAGGCGGCGCGGGCGACCGGGGCGGTCAACACCATCGTGAACCGCGGCGGCGCGCTCGAGGGCCACAACACCGACGCCGCGGGGTTTATGCGGGCGCTCAAAGAGGACGGCGGCTACGACCCGGCGGGCCAGGAGGTCGTGCTGCTGGGCGCGGGCGGTTCGGCGCGGGCGGTGGCGTACGCCCTGTTGCGCTCGGGCGTGGCGCGCCTAGCCGTCTACAACCGCACGCTAGAGCGGGCGCACGCCTTGGCAAGGGCGCTTGGGCCCTACGGCGAGCTCGAGGTGCTCTCTCCAGCACAGCTGAAGGGGCGCGTGCGCAGCGCGGCGCTGCTCGTCAACACTACCTCCGTGGGGCTCTCTGGGGTGCAGGAGGGGGCGTCGCCGCTCCCGGAGGACGCGCTGCCCCGCGCCATGGTGTGCGACATCATCTACCGGCCGCCGCAGACGACGCTCCTTAAACGCGCCTCGGCGGCCGGGCTCGCGGTGCAAAACGGGTTGCCGATGCTCGTCTACCAGGGCGCCGAAGCGCTGACCCTGTGGACTGGTCTGCCAGCGCCCGTCGCGGTCATGCGGGCGGCGGCCGAGGCGGCGCTGGCCGCTTAGTGGCGGCCGTTCGGCGCCCGTCGGGTATCGCTGGTGTGGTTGGTGCGACATCTGCCGGTTGGGTGTGAACTACCAATACCTCTTAGTGCAACACCCCTCGAGGGGTGTAGGTGTCATTGGGAGCGCTTGGCGACGTGTGCGCGCCGCCGGTCAGCTGGTGCTCGCTCAACTACCGCCGTGGTGCTTTCTGCTCGTCATGCACTCTTTCTGCATCATACTCATCTTGTGTGACCGCTCACCTTTGCGCCCTGCACCTTGGAAAGCGCCTCTATGCTCCACGCTTGTATGAGAGATGGGTGGCCGACCCAGGAAGTTCTCTACGCCCGTGCAGGTAAAGAAAAGTTTCGCCTCGCCTCATAAAACTCACATATGGCCTTAACAATTTTAATTGTAGCGCAGGATAAGTTTGCCTCCGCTGAGCGGGTGGCCTCCCCTCGAGCAACCCACGGTGCCCTTAAAGCCTGTGGTGCGCGCACCTTGACCGCGTAGGTCCTCAAAGGGTGCTTAGGCCTGACCGGGGCGGTTTCTGGTCACACTTCCTGAAGCTGAGCAGCGGAGAGGACAAACACTTGAAACGTACGGCGAACCCCAAGGTGGCGCGCAGTAGCTGGGCAGGCGTCCTGACCCTCATTAGTCTTCTTTTTTTAGCGGCCTGTAGCAGCGGTTTAGAGCGCGAGCTTCCAGTTGAGTTGGCGCCGACAAATAGCAGGAGCGAGTGGCACAGCCGACTTTTAGCCAGCATGGAAAGGACGGGTATCGCGCCCGAGCTCGACCCCGTGCGGATGGCTGACTCCGGCGATCTCTACGTCTACGGCCGGAACATGAACCACTACCTAACGAGCCTGATCCTGGCGTACCGGACGACGGGGGACCGGCGTTTGGTGCAGCAGATCGACACGGTGATGAACCGGATGCAGGGGACGCTGCGCGACACCACCGGCGACGGCTTTCGCAACTGGCGCTATCTCAGGAGCGGTTCGGGTAGCTTTTACGGACGCGACACCCACGAGATGGACGAGATGATGACGCACTCAGTGGTGGCGGCGGCGGCCTACACGCTGCGGCAGGCGGGCTTTAACAGCAGCGCGGACTTCTGGACGAACTACCTGCGCAACGACTTCGAGGCCAAGTGGCGTCGGCGCAAGGGGGTGCGTTCGGGCTTTCCGTTTTTGACGCGCAACCTGATGCACCCGTACGTGCAGTGGATCCGCTACCACCACTACATGGGGAAGCTGACGGGCGACAGCGGCTACACGGCCGAGGCGCGGCGGATGGCGCGGATCGTGGAGAACAACATGCGCAGCGTCAACACGCCGTCGGGGACGGGGTACGTGTGGGACCACCGGGTACAGCTCTCAGGGCGAGCGAGCAACGGTTGCCAGCCGATGGTGTACGTGCGGCTGACGACGCAGGGGCTAGCGGACCTGGCGACGCAGGGGGTGTTCAGCAACACCTTTATGCAGCGCGTGGCCAACGGTATGGCCCATGTCGGCCTCAAGAGCACCGACGGGCAGCTCGCGGGCAACATCTGCGGGAGCGGAACCTATAGCAACCGCAGCGCTGTACGAAACTTCCCCTACGCTCAGATCGCCTCGTGGGATCGCTCAGGCCGTCTGCGTACCGCGGCTGAACGCGTCTACAACGCTACCGAGCGTCATAACCTCTCCCAGCCTCGGCTGTACAATCTCCCAGCAACGATGGTCTTTACCTTGGGTCGGTAAGACGCCCCAGTCAACGCCACGAGAAAAGCTGATGGGCCCCGCAAGGGGTCCTTTTCGTTGCACCTTCAGAAACAGGGCAGTCCGGCGTGGGCTGACGGTGCTTGAGGAGGAGCGCCCTGGAGGTCTTCGGGGCGATCTCACTCAAAAAATTTAGATTTGACTAGCGGGTAAACGTAAAAACCCAGAGCACCAGCACTGAGGCGGGGCTTGTAGGGTGCAGCAAGAGAAACCGGCATGGCGATCTGTTTGGGGCACCGGTTGGAGCCTCATGCACGTTCGGGATGTTTCGCATTTAAGCCGTACCGAACTTCGGTTCTAATTCGGCACAGCGGCTCCGAGGACCCGAGAGGTCCTCAAACCTTTTGGGCGGTCAGCGTAAACAACGTCAGTTCCGGCAAGCAGTTGAGCCTCACCGGCGCGACGCTGCACCCGAGCCCGCGCGTCACGTAGAGCCGGTTGCCCACCTTGCCGTGCCCCCGCACCCAGTCGTCGGTGTAGACCTCTCCGTCGCGCAACCAGGTGAGCAGAGACCAACCGGGGCCGAGGGGGAGCCTGACTTGTCCCCCGTGGGTGTGCCCCGCGACGGCGAAGGGCGCTGCGCACGCCGGCACGTTCGCAAACGAGCTCGGATGATGCATCATGACGATGCGTGGCGCCCCCTCGGGAACCGCCGCGAGGGCTTTCTCGGGGTCGTCGTGCCCCGGGGTGTGGGTGCCGATACCCACCAGATAGAGCGCTTCACCCGCTTCATTTTCGAGGCGCACCGCTTCGTTTTCGAGCACCTGCACGTCTATCTCCTCCAAAGCCGAGGTGAGGCGCCTAGCGAGCTCGAGGTCAGGTGTATCTTTCTCGGTCGGCATGGCGTAGTCGTGGTTGCCCAAAACGGCGTAGCAGGGTAGTCCAGCATCCGTAAGAGGGCACAGCAGTTCGGTGACGGGTTCGATGGCCCGCGCGGTGTCATGGATGAAGTCGCCGGCAATGAGCACGAGTGCGGGGCGCTCCTCTAGGACGCGCTCGACAGCTCGGCCCACGGTCGAGCGGTTGTCGCCGAAAAGTCCCACCTGAAAGTCCGCAAGGAGTGCGACCGTTGCCCCCTCCCAACTCGCGGGAAGCCCCGGCACGTGCGCCTTGTGCCGCTCCGTGACGAGCATGCGGGGCTCGATAAGGGCTTGGATGACGCCGATCACGAACAGTCCGACGACCAAAAACACCCAGGGTGTCATAGCACCGCTCGCTTACGCTCTAGACTCATCATTCTCGGTCAACCCCCATAGGCGCTTTTTCGGCCGAAGCTCCTCTACCTTAATACGCCGCCGTCAGGGCTTTTCAAGAGGGGTGCGGTAGGTTAAGCTACCCATTAAGGTTTTCTTAAGCTTGGGTTGGTTAGATGAGATGCCATGCAGAACAGTCCTCGGTACGGCGCACGCTGCGGGGTGGGCTGATGGCAAAAGCTATAGGGTCTTAGGAGGAAAGATGAAAAAGCGGCTTTGGTCCTTGCCCCTACTGTTGTTGGTAGGGCTCATGGGTTGCGGTGGTCCAGGGGGCCCTGATCCCAATGTTACCCCGCCACAGATCACCAGCTTTACCGCGAACCCTTCAGCTATCAGTGCCCCTGGTCAAGCCGTCACGCTGAGTTGGACGGTATCGGGTGCGGTGACGAGCCTCAATCTCTCTGCGGACAACGGTACGAGCCCCGGCGCCGTTAGCGGCAGCAGTACGGTTGTCTATCCGACCCAGAACACGACCTACACGCTCACCGCGAGCAACAGTGCCGGCTCCGCTTCCTCGTCGACCAATGTCACAATCGGGGGCAACGTCTCTCCGCCAGGTGGCGAAAACGGCTTACCTCCAACGGGTACCTTTGGCGTTTCACTCACGCAAAGCGACTTTCAAAACGACGCGGGTAGCAACATCTCGAGTCCAGATGACCCCCGCATCGTCCGCGTACAGCCCGGCGGCACCTTCTACGCACTCGTCTCCTATAGCGACCCCGGCGGGATTTCGGGCGTAAGCATCCGCATAGCCAACAGCAGCCCACCCGGCCTCGCCGCGCCCCTCGTTCAAGGCCAAGAGGTCGGTGGCTTTACGTTGGTCGGTGAGGTGGCCGGATGCGACCTCTCGGGTACGCAGACGTCCGTTAACTGCATCTACGAGATTCGCGTCGGCAACATTCAAAACATCGACCAGCTCCAGGGCTCAGGTAGCGAGTTCGCCTACGTCTTCCGCACGAACGTCACGGACAACGCAGGCAACACCTCTGATGAGGCCATTCGCGGCTACGTCATCGTAGGTAGCAACACCTCGAACCCGCCCTCGCAGCCTTCGCCCCCTTCACCTCCGTCTCCGCCTTCGCCTCCATCCCCGCCTTCACCCCCTTCGCCTCCATCTCCGCCTTCGCCGCCCTCACCCCCGTCTCCGCCTTCGCCCCCTTCGCCTCCGTCTCCGCCTTCACCCCCCTCACCTCCGCCTTCGCCCACGACCTACACGTTGACGGTCAACAAAACGGGTAACGGCAGCGGCACGGTCAAGAGCAACCCCAGTGGCATCGACTGCGGGAGTGACTGCACGGAGAACTACCAGAGCGGTACACAAGTGACCTTGACCGCCACGGCAGCAAACGGCTCGACCTTTGCGGGTTGGAGCGGTGCGTGTAGTGGTACGGGTACCTGTCAGGTCACGATGAGCCAGGCTAGAAACGTGACGGCAAAATTTGATGCAGCGTCGCCAACGCCGATGACTTACACACTGACCGTTAACAAGCCCCAAAACGGTACGGTAACCAGCACACCCCAAGGCATCAACTGCGGGGTTAACGGCAACGATTGTACAGAAGATTATACCAGCGGTACGAAAGTCACGCTGTCAGCCAACCCTGCTACAGGCTACAAGTTCGACTCTTGGGGCGGCGCTTGCAGTGGATCAACTTGTGAAGTCACGATGAATGCTGCGACAACCGTCTCTGCCACTTTCAGTGCGGTTCCTCAAGAGCTGAACGCCGAAGCTGGCCCGGCTCGTAGATCAGCTACCGTGGGTGAAACCGTTCAGTTAGACGGAAGTGCGTCGACAGGGGCCACCACTTACCTGTGGACCATGGAGAAGCCAACGGGAAGCAACGCAACCATCAGCGGTGTAACACGCGTCAGGGCAAGCTTCGTACCGGATGTACCTGGTCAATACAAAGTCACTCTAACCGTAGGTAACGGCACCGACACTGACACGGATGAACAAGTTGTGGATGTTACCCTTCCCGCACCTGTAGCGGATGCTGGCGACGATAGAGAGGTGAAGGTCAACCAGTCAACCCCGCTTGACGCGACAGATTCCAAAAACGCTGCGAGCTTTAAGTGGGAAGTGACTACAAAGGCGCCAGGTAGTAGCCCTCAAATTGCCGAGCCAACGAAAGCCAGTACGACCTTTACTGCTGATGTTGTGGGTGAGTACGTGGTGACTCTAACTGTCTTTGACAGCGAAGGGAAACAGTCCGACAAAGACACAGTAAAAATTACCGTCATCCCGTAGCGTGTTAATACCTGCATCCTCGAGCCCCGTCACCGCGCGGGGCTCGAGCCCTTTGCCGCTTCCCAAGGCCTCGAGCCCGCGGCTGGTAGCGCGCCTTCGTACACTCGAGTAACCGTGCGGGGGCCTCTGCAGGGGCGCCTATAATGGCCCCATGACCGTCACCAAAGACACGACGGGGGGGGCCACGGAGGACAAGCTCGGCCGCCCCGGCGCCTATCCCTATACCCGCGGCATCTACCCGGAGATGTACGCCAAGGGCCGCCTCTGGACGATGCGTCAGTACGCGGGCTTCGGCTCCGCCGAGGAGTCGAACGCGCGCTACCGCTACCTCTTGAGCCAGGGCACCACGGGCCTGTCGGTCGCGTTCGATCTGCCCACGCAGCTCGGCCTCGACCCCGACCACCCGCTCGCGCGCGGTGAGGTCGGTAAGGTGGGCGTCTCGATCGCCACTTTGGACGATATGCGGACGCTCTTTCGGGACATCCCCTTGGGCGAGGTCACCACCTCGATGACCATCAACGCCCCCGCGATGATGCTCCTAGCGCTCTATATCCTGGTGGCCGAGGAGCAGGGCGTGGCCAGCGAGCGCCTCGGCGGCACCGTGCAAAACGACATCTTAAAGGAGTACATCGCGCGCGGCACCTATATCTACCCGCCGGAGCCCTCGATGCGGCTGATTACCGACACCTTCGCCTTTTGCGCTAAGAGGGTGCCGAGTTGGAACACCATCTCCATCTCGGGTTACCACATCCGCGAGGCGGGCGCTACGGCGGCGCAGGAGATCGCCTTTACCCTCGCCAACGCCAAGGCGTACGTGCGCGCGGCGCTGGAGCGGGGTTTGGCGCTCGATACCTTCGCCCCACGCCTGTCGTTCTTTTTCGCCTGCCACAACGACATCTTCGAGGAAGTTGCCAAGTTCCGCGCGGCGCGGCGGCTCTGGGCGCGCGTGATGAAAGGCGAGTTCGGGGCGCAAAACCCCAAGTCGCAGATGCTCCGCTTTCACACCCAAACGGGGGGCAGCACGCTCACCGCGCAGCAGCCCGAAAACAACATCGTGCGCACCGCCTACCAGGCGCTCGCGGCGGTGCTGGGCGGGACGCAGTCGCTGCACACGAACGCGCTCGACGAGGCGCTCGGGCTGCCGACTGACCGTTCGGCGCGCATCGCGCTGCGCACCCAGCAGATTCTCGCGTATGAGTCGGGGGTGACGCGTGAACCCGACCCCTTGGGGGGGAGCTTCTTGGTCGAGCGGCTGACCGACGAGCTCGAGGCCGAAGCCGAGGCGCTTATAGCGCGCGTTGAAGACCTAGGCGGTTCGGTGCGGGCGATCGAGGCGGGGTTTATCCAGGAGGAGATCGAGGAGGCCGCCTTTCGCTTTCAGCGCGAGGTCGAGACCGGCGAGCGCGTCGTCGTGGGCGTCAACCGTTTCCGCTTGGAGCAGGAGGAGGGGGTGCCCATCCAGCAGCTCTCCGCCGAGACCGAGGGGCGGCGCGTCGAGGAGGTGCGCCGCTACCGCGAGGGGCGCGATGACGCGCGGCTCGAGGCGGCCCTGCGCGCGCTAGCGGGGGCCGCCGCGGGTGACGAGAACCTCTTTCCCTTCGTGCTCGACGCCTTTCGCGCCAAAGCGACGCTCGGCGAGGTGTGCGGCGTGCTCCGCCGGGTGTGGGGCGAGTATCGGGGTTAGGCGTTCGCGCTGGGCTCGGGGACCTGAGGCGCCGGATAGACCCGCACGGGGCGCCGCTCGCTGGCGCGCACGAGCTTGACGATGGTTTCGGTAGTGGCCTCTAGGTAGGAGCGGCCGTCGGGCAGGTAGCTCTGAAGGTCGAGGTAGCCCCCCGGCCCGGTGTGGTCCATGGGGCCCATCGGGATGAGCTCGATGATCCCCCGCGCTTTGGCGCTGTTCCACGGCGAGGGGATAAAGGGCCAGCGCCCCGGGAAGAAGATGTTGCCGAGGCGTTGCACGTTGTCGCGCGTCCCGTAGAGGTGATAGAGCCGCTCCAGGCTCAGCAGGCCGGGGTCGGCGCTCATCACGCCGCCCAGCGAGATGACCGACACGGGCGCCCCCGTGATTTTCTTGAGGTGCGGCGCGGCGCCGACGGCGATCTGACCACCCCCCGAGTAGCCGATGAGGATCACCGGCGTGTCGGTGCCGTGAGCGCCGGCGCGGTAGCCGTGCCGCCGAAGGCCCCCCAGGATCATCTGCGCCGAACCCTGGTTGTACATGGGGCCGTAGCGGCTGTCGGCGGAGACGGCGACCTGCCAGAGGTTGCGGAGGTTGATGAGAAACCCCGCCAACCCGGGGCCGCTCAGTTTGCGCCGCAGCGCCCAGCGCCAGAAGCGGGCGAAGACCCTCGAGCCGGTCAGCGGTTGCGCGGTGACCGAGTAGGGGAAGAGGTCGTCGACCAGCGCCACTTCCGGCAGCGCCCGTTTGAGCCGCGCCAAAAAGGCGATCTCGCGCTCGGCGAAAGCTTCGCCGGAGACGCTGTTGATCCCCGACAAGAAGACGACGTAGTGCGAGCGGGGGGCGCCGTCGGGCGTCGGGGGGAGGTCGGGAGCGTGCGCCGCGGCGTCGCTGACGTTGAGCCCCACCTCCGTTTCGTCCGCTTCGCGGCCGTACCACCCCGCCCACCAGCCGAGCGCCTCGAAGGGGGAGAGCACGCCGGCGAAGAGAAAGACCACCGCGGCGAGCGCCAGGAAAAGGAGCAGCTCGGGGATCACAGCCGCCTCTTGCGGCGCCGCGGCGCGCGAGCAGCCCGCGAGCGGGTGCTGTAGGGGTTTTGCGGCAGCTCGAAGAGCTCCCGAAGCTCGCGCTTGGAGGTCGCTAACGGCGCCCCCGCGATGCGCCGCCGCAAGAGGCGCGCCCCCGCGATGATGGGGCGACCGACGGTGCGCTGCACGACCTGCAGCAGCAGCCAGCCGAGGGCCGTGCACGCAAACGCCTGCGCGAGGGTGAGATCCAGCGCCCCCCGCACCGCCTCGAGGATGGCCAGCAGGCTCCACACCCCTAGCGACAACCCGATGGGGTTGCCGAAGTAGGGGGTGAGGACGAAAAACGAGAAGAGGTAGGGGGCGTAGCCCAAACCGACGGTGCGCAGGATCGTTTCGAAGGCCACGCTGCGCCCGAAGACCTGCGTACCGACGAGCCAGATGCTCGCGCTCAGGAAGAGAAACGAAAACCCGTAGAGGCTGGCTGACAGGAGGAGCGAAGCGACGAAGCGGCGGGGTTTGACCCGCGCGGCAAAGAGCACCACGCACTGCCCGAGCGCCTCGGAGAGCCCCGCGAGGAGCACGACGGTCAGCGCCACGCGCAGCCCATGGGGCGAGGTTTGAACGGCGACGAAGATGCGTTCGTCCAAACTCAGGGCGCGCCCGACGGTGTCCCAAAAGGTGGGGGCGTCGGCTAGGGTGAGCCTCACCCCTCTACTCTAAACCAACCGCCTCGTGCCTAGCCTGGTCGCTGCAGGTTGGGGGCGCTCGCAGCAACGCTCCGCGTGGTGAAGCTTCTTACACAGCTCTACGGGGCCTTTCTTTTACGCTGGTACGGCACGCCCAGGATGAGCGGGTGTGAGGGTGGGTGGCGCGCCCTTGGGGGGCGCTTGGCCCACCCCACCCGCAGCGAGGGGCGGTGAGAGCGGACGTAAGGGGGGTGTAGCGCGGTGGAGGTGCGGGTAGAGCGGAATGCGTGGGATGCGCACGGGGGCACGGTAAGGCTGTGCCTGTTGGGGGCGCCCAGGTTGCGCTGCGGCGCCGAGACGTGCGATCTCGACGCCTCTCGGCCCTCGTTGCTGCTCTTTTACCTCGCGCTGCAGCCTGGTTGGCTCCGCCGCGACGAGCTTGCCTTTTTTCTGCGCCCCGACGTCGACCGCGAGACGGGGTTGCAGTACCTGCGCAAGCTGCTAAGTAGCGCGCGCCGCCTGCCTTGGGCGGTGGGGCTCGACGTCGAGGCCGAACGGGTGCGGTGGCGCGTCGACACGGACGTCGCGCGCTTTTGGCGGGCGCACGGTGAGGGGCGCTGGTTCGAGGCGCTCGAGCTCTACCGCGGCCCGCTGCTGCAGGGGATCGAGACCCCCTTCTCCCCCGGTTTGGAGACCTGGTTGGAGAGCGAGCGCGAGGCGCTCGAACACGCTTGGGCGGGGGCGACCTTGCACTACGCCGCCGATCAGGAGGCCTCGGGGCACTACCGCGAGGCGGCGGCGGCGGCGCGCAGGCTCCTCGAGCGCGACCCCTTTAACGAGGACGCGCTCGGGAGCTTTGTGCGTAACGCCTACCTGATGGGGCAGCGCGAGGTGGCGTTAAGGGCGGCGCAAGCATTTGAGGAGCGCTTGACGCGCGAGTTCGGCCTCGCTTTGACGCCGACGCTCAGGACGCTCGTCGACGACGTCCGCGCGGGCCGACCCCTGCAGCAGCGGGCAGCGGCGCCGCGCTACGGGCGCCGCCGCAGCGACCGCACCGGCGTGGAGCGCTCGAAGCAGGCGCTCCTCGGTGAGCTCGTGCAGCTGCTCGCGACGCCCGATTCGCGCCTTTTGTCGATCAGTAGCCCCGAGCGCGGGGGGGTCACGCTGCTCCTGGCCAAGCGGGTGCCGGACACGCAGGTGGCGCTGCTGGCGGTGCTCGACCTGGCGGCCAAGCTGCTCGCCGAGGGGCGCCGCGCGCGCGCGCTAGGGCTCCTGCTGATCGTCCTAGACCATCCGTCGTGCAGCGCTGCTCTGCGCGAGCAGGTGCAGGCGCTCTGGCCGGGGCTCGAGGCGCAGCTGCGACCCAACTAGGCCATCCCGGTCGATAGCTCAACCCGAGCGGCTTGCGCAGCGCGAGGGCGCGCAAAGCGGGGGTGTCTTTCGGCCATCGTGAACAGGGTCGGCGCTGTTTGTTAACCCCAGAGTCAACCCTCGGCGGGTGTTTCGCGCCGAGGGTTTTGCGAGCTGGGCGCGTCAACGACAACGTTCCCCATCCGGAAAGCCGTTGTTGAGAGGGTCCTAGCGTGCCTTTAAGCGCGTGGGGGCGCGTCACGCCACCGTCACACCCACCCCCTAGGCTAGAAGCATGCCCCACGCCGACCCCCTCGCGAGCTTTCTCGTCCGCGTCGTGCACGGTCCCAACGAGCTGCGCATCACCGTCCAAAATCTGCAGACCAAAAAACTGTTCGAGCTCTCCTCCTGGCACGACCTCGTGTGGGTGCTGCAGCAGCCACCCCTCGACGCGCCCGCAGCAGACACACCCGCCGACGCACCCGCGCGGAAGCGGAGGTGACGCGGTGTCGGCGCTTCGGGCGGGCTCCGTGTTGGGCGGCCTCCGTGCGGGCGACGTTGGCGCCACCGGGGTCACGGGTGGCGCTCCGCCCCTGACGGCGTCACGGCGGCGTCACGCTGCGCTGCCACAATACCCGCAGATAGGGCCGGAACGGACACGTAAGGCCGGGGGTGTCGGTCGCCCGTCCTATCGTCTTCACCGTAGCCCAACACCCGTGGTGCAACACCCGGGGCGAGCCTACCGGCGACTGATGGCGTAAGGTTCCCCTCAGGCACCTTCGCGCTGCTGGTTCCGGACACGTCTCGCACTCACTCCCGTTTAGGAGACCTCCTGTGAACGCTGCCTCCTCGAGCCGCCCCCAACGTCCCCGCGTTAGCGTCATCGTCCCCACGCTGAACGAGGCCCAGAACTTGCCGCTCGTGCTCCCCCGCATCCCCGGTTGGGTCGATGAGATCATCGTGGTCGACGGTCGCTCGACCGACGACACGGTCGCCGTCGCCCAGGCGCTCGCGGCTTCGCTCAAACCGGCGCTGCGGGTGGTGCTAGAGTCCCGGCGCGGCAAAGGGGCGGCGCTCCGCGCGGGGTTCGCGGCCGCCAAGGGCGACATCCTCGTGATGATGGACGCCGACGGTTCGACCGAACCCGAGGAGATCGGCCTCTTCGTCCGCTACCTCATCGACGGGGCCGACTTCGTCAAAGGCTCGCGCTTTATGCAAGGGGCCGGCACCGCCGACATCTCGCCCCTGCGCTCGCTCGGCAACGGCGTCTTTACGCTCATGGTGAGGGCGCTTTTCGGGGGGCGCTTTACCGACCTCTGCTACGGTTTCGCCGCCTTCTGGGCCGACGTGGTGCCGCTGTTGGCGCTCGACGGCGACGGGTTCGAGATCGAGACGATGCTCAACATCCGGGCGCTGCGGGTCGGGTGCCGCATCGTCGAGCTGCCGAGCTTCGAGGCCGAACGCATCCACGGGGTGAGCAACCTGCGCACTTTTCCCGACGGGTTTCGCGTGCTGCGTACGATTTTGCGGGAGCGCCTGAGGGGCAAACCGCTTCAGCGCTTGCGCACCGACCCCGCCGGAGCGACCTACCGCGGCCGCGGCGTGGTCCTCGAGGCTCATCCCGAAACGGCCGGGGCGAACGGCGAGCCGCGTCACCCGGTCGAGGCGCCCTTGGTGCGGGCCGCGAAGAGCTCGTAAACCGCGGCTCGCGTACCGCTGCCCTCTTCCCTACGCGTCTTCATCCCTGGACGGTGCACAGCATGCTCCCCCCCTACCCAAACCAGCCCACCGCCTCATCCTCTCAGCCCACCCTCTCGGTGGTGATCGCGGCCTTTACGGACGCGCGCTGGCCGCAGCTCCTGGCGGCCGTCGCCTCCGTCGCGGCGCAGCGCACGCCGGCGGAGCTCGTCGTCGTGGTCGACCATAACGACGCCCTGCTCGCCCGAGCGCGGGCCGCGTTGCCCGCGCACTACGCGGCGCACGCCACGCGAGAGGGCGCACCTGGCGCGCTTGTCATCATCCCCAACACCCGAGCGCGCGGCCTTTCGGGGGCGCGCAACAGCGGCGTCGCCGCCGCAACGGGCGAGATCATCGCCTTTTTAGACGACGACGCGGTCGCCGAGCCCGATTGGCTCACGCACCTCACCGCGCCCTATGGCGACCCGCAGGTGCTCGGGGTCGGCGGCGCCGTCTTGCCCGCGTGGCCAGGCGCGGCGCCGAACTGGTTCCCCGAAGAGTTCGGGTGGGTCGTGGGCTGTTCGTACCGCGGTGGGCCGCGCGCGCGGGCGGAGGTGCGCAACTTCATCGGCTGCAACATGTCGTTTCGCCGAAGCGCCCTGGCGGCGGTCGGCGAGTTTCGCGTCGGCCTCGGTCGCCTCGGCGCCCTGCCCGAGGGGGGTGAGGAGACCGAGCTCTGCATCCGCCTCCGGCAGCGCTTCCCAGAGGGGAGGCTGCTGCACGTGCCGGAAGCGCGCGTGGTTCACCGAATCGCGGCGCGGCGGCTCTCGCTCCGCTACTTCGCCGCGCGCTGCTACGCCGAAGGGGTGTCCAAAGCGCGCCTTACGGAGACCGTGGGCCGCACCGACGCGCTCGAGGCCGAGCGTGCCTACACCCGCACGGCGCTCCCCCGGGGGGTGCTGCGGGGCCTTGGCGCGGCCTTTGGTGGGGAGCTCGCGGGGTTCGCTCGGGCCGCCGCCATCGCGCTAGGACTCGGGCTCACGGCGCTCGGCTACTTCGTGGGGCTTGCTAAAGGCTATGGCCGCGCTCGAGGCACTCCCCGAGCGGCGCTCCCCGCCTCCGCTGCGGCGTTTGAACCGGTGCAGCTCGTCGACATCGACCTCAAGGGTGGCGTGCCCGACCTGCAACCCGCGCTCAGCGCGGCGGGGCGACCCTACCGGCGCGCGCTCGCCCTCGTGCGTTTTGCGGGGCGGCCTCTGGGTCTGGTGAAGCTCGAGCCCGGTCGCGCTGGCGTGAGCGCGCGGGCGTTCGGGGAGGCGATCGCCGCGCAGCTCGGCGTGCAAACCACGAGCGCGAAGCGCGTTTCGCAGGGCCTTCCCGGGTGCGCCGCAGGGGATAAGCGGTGGCCCTTTGTCAGCGTGGTGATCGCGACGCGCGAGCGCGCGCAGAGCCTCGAGCGCTGTCTGGCGTCGGTGGCCGAGCTCGAGTATCCCGACTTCGAGGTGATCGTGGTCGACAACAACCCCGCTACCTCGGCGACGCGCGAGCTCGTGGCGGCCTTTTCGGCGCAGCGTCCGGCGCTTAGGCTACGCTACGTCCGCGAGGACTTCCCCGGCGGTGCGGCGGCGCACAACCGCGGGGTGCTCGCCGCGCGCGCCGAGATCATCGCCTTTACCGACGACGACGTGGTGGTCGACAAGGGGTGGCTGAGGGCGCTCGTCGCCGGCTTCGGGGCGGCCGAGCGGGTCGGTTGCGTCACCGGTATGATCCTCCCGGCGGAGCTGGAGACGGCGCCGCAGGGCTGGCTCGAGCAGTACGGCGGGTTCAACAAGGGTTTCGAGCTGCGCGCCTTTAACCTGACCGATAGGCGCCCGCCGAGTCCCCTCTACCCCTACGCCGCCGGGATCTTCGGTTCGGGGGCGAACATGGCCTTTACCCGCGAGGCGCTCTTTGCCTTCGGCGGTTTCGACCCCGCCCTGGGGCCAGGGAGCCAGGGGGTGGGCGGGGAGGACCTGGCCGCCTTTTTCGACGTCGTCACCCACGGTTACACGCTCGTCTATCAGCCGGCGGCACTTTTGTGGCACTACCACCGCCGCGACTACGAGGGGTTGCGGCGCCAGATCTACGGCTACGGGGTCGGGTTCACCGCCTTTTTGACCAAAACGGTCGTCGAGCGCCCCGCGCGCGTCTTTGCGCTGTTGCCTTTGGGGTGGTGGGCGCTCACCCACCTCCTAAGCCCCACCTCGCCCAAAAACGCCAACAAGCGCGCGGACTACCCGCCGGAGCTGAGTCGCCTCGAGCTCCGCGGTCTGCTCTACGGCCCCCTCGCCTACTTGCGTAGCCGCTGGCGTTTGCGCGGCGTCCGGGGGCGCGGGCGGCTCGTACGGGAGGCGCCACACCCGTCACTCCCTGCGGAGCGCCTCGCCGCATGAACGTTCCCATCTTGCTCTACCATAGCGTCGCCGCCGAGGTCGCGCCCGCTTACGAGCCTTGGGCCGTGCTGCCAGAGCGCTTCGCCGAACAGCTCGCCTACGTGCGCGCGCAGCGCTACACCCCGCTGACCGTGTCGCAGTGGCGGCGCCTGCTCGAAGAGCGCGCGCCGCTGCCGCCCAGACCGCTGCTGCTGACCTTCGACGACGGGCTGCGCGACTTTTACACGACGGCCTGGCCGCTGCTGCGCGCCCACGGTTTTGCGGCGACGCTCTACGTCACGGCCGGGTACGTCGGTGGCGTGAGCCGTTGGCTCACCGCCGACGGGGAGGGGCAGCGCCCGATGATGGGTTGGTCAGAGCTCCTCGAGGTGAGCCGCAGCGGGATCGAGTGCGGCGCGCACAGCCTGACGCACCCCCAGCTCGACACGCTCAGCCGACGCGCGGCGCAGCGCGAGATCGGCGGCTCCAAGGCGCTGCTCGAAGCGCACCTCGGCTGTGCGGTGCGCAGCTTCGCCTACCCTCACGGCTACCACAGCCGAGCCGTCAAGCGCCTCGTCCAGGAAGCGGGATTTGGCTCGGCGTGTGCGGTCAAGCACGCGCTGAGCTCCCCCGAAGACGACCCCTTCGCTTTAGCCCGCATCGTCATCTACCGCGACACCGACCTCCTGACGTTCAAGCGGCTGCTCGCCGGCCACGAGCTGCGCCGCGCCCCCTTCCCCGAAAGTTGGAAGACCCGAGGGTGGCGCCTTGCAAGACGTTCGGCGCGCCTACTTAGAGGCGTTCGTGGCACCCTCGCGAAGGGCCCTCACGCGCAAGGAGGGTGGTATGGTTAACCCCACGGCGCTGCGCGTCTCCGAGCGCCCCACGCGGACGCGGCAGCTGTGCGTCGCGGGGCTCGCGGTGCAGGTGACGAGCCCCGCGCCCAGGGCGCTCTGGCTCGAGCTGCTGCAGCGCGATCCCGAGGCGTTACCCTCGCAGACACCCCTGTGGCTCGACGGCCTCTGTGCGCACAAGGGCTACCGCGACGCGAGCCGCTGCTACCGGTTTTCAGATGGGCAGCAGCTGGTGCTGCCGCTGGTGCAGCGTCAAAGCCTAGGGGCGTGGTCGCCTCAGGCCTCGCTGCCGTACGCGTGGGGGATGGGGGGGGTCGTCGCCGCGCAGGCGCTCGCTGCGCCGCACCTTCGAGCGGTGTTCGAAGACCTCAGGACGAGCCCGGCGCTGAGCACCAGCGTGCTGCCCAACCCGCGGCAGGGACCCTTGTGGGCGGCGGCCAAACCCGCGTACGTGCGGAGCCTGCCGCGCCGCGCCCACGTGCTCGACCTCGAGGGAGGGTTTGAGCGCGTGTGGCGCGAGCGCTTCTCGAAGACGACGCGCCGCATGGTGCGCAAAGCCGAAAGGCTCGGGGTCACGGTGACGTGTGACACCACGGGCCGCCTCGCTCCGGTGGTCTATCGGCTGCGCCGCGCCGCCGTCGCCCGCTGGGCGGCGCGGCAGCACGAACCCCGTTGGCTCGCGCATCTGCGCGCCGAGCTGCGCGACCCGCAGAGCAAACTCCAACACCTCGCGCGCGTGATGGGGAGCGCGCTGCGCATCTGGGTGGCGTGGCGCTGCGGGGAGCCGATCGCCGCCTCGCTCGTCCTCGTGGGCAGCAACGCCGACGACATCCTGGCGGTGATGGACGCCTCGAAAGCCGCCGCTACCGGCGCCAATGATCTCCTGCTGCGGTTGTCTATCGAGGACGCGTGCAACGCGGGGTGCCGCTACTACCACCTGGGCGAGTCGGGGGCGTCGGTCGGCCTCGCGCGGTTTAAAGAGCGTTTTGGCGCCCACGCCTACCCTTACGAGGAGTTTTACGTGGAGCGTCTGCCGCTCAACCAGCTCGACCGTGGCCTAAGGGGCGCCGTAAAACGCGTGATTGGATTTCGGGATGTCTAACGTTGCTCGGCGGTTACGCGGCTGGCGCCGCGCAAAAGGCGTAGGCGTCGTGGGGGGGGCGCTCGGCGCCGCTCGTCTAGAGGCGCGCTCTTGGGCGTGGCGCGGCCCGCGCTGGAGGCGCCGTGCAAGCGTCTAAGGTGCCCGTGGTAGCGAAGTTTTGTGCGCAGCTCAAGTCGCATCTGGTGCTAAACGGTTACGCGCTCGTCTTTAGCTCGGGCGCGACCTCGGCGCTAGGGGTGGTCTACTGGATTCTAGCCGCGCGCCTCTACCCGGAGGCGACCGTCGGCCTCAACTCCGCCGCGCTAGCGGCCATGTTTTTCCTCACCAACCTCTCGCAGCTCAACTTGGTCCACGCGCTTAACCGCTTCGTCCCGTCGGCGGGGCGGAGCACGGCCAAGCTCATCGCGACGGCTTACCTTGTCAGCGTCGCGCTCGCTCTGCTGACGAGTGGGGTGTTTCTGCTCGGCATCGACCTCTGGGCGCCGAGCTTGCGGGCGCTGCGCGCCGACCCCGCTTCGGCCGCCTGGTTCATGTTTGCCACCGCCAGCTGGTGCATCTTTACGATCCAAGACGGGGTGCTCGCGGGGTTGCGGCAGGCCAAATGGGTGCCCCTGTCGACGACCTCCTACGCGCTGATCAAACTGGCCGTTATCGCCTTGGCCGCTACGCGCTTGCCTCGAGGGGGCATCTTCTTCTCCTGGACGGCGCCGGTGCTGCTCCTGGTGGTGCCCGTCAGCGCGCTTATCTTTCTGCGGTTGGTGCCGCGGCACGTCGCCGCTGCGGAAACGCGCGGCGACGGCCTGAGGGGGCGGAGCGTGGTGCGCTTTGTCGCCGGCGACTACCTCGCGTCGCTCGTCTGGATGGCGACGGTCAACTTGCTGCCGGTGCTGATCGTCGAGCGCGCGGGTGCGTCGGCGGGGGCGTACTTCTACCTGGCGTGGACGATCGCCTACACGCTCTACTTCGTCAGCGTCAACATGTGTATGTCGCTGGTCACCGAAGGAGCGCGCGACGAAGCGCGGCTCAACCTCTACAGCTTTGAGACGCTGAAGCAGACCCTGCGTCTGGTGGTGCCGATCGTCGCGGTGGTGGTCGTCGGCGCCCCCCAGATCCTGCAGCTCTACGGCAGCGCGTACGCTGCGGAGGGGGCGACGCTGTTGCGGCTCCTCTGCCTCTCGGCCGTTCCGTACGTCTTCGTCGCGGTCCGCATCAGCATGGCCCGCGTGCAGCGCAAGATCCTCACCATCTTCTGCGTCTACGGCGCGCTATGCGCCTTGGCGCTCGGTCTCACCCACGTGCTGCTCGACCGCTACGGCGTCGTCGGGGTCGGCTGGGCTTGGCTGGTTGCACAGACGCTGACGATGGGGGTGCTGCTCCTAACCGACTTGCGTAGGGCGTGGGGACCGCTGCTCGGGCGCGCCGCGTAAAGCGTTCCGGTCGTCTGGGCGGGGGGTGCGGTTCGGGTGCCGGGAGTGAGGGCGCTGTGACGTTTTATCTAGCGTGCGGCGCGGCGACCTGGTGAAGTTGGTCAACGTGGCCGCGATGAGGTGAAGCTTTGTGAAGGTATCCAACCAGAGGCCTAAAGTCGGGGTGTTCGTGGGGCGCCGCGCTGCGCCAGCCGCTCGCGTCGGGCGCGGCGCCGGCGACCTCACCCGCTTTGTCGTAGCGCTGCTCCTCAGTTTGGGCTTCGGCGCTTGGCTGCTGTCGCTCGCGCGTCTTTCCCCCGCTGACATCGACGCTTTCGGGCTCGTCGGCGCGCTCCCCGTAACCTACTGGCTCGCGCTCGTGAGCACCCTCGCCGTCTTCGTAGCGTGCTTGGGCAAAACCGCCGCCGCGTACTACCTCGGTAGCGTCGTGCTCCTGATCGTCTACCTGCACGCGACGCCCGCGCTCGTCTACGACGGTCTGCGTTACCCGTGGGTCTACAAACACCTCGGGCTCGTCGAATACATCGGGGTGTACGGCGCGGTCGACCCGCTCATCGACGCCTATCACAACTGGCCCGGCTTCTTTGCGCTCTGGGCGCTGCTCACCGAGACCGCGCAGCTGCCGCTCGAGGCGTTAGCGGCGTGGGCGCAACCCTTTTACAACCTGCTCTACCTGCCCCCGCTGCTGCTGTTCTGTCGCGCCTTTAGCCAAGATGCCCGCGTGGTGTGGTTGGGGGTGTGGCTCTTCTACCTCACCAATTGGGTGGGGCAGGACTACTTCGCACCGCAAGCGCTCGCGTATGTTTTCTACCTCACCGTACTGGCCTTTTTGCTACACCTCTTTCCGCGGCGTGACAACCGCCTGACGAGAACCCTCGGTCCAGGGGCCGCGCGCCTCTTGCGGACGACCTACCGTCCCCCCGAGGAGCCCGAGCGTTACACCGGTCGGCGGGCGGTGCTAGCGTACACGCTCGCGCTGCTCGCCTTTGCCGCGATGGTCTACAGCCATCAGCTCACCCCGTTTGTCACCATCGTCTGCGTGATCGCGCTCGCGGCGGCGGGCGTTGACCGTCTGCGCGTGACCGCGCTTCTTTTCATGGCGCTCACCGCGCTCTGGCTCACCTTTATGGCGACGGGCTACTTAGGTGGGCACCTTACGGAGCTCCTCTCGGACCTCGGCGCGATCGGGCAGAACGTCGAGCGCAACGTCGGCGAGCGGCTTACCGGGGCGCCCCAACGCCAGCTCGTGCTCAGCGTGCAGCTCGGCTTGTCGGTGGCGCTGTGGCTGCTCGCGGGTGCGGGGCTCGTCAAGAGTTGGCGGCGAGGGCGCAGCGATCTGGCGCTCGCCGCCTTGGCGTTCGCGCCCTTTCCGCTCCTCGCGCTGCAGCCGTACGGCGGCGAGGCGCTGCTACGGCTCTACTTCTTCACCCAACCGGCGATGTGCCTGCTCGCCGCGCGCGCTTTGCTCCCCGATGGCGCCCCCAGGGTCGGGGCGAGGCGTCGGGTCGCGCTCGGAGCGCTTTCCGGGGTGCTGTTGGGGGGGCTTGTCATCGCTTACTACGGCAACGAAGCGGTCAACTACGTCTCCGCGACCGAAGCCGAGGTGTTTCGCGCCCTCTACGACACCGTGCCGGAGGGTTCGCTCCTCATGGCGGTCTCGCCCAACTACCCGCTGCGCAACTCGGCCTTTTACTACCGCGTGGTGAACACCTCGCTCGTACAGCAGCTTCGTCCGGAGCCCTTTGAAGCGGTGTTCGTCGACGAGGGGGTCGTCGACGTCAGCGCGCTCGTGGCGTACATGCGCGAGTTCCCCCACGCCTACCTGGTGTTTTCGGACGTGCAGCGCCGCAACCTCGAGGTGTTGCGCCCCGTGCCCGCCGCCTCGGTCGCGGCGCTCGCGCGTGCGCTCGCGACCGACCCGGCGCTCGAGGTGTTCTACCGAGCGGGTGACGTGGTGATCTATACCCTGAGGAGGGCGCCGTGACGCCTCTGCACCAGCGGATCGAGCTGCCACTTGTCAACCTCATCCTGAGCGGCGCAGCGCTCGCGGTCCTCGCCGCCGAGGCGCCCGCGGCGCTGCGCGCGCCCGTCGTGCTCGCCTTTGTCTTGTTCGGCCTCGGGCTCTCAGCGCTGCAGTTTCTCAGCTTCGGGGAGCTCGTCGCCGACCTGAGTTTCGTGCTCGCGGCGGGGCTCGCGCTGGTGACGGCGCTGACGGCTGCTATGCTCTACCTCGTGGCGTGGTCGCCGCAGACCGCCCTGCTGACGCTCGCGCTCCTCTGCATGGCGCTGGCGCTCACCCGCTTGGGGTGGCACCTCAAACCCCGCTGGCAGCGCCGCGGGCGCAGCGGCCAGGTCGCGAGCCGCCTCGAGGCGCCGCCCCGCCAGACGCTCCAGGGGGGCACGCCGCTCGGGGGGGGTGCCGGGCGCGTGGCTGAGCAGGGCGCGCTGCGGGACCTGCTCGAGGGGCATGTGCTCGCCGAGATGGTGTGCCTCGCGACCTTGGCGGTGCTGTGCGGGGCCAACAGCTACACGCAGATCCACCAGTACGGCCTAGCGCAAGAGGCGTGGCTGCGGAGCTTTCTGACGCTGCCGTCGGGGGTGCCGTCCCCGGAGGCCTTCGCGCGGCTTTTCGCGGTGCTGCGCCCCGACGCGTGGCGGCGGCAGCTGCTGGCGTGGACGCGGGCGCTCGTGTCGAGCGCGCCCGAAGCGCCGGGTAGCGCGTCGGTGGCTGACAGGGACGCCCCCGCCCCCGAGGGGCTCGGTGCGGTGCGCGTTGCTTTGGGCCAGAACGGGCTCGTCCTGGCGCAGCGCCCGGGCGACGAACGCGCTCACGTCGCGGCGATCCAGGAGCTTGCGACCCTCATCGAGCTTGGGGGCGCCGTCGTGACGACGGGCGCGCACCAGGGGCGAGACGTCGCCTGGACGCTGCGCGAGCACCGCGCCCACTACGTGCTAGCGCTCCAGGAGCACCCCGGGCTGCTCGCGAGCGTCCGGGACGTTTTCGGTTACGCCGACAAGCTCACCTGGAAGCTCGAGCACAGCTACCTCGAAACCTCCAAGCGGGAGGGGGAGCGCGAAGCGCGCCGTGAGTGCTGGGTCGTGCCGCCCCCCGAGTGGCTCCCCGAGCGCGAAGCTTGGCGCGACCTCGCGAGCCTCGTCAAATTGCGTTTAAGCCACACCGTCGGCGACGACACCTTGACCCGAACCCGCTACTTTCTGAGCAGCCTGCCCCTCGAGGCCGAACGCGCCCTTCACGCCACGCGTTCGTGTGCGGAGGGGGGCTGTGGTTGGCACTGGGTTTTGGAGGTGCCTTTTGAGGAGGATCAGCGCCCGGCCCGTCGCCAGAGTGCGCAGGCGAGCTGGCGCGCCCTCCGGCAGCTCGTCGCGGAGCTTTTAAACCGTGATGAAACGCTCGGGGGCGGCGACCTTCGGGCCAAGCGCCTGCGCGCCGGGTGGGACCGTGCCTACCTCTTTAAGCTCCTCTGCTAGCCGCCGGCCGTTGGTGTTCTCGACGAGGGTGCAACGGTGAGACGCCAGAAGAATCGGCCGAACGACACTTTTTCGGAGAGTTTTGGTGACTGGAGTTGACGACGTTTTTAACCACCCCGACGTTCTCTTGGCTCTCTAGCGTGGTGCTGTCGCTCGCGCTAGCGTTTTTCGTCGTCTTGGCCTACGCTGCGCTCAACCCGCGCGGCACCCTATACGAGAGGATGCGGCGGTTTGACCTCCTGGTCTTCGCCCTCTTTGCGCTCGTCATCAGCGCGCACCTCTGGCTGTTGGTCCGTTAAGTGCCGCGGAGCTACCGATTGCTGCGTTGTGTTAGCAGCTCACGGTAGCTAAACGCGCCGACGTCGAGCTGACCGTCGTCGGGTAGCGGTTGGCCGGCGAGGTCGACCGCGAGCGCGCTGTGGAGCGGCCACCGCGCCCCCGACGCCCGCGCTGGGCTGTCGGACGTCGGCGTAAAGTCCCCCCGCTGAGGGTCGCGCAAGCGGGGGTCGGCGACGCGCGACGAGCGGTCGAGCGCGAAACCGTGCAGCTCGAGGCGCGGCCTTGCGCCGCTGCTCCAGACGAGGTTGTGCGACTCGGCGAAGGGGGCGTCGGCGTAGATGGCCGTCCCCTCGACCCACAAGATGTTGTTGGTGAGCGTTAGGAGCGACGGGCTGCACGCCATGCAGACGACGCCGGAGCCGTAGCGGGGGGCCATGTAGACGGTGTTATTGAGCGCGCGCGTGTGGGGTGTGGGGCCAAAAGGCTCCCCGTGACCGCGAACGATCAGGAAGTCTCCTTCCCCGCGCTGCCGGTTGACGTAGAGGTTGTAAGCGAGGGTGTTGTGGCTGGCGACGCGGCCCTCTAAACTGCCGAGTTCGACGAACGCGGCGAGGTCGTAAGAGACGTTGTGGTGGATGAGGTTGTGGCTGCCGCCGAAGATCTCGACCGAGGCGCCGTCCTGGCCGTAGTCGAACGAACAGAAAGCGGCGTTGCCGGCGAAGAGGTTGTGCGACACGACGTTGTGATCGCCGTTGAGCAGCACCCCGAAAGCCCCCGAATCGTCGTCGCCGCCGGGGGTGTTGACGGACAAGTAGGTGTTGTCGACGAGCTCGCTATGGGTAACGCGGTTGTGCGACGAGCCCTCATCGACGAAGACGCCCGCGGTCAGCGCCGACGCCCTGACGTGACGCAGGGTGACGTGCGAGGCGTCCGTGAGGCTAAACCCGACGCGCCAACCCGTCGGGCAGTCCGGGCGGCTGTCG
The DNA here is from genome assembly GCF_000092425.1 of Truepera radiovictrix DSM 17093. NCBI lineage: Bacteria > Thermotogati > Deinococcota > Deinococci > Trueperales > Trueperaceae > Truepera > Truepera radiovictrix. The sequence continues at coordinate 584,424 of NC_014221.1, forward strand.
GGTGGGGGGTGCGCGGCGGCAGAGACCTCGAGGTGCTCGACGACGAGGTGCTGCCCCGTGATCTCGACGATCGCGCCGTTTGCAGCCGGTCGCGTCAGCCGCGGCCGCGCGCCCTCGCCGTAGCTGCCGATGAGCACGGGCGCCGCTTCGGTGCCCCGCCAAGCGGCGCGCAGAGGCTCGTCGAAGGTGCAACCGCGTCTAAGCAGGAGCTGGTCGCCGGGGTGGAGCTGAGCCTGGGCCGCGCGCGCCAGCGTCCGCCAGGGCTGCGCTTGGCTGCGGCCGCTAAAGGCGTCGTTCCCTACGGCGCAGTCGACGTAAAAGGTTGCGGGCGTCTCGCGGGCGCCCCTTAAGGCCGGGTTGCGTGAGCACGCTAGGGCGCTGGCGAGCAGGACGAGCGCGGTGAAAAGCAGAGCGTGCCAGCGCCTCATGGTAGGCAAGTATACGCCCGCGACGCGCGCGCAGCGGTCGCCGGTAAGCGTGTGGGCGTGGAGGCGTCGACGGAAGCCTCGGCGTCAGTCGGTCATCGCCTCGCGGCGCGCGCGCCGAGTGCCGAGGTCGCGTTGGAGCGAGTCGACGGTGTAAAACGCCGGGTAGACGAGCGACACCACGAGCACCAGGGTGCGCAGGGTGCTCGGCTCGAGAGCGAGGGCAACGAGGCAGAGCGCCGTCCAGAGGACGCCGAGGCCGACGTGGAGCGACCGCCCCCACGTCATGCGGCTGACGTAGAGAAAGCGCACCGGGACGAAGACGAGGAGCGAGAGCGCAAAGACCAGCAGGGTGTTAAAGAGCGGTGGGGTGCCTAGCAGATAGAGGTAGAAGACCACGATGCTCCAGTACGACGGGAAACCGACGAAAAAGCCCTCGTCGGCGAGTTTGGCGGTGGTGCGGGAGAAGCCGAACGCGCTCGAAAACATTGCGAAGGCGACCGTCAGGGCAACGGGCGGGGCGAGCAGCTCCGCTCTAAGGAGGAGCAGCATGGGCAGCACCACGTAGCTCGTAAAGTCGATGATGTTGTCCAGCGTGCTCCCGTCGATGGCAGCGGCGGTCTCTTTGACGCGGTAGCGGCGCGCCAAAGAGCCGTCGGTCGCGTCGATGACGATGGTGACAGCGAGGGCCGCGAGCGCCAACCGAAACGACCCCGCAAGGATCCACTGCGCGGCGAGCGCGACAAAGAGCAGCGTGGACGCGGTGTAGGCGTGAACCAGATAACCTTGCAAGTTGGCGCGACTCGGCATGCTGTAGCCTAGCACGTCGCGCCGCCGCTAAAGGCAGTCCCCTAAGCTACGACCTGCTACTTTTCGTCCCGGCGACCGCCGACGCGCTGCGAAGCCGCCATGATGCCGCTGCCCAACAAGATCACCACGCCAGCGACGATCCACGGCCGCGGCACCCCCAGAAGGTCCGCCGCGAGCGCTAGCCCGGCGATGAGCACCGCGTAGCCGACGAGGTAGAGGACAAGTCCCGCCACGCGTTTAGCCTACCCCGCTCAGCCGCCTTTTGCCGAGCTTTGAGGCTGGTAAAATACGCTTTACCGTGCTCGCTATTATCGCCGACATCCACGCCAACGTGCACGCCTTGGAGGCGGTTCTAGCGGACATCTACCAGGTGGGCGCCAAACGGATCATCGTCAACGGCGACCTGGTCAACCGCGGCCCCAACAACGCCGCCGTGATGGAGCGGGTGATGAATGAACCCCGCCTCGAGGCCATCACGCTCGGCAACCACGACGACCTCATGCGCATGTGGAGCGCGCGCGACGCGTCGCTGCCCGCGCTCTGGTTCGAGGACCCCTTCTGGTACGGCATGGCGTGGCCCGCCAGGCAGCTCGAGGCGGCGGGGTGGATCGGCGCGCTCGCCAATTTGCCGATGACCTACACCGTGGCGCCCCCGGGTCCCGACGGCGGCACCCTGCTGTTGTCGCACGGCTCCCCGCGCCACTACCGCGAGGGTTACGGGCCGTACCTCGCCGACGCGGCGTTTGCCGAGATCACCGCCGCATACCCCGCTGACATCTACATCGGTTCGCACACCCACCGCCCCGCAGAGCGCCGCTTGGGTCGGTACCTGATGCTCAACACGGGCGCGGTCGGTACCCCCTTTAACGGCGACCCGCGCGCGCAATATCTGCTCATGCACCCCACCCCCGAAGGTTGGCGACACGAGTTTCGCGCCGTCCCTTACGACCAGCGCTCGGCACTGCGCGCCTTTAAGACCTCGGGCTACCTCGAGGAGGGGGGGCTAAGCGCGCACATCTTCTACGAGGAGCTGCGGCTCTCCCGGCCCCTATACATGGGGTTTTGGACCTGGACGGAGGAGGAGGCTCGGCCCAAGGACTGGCCCAGTTGGGAGGCGTTTCGGGCGCGTTACGCGGAGAAGTTCGTGCCTCAGAGCATCAGCCGGTAGACGCGCTCGCCCACCCCCTCGTCGGCCACGTTAGCGATCACGCCGTTTGGGTGAAAACCCATGTGCAGGTGCCGCGCCTGCGCGGCCTCCTCGTCGGTCTGCGAGGAGCTGAGGAGGGCGATGAACCCCTCGGAGGTGGGGTGCGCGGTGAACTTCGAGCAGCTGCCGCGAGAGCCCCCGATCCGCGGTGCGCTTCGTCGACAACGATGAATTCTAGAAAGGGCACCGTCGTCCAGAGCACGGTGTAGCGCGCCACACCGACGCGTCGTCCGGCACCCTCGACGACGACGGCCTCGCGCGCCGCGACGCAGCAGCTCACGGAGGTCGCCCGGGCGGGCGAAGCGGACGTGATAGAGGGTCTCGTGGTAGGTCAGCCGTCACACCCTGCACGCCATGCCAACCGCCACGCCTGAGCCTCGCTCAGGAAGGCACGGTGACGGCGCCTGGCTATCAAACCCGCGCCTCGGCGGCCTCGGGACGGCCGAGGCTGACCGCAGCGGGGCGTGCGCTGCGCGCGACGCCGATGAGCAGGACGCTAATCAGCACAAACGCGACGAGCGCGAGAAAGGGGATGGTGATGAACCCCAACCAGTTGATGTACTCCTGGTTGCAGGGAACCCCGACGCGGCAGAGCGTCGGGGCGCTAAACCCGGGGACTTTTTGCTCGAGGTAGTGAAAGAGTGAAAACGCCCCGCCGATGACCGCGAGCGGCAGGGCGTAGGCGACGACCCTGCGGTCTTGCCGGTAGCTGGCGACGCCCAGGATGATCACGAGCGGGTACATCATGATGCGCTGGTACCAGCAGAGCGTGCAGGGGACGAAGAGGCGCACTTCGGAGAAGTAGAGGCTCCCTGCGGTCGCGACGATGGCGACGAGCCACGCCGCGTAAAGACCGAAGTCCCGAAAAAAACGCGTCATGTGGAGGTTTCCTTAACCGTGGGGCGTGGCGTTAACGGCATCTCGGGCGGCTTTCTGGTCGCGGGGCGTCGCCAGCGACCGACGGCGTGCTTACCGTGACCTTCGTGACCTAGTTGCTCTGGGCGTTTTGCACCGCGGCTTGGATCGCTTCGAAGCTAAAGCTGTCTAAAGCGACCCCGTCGACGAGCACCGTCGGGGTGCCGCGCACGCCGGCGCGGTTGCCGAGCTCGCGGTCGGCTCGGATGACCTCGGCGTAGCGCTCCTCTTCGGTGCACGCCCGTAGCTCGTCGGCGTCAAGGGCCGGCACGTTGTTGCGGGCGATGTCGGCGAGGCGTGCAGGGGTTGCCCACTCCTGGGTCTCGTTACCTTGGGAGCGGAAGACGTACGTCTTAAAGTCCCAGAAGGCGGCCTCGTTCTGGCGGTAGGCGCACTCGCTGGCAATAGCGGCGGTTGTAGAGTCGGGCCCCAAAAAGGGGTAGTGGATAAAGTACATCCGCGCCTGACCGGTCTCGATCAGCTCGCGTTCGACGCGCGGCAGGATGCTCTCGTCGAAGTAAGCGCACGCGGGGCACTTGAAGTCTTCAAAGACAGCGATCTCGACGGGCGCTGCGGGGTCGCCGAGCATCGGGCGTCCGTCGAAGCTGAGCTCGCCCGCTGCGGCGCCGGCTGCTCGCGGCGCGAGGCGCGCGTAGAGGACGATGCCGAGCACCACGAGGGCGAGCACGCCGAGGGTGACGAGGGTCAGGCGCTGTGCGGGTGCGGAGGTTCTGGGCTTAGCCATACGGGGTCAAGTATACGCGGCAGCGCCCCGCGCTTGCGTGTGCTGGCCTTAAAGAGGGTGAGAGCCCCTAGCCTTTAGAGGGCGGTCTGCGTGTCTAAACTCGCGCGGTAGCCCTCCTCTTCGACGGCGCGGAGCAGCACCTGGACGTCGGCGGCACCCTCGACGCTGGCGCGCTGCGCCTCCAAATCGACCTCGGCGCGTTCGACGCCGGGGACGCGCTCGAGCGCCCCTTTAACGGCTTTGACGCAGTGCTCGCAGGTCATCCCCTCGATGTTGAGTTCGGTTTTGTAGGTTGCCATAGCCTCTCCTTTGACGCCATCATATCCGGCGTCTAGGAGCACAACACGTACGAAGCGTTACGGGTGGTGTGTTACCGAGCGGACGCACCTCGCTGCGCCATCGTGAGCCCCGATACGGTTCCGTCGGTGCGTGCGGCGTTAGATGCAAGAGAAGACTGACGTCTGGGAGGTGCAGCCAGCTACAACGCTTGGCATGCGGTTTTGGCATGCGATTTGCCGTGAGCGCGAGTTGGCTGTAAGTACGAACCGACTGCTAGGGAGAAACGATGCTGCAAGAGATGCTCAAAACCCATCCGAACGCGACCGCGACGGACGCGCAGGTGGCCTGCTTGGAGGCCTGTTTGCAGTGCGCCGCCACCTGCACCTCGTGCGCGGACGCCTGTCTCGCCGAGGAGAGCGTCGCTCACTTAAGGGAGTGCATCCGCAGCGACCTCGACTGCGCGGACGTCTGCGCGGCGACCGCCCGCCTCGTGGCGCGCCAGACGCAGACGGACGCGGCGATCTTGCGCGCGCAGCTCGAGGCGTGCGCGGTGGCCTGCAAAGTCTGCGGCGACTCGTGCGCCGAGCACAAGGACATGCACGAGCACTGCCGCATCTGCATGGAGGCGTGCCGGACCTGCGAAGCGCGCTGCCGGGAGCTGCTCCAGAGCCTCTAAGTCTCGTCTGGACGAGTTGCAGACCGGATACGCAGGTTGAGCCGGGGGGCGCCGCCCAAGGAGGGATATGGAAGCCTTCTTCGAGGTGTTTGCACACACCGCGGGTGTCGTGATCGAGCTTGCGGGTATCGCCGTGATCCTCCTTGGCGTCCTCGTGTCGACGGGGGCGTTTCTGCTGCAACTTGCGCGCGGCTCGAGGGGCGCTTACAACCGCTACCGCAGCAACCTCGGTCGCGGTATCCTTTTGGGGCTCGAGTTTCTAGTGGCCGCCGACATCATCGGTACGGTGGCCTTAGAGCCCTCTTTTGAAAACTTGGGTGTGCTAGCGGGGATCGTCCTCATCCGCACCTTTTTGAGTTTTTCGCTCGAGGCCGAGATCCTCGGGCGCTGGCCGTGGCAAGCGCAGCATGAAAAAGGGGAGGGTTAACCCTCCCCGGCACTGCTCCTCAAGGGGTCGTCTAAAGCCTAGTAGGGGTGATGGTCGACGCCCTCGTACGCCTCCATAAAGGCATTGATCTCGTCCGGGTCGATCTCGTCAAACGTCTGCAACCGCTGCCAAGCGGTCATGGCGTACTGCGTCTCGAGTTCCTCGCGCGGGGCGATCACCACGCGGCGGTAACGGCGGGCGTCGTACGCGTTCTCAAGCGCCTCGACGTGCGCCCGGTTCTCTTCGGGCGTGCCCATGCGGTACCACAAGATGACCCCGGCGTCCTCCATGTTGTGCACCAAAAGCTCGTCGGGCTGCACCTCGGTGTAGGAGCCCCAGCCGGCGATGCTCGGATAGTGCGGCCCGGAGGTCGGCGGGTTCGAGTTGTACGCCGGGGTCGGCGCGCCGGGGCTGATGTGGGCGTTGCCGAGGCTTGCAAACCGTTCCCCCGGCAGCTGCGACTGCCGGTAGAGGTTGATCCCTGCGGGGACGAGCACCAGCAGCGCGAGCCCGAGGCCGATGAGGAGTCCCTTCCACGAGCGCTTTTGCTGATACTTGCTGACTTTGCCCTTGCGAACCGTTCTGCTCTTCGTAGCCATGGCTTCAATGTACCGTGCGTTGAGGTGGCGGCGCTGTCGGGTGCTTGACCCTGACCCCTGGCTCGAGGTCTTTAGGCGGTGACCCCAAGCAATGCCAAAAAATGGTTGCACCGGAAGATGCAGGTCTCACCCCGAAAGGGTGGCGGGAGAGCGCCTTCGGAAGGTGCGTGCTAGACAGCGCTGCGCCGATCTACGCGCCTCGAGGTGTGTCGCACGCGCCGGGCGGGTTGCCCTGGGTCCTCCCGACCTCCTGGGTATAGTGACCCCGAAGGGGTGAACGGATGAACACGTTTCGCGCGTTTCGCGTAACCAAAGAGGGGGAGACGTTCCGCCGCGGCGTCCAGGAGCTGTCGCCGGAGACGCTGCCGGAGCATCCGGTGACGGTCGAGGTGCACTACTCGTCGCTCAACTACAAAGACGCCCTGTCGGCGACCGGCAACCCGGGCGTCACGAAGCGTTACCCCCACACGCCCGGCATCGACGCGGCGGGGCGGGTGCTCTCCTCCGCGGACCCGCGGTTTCGTCCCGGCGACGAGGTGATCGTCACCTCGTACGACCTCGGGATGAACACACCGGGCGGGTTCGGGGAACGGATCCGGGTGCCCGCCGAGTGGGTCGTCCCGCTGCCGTCAGGGCTCAGCGTCCGCGACGCGATGGTGCTGGGCACCGCCGGGCTGACCGCCGGGCTCTGCCTCGAGGCGCTCTTGGAGCGGGGGCTCAAGCCCGAAGACGGCCCGGTCGTGGTGACGGGCGCCTCGGGCGGCGTCGGCAGCGTGGCGGTCGCGCTCCTCGCTCACCTGGGCTTCGAGACGCTGGCGAGCACCGGCACCGAAGCGGCCCACGCGTGGCTGAAGGCGCTGGGGGCGGCGGCGATCCTCCCCCGCGAGGAGCTCGCCGAACCCTCCGAGCGGCCGCTGCTCAAGGGCCGCTTTGCGGGGGCCGTGGACACGGTCGGGGGGGAGACGCTCAGCAACGTCGTCAAGTCGCTGCGCCCCCGCGCCGCGGCCGCCGCGTGCGGCCTCGTGGGCGGCCCCGAGCTCTCGCTCACGGTCTTCCCCTTTATCCTGCGCGGGGTCAGCCTCTTGGGGATCGATTCGGCCGAGTGCCCGATGCCGCTGCGCCGCCGCGTGTGGGAGAAGCTCGCTGGGCCGTGGAAGGTCGACCTCTCGAGCATTACCGACGAGATCACCCTGGAAGACCTAGACGCCAAGATCGACGCCATCTTGGCGGGGCGGACCCAAGGGCGGGTGCTCGTTCGGGTCGCGGCTTGAGGGGCGCTCAAGGTTGGCTGAGCGGCAAGCGCTCTAGCGGCACGACGGGGTCGCCGACGACGAGGCTGCCCCCCGTGAGGGCGCGCGCGAGCAGCCCGCCGTGCCCCCGCACGGCGTTGTAGCCGCCCGGCCCGAGCGCCGCTTCCATCCGCGAGCAGGGGTGGCAGAGGCCGCTGCTCTCGAGCACGACCTCACCCACGCGAAACCGCCACCCCTGCAGCGCGATGAGGTTGACCCCCGAGACCACCAGGTTGCGCCGCAGCCGCTCCGGCAGCTCCGAGGCGTCGGGCAGCCCCGCGAGCGCGGCGATGACCGGCAGGTGCTCGGCTTGGATGAGGCTCACTTGGCGGCCGCTCGGGCGGGGCTGCGCGCGGGCGCTGCGGTGGTCGCCGACGAGCCCGACGCCCGCGACCGCCTCGGCTCGCGCGACGCGTTCGGCGGCGCCGCGCCGCTCCTTGCGCAACACGATCGCCTCGAGGCGTCCCCGTTGGGGGAGCGTCGCTAGAAGCGCCGGCACGGTGCTCGGGCGCTCGGCGGGGGCGGCGTCAGAGGGTCGGGGGCTCATATTCGGCAGCGTACCCTACGCTATGCTGCTCGCATGTCGGACATCTCAGGCGAGGGGCGCTCAGGCGACCTACATCACCCTGACCTCGGGCATCACCCTGACCTCGGGGCGGACCGGTTGACGCTCATCCGGGGCGACATCACCGAGATGCGCGTCGACGCGATCGTCAACGCCGCGAATAGCTCGCTCTTAGGCGGCGGGGGGGTCGACGGGGCGATTCACCGCGCGGCGGGCCCCGAGCTGTTAGCGGCGTGCCGCACCCTCGGGGGGTGCCCTACCGGCGAGGCCAAGCTGACGCCGGGTTACAACCTGAGCGCGCGCTTTGTCATACACACCGTCGGCCCCGTCTGGCGGGGCGGCGCGCACCGTGAGGACGAGCTCTTGGCGCGCTGTTACCGGAGCTGCTTTGCGCTTGCGCGGGAGCACGCGCTGCGCTCGCTCGCCTTCCCATCGATCAGTACGGGCGCCTACGGCTTTCCCATCGAGCGGGCGGCGCCGATCGCGCTCCGCGAGATCCGCCAGGCGCTCGCGGCGAACGCGCCTTTACGGGTGACCGTCGTGCTCTTTGGCCAGCGCGACCTCGAGACCTACCAGGCCTGCCTCGAGGCGGCGGGGCGCCGCCGCTAGGCGCGCTGCTCGACCGACGCGTTCGCTTTAAGCCGCGCGCCGCCGGCGAGCGTTGGGCTGCTACGTCACCCGTAAGTCGCCGCTGCCCGCGAGGCGCGCACACCGAGGTGCTAAAACAAAGAGCGTGGAGGACCGATGAACGTACACAAGTTTGCGCCTGAAGGGCGCCGCGCCGCACCCCTGCACGCGCTCCGGGGGGGTGCTCGGGGGCTCGCCGCCCTGCTGGCGCTCCTGTTACTCACCGCGTGCGGGACGCGCGAGGACGCTCCGACGGGGGCGCTGCGGCTCGACATCTTCGGGTTGCCCGCGGGGCAAGCTGCTGCGGTGCAGGTCGCTGGGCCGGGGGGCTTTGCGAGGACGCTGACCCAAAGCCAAACGATCACCAACCTGGCGCCGGGGAGCTATACGGTGAGCGCCCAGAGCGTCGCGGGCTACGCGCCGCAGGTCTCCGGTTCACCCGCTCAGGTGCGCGCGAACGCGACCGCGCAGGTCTCCGTGACGTATCGCGCCGCTCCCGGTCCTGGCCCGGGTCCAGCGCCGGGGCCCGGGGGCGACATCTCCGGTACGGTGAGCGTCGTCGGAACGGTGCCGGTCGGGGCGGGGGCAAGCGCGACGGCGCCCTTTGTGCCGGGGGAGGTCATCGTCAAGTTTCGCGAGGCGCTGACGGCGCAGGGGACGCTCCAGGCCGCCGGGCGTTCGCTCGCGCCCGTGCGCCCCGTCGGGGGGGAGGGGGCGCAGCTCTACCGGGTCGCAGCGGCGGAGCTCGGTACCGCGAGCGCCGCGCGCGAGGCGACGTTGGCCGCCGTCTCGGCACTGAGGGCCCGGGAGGACGTGCTCTACGCGCACCCCAACTACCTGGTAGAGGCGTTCGCCGAACCCAACGACCCGCTCTACGCCGGTCAGTGGCACTACCGCGCGATCAACCTGCCCGAGGCGTGGGCGATCACCACGGGGGGGCCGGTGACCGTCGCCGTGCTCGACACGGGCGTCGCGACGGGGCACCCCGACCTCGCCAGCAAGCTGCTCCCCGGTTACAGCTTCGTGACGGTCGAGGGGCGCGGCGCCGACGCGACCGACCCCGGGGGGGGCTCGAGCTACCACGGCACGCACGTCGCGGGTACCGTGGCGGCAGCGACCGACAACGGCGTCGGCGTCGCCGGGGTGAGTTGGGGCGCGCGCCTGCTGCCGGTGCGGGTCCTCGGGCAGAGCGGCGGCAACCTCGCCGACGCCATCGACGGCATCTACTGGAGCGTGGGTCTGCCGGTTCCCGACGTCCCCGACAACCCCAACCCCGCCCGCGTCCTTAACCTGAGCCTCGGCGGCCCCTTTCTCTGCAGCGAGGTGCCCGCCCTGCAAGAGGCGTTCGACCGCGCGGTCGCGACCGGCGCGACGGTCGTCGTGGCGGCGGGGAACGACAACACCGACGCGAGCGGGGTGACCCCGGCGAGCTGCGGCAACGTCATCACGGTCGGGGCGACGGACGCCCGCGGGGTGCGCGCGGGGTACTCGAACTTCGGCGCGCGCATCGACGTGATGGCGCCGGGGGGCGACCTCGGCCGCGACGACACCGGTGACGGCGAGCCCGACGGCGTCCTGAGCACGCTGCGCGATCCCGCAAGCGGCCAGGACACCTACGGCTACCTCGACGGCACCTCGATGGCGGCGCCCCACGTCGCGGGGCTCGTCGCGTTGATGAAAACCCTCCGCCCGGGGCTGACGGGGCCGCAGGTGCGCGACCTCTTGGCCCGCACCGCGACGCCGATCTCCGGCTGCAGCGTCGGCTGCGGCGCTGGGCTTATCGATGCGGCGGCCGCGCTAAGGGCGCTCCAGGCGCCGGCTGCGCCCAACTTCGCGCTCGGCTTGAGCCCCGCGACGCTCTCCCTCACGGCGGGGGAGAGCGCCGACGTGGAGGTGAGCATCAGCCGTGCGAACTTTGACGGCGAGGTCGCCCTGAGCGTCCAGGGGGTGCCGAGCGGCCTCAGCGCGACCTTCTCGCCGCAGAGCACGGCGGGCGGGAGCAGCACCCTGACGCTGAGCGCCGACGCCGAGCTCTCGGGCACCTTTGAGCTCACCGTGCAGGCCGTCGGCGGCGGGCTCACCCGCACGGCTACCTTGAGCGTCTTTGTCGAACGCCCGGACGCCCCCCCCGTGACGCCGACACCGACCGTTGACGTGCAGGGCACCTACGTCTTCGCCTGCCCCGTCGTGGTCGCGGAGGCGGACGTCTGTGACGTCGCCGCGCTGCCTTCGGTGCAGATCGCGGAGAGCGGGACGAGCGCCAGCTACACCATCCCCGATGTGCCGCCGGGGAGCTACTACGTGTTCGCGTGGAACGACCTTAACGGCAACGGTCAGCTCGACGTCGGTGAGCCGGTCGGTGTGCACGTGCAGGGGGACCAAGCGGTGACGGTCGTGCCCCCCGTCACGGGGGTCGACATCACCATGGTCCCCGCCGTCGGCACCCAGGCGGGTGGCGTGCGCCTGCGCCACGGCGCCGAGTGAGCGGCTTTGTAAGCCCAGAAGAGGTTCCTTGGAGGCGCCTCTGCTAGCCTCCAGAAGACCCGTGAGGGCGGTTGACGCTTGCGGTACGCTTGGTCTAGGGCGCGCAAGCGCCCGAGAGAGGAGCATCTGATGGCCTTTAATCTGCCCGATCTGCCTTACCCAACAGACGCGCTCGAGCCCCACATCGACGCCAAGACGATGGAGATCCACCACGACAAGCACCACGGCACCTACACCACGAAGCTTAACGACGCGGTTCAAGGGACCGAGCTCGAGGGGCTCTCGATCGAGGAGATCCTCCGCAAGGGCGCTGAGAACCTGCCCGCGGCGGTGCGCAACAACGGCGGCGGCTACTACAACCACAACCTCTTCTGGGAGTGGCTGAGCCCGCAGGGGGGCGGCGAACCCACCGGCGAGCTTGCCGAGGCCATCGCCCGCGACTTCGGCTCGTTCGCGGCCTTTAAGGAGAAGTTCAGCGAGGCGGCCGCCAACCGCTTCGGTTCGGGGTGGGCGTGGCTCGTCTCCGAAAACGGCAAGCTCTCGATCACCAGCACCCCCAACCAGGACAACCCCATGATGGAGGGCAAGCACGCCATCCTGGGCCTCGACGTGTGGGAGCACGCGTACTACCTCAAGTACCAAAACCGCCGCCCCGAGTACATCCAGGCGTTCTGGAACGTCGTCAACTGGCCCAAAGTGAGCGAGCTGTACGCGCAGACGAAGTAAGCGCAGGGGTCTTCACCGCGTGCCCTCGTCGGGCACGGCGCACGCGCACGGAGGCGTCCCGTGCGCGTGCTTTTTTGCTTAGAGCGCGTTCGCGTCGCGGCACCTTCCAGCGCTTGACCGTTTCCTGACCCGAGGGGGGGCGGCAGGTGTTACGGTGCTCCCGTGCGCGAACCTCCGCGTCCGTCGCAACGGGCGCCGTGTCGCGCGGGGGGCACCCAGAACCTGTTTGGAGGAGGCCGTATGAAAAGGCTAGCTGGAGCGTGGGTGGCCGCGCTGCTGGTACTCACCGCGTGTGGCGCGAGCGAGCTGCCGCTGCCGGCGGCGCCGCAAGCCGCCCCCAGGGTCATCGCGCAGTGGACGTTTGACGACGCCACGCTCGAGCCCGCGCTGGGGAGCGCTGCGGCGACGGCGGGGCCGGGGCTCATGGGCGAGAGCTTCGTGCAGGGGAGTCCGCCGAGCGGGAGCGCGTGGAGCTTCTCGGGGTGGAGCACAGAGGGTTTGGACACGGCCAAGTGGGTCGAGTTTGCGCTCAGCACGCGAGGGGTGAGCGAGCTGACGCTGCGCTTCGACGAGCGCCGCTCTGGCACGGGGCCGAGCGCGTTCGAGGTGCGCTACAGCACCGACGGAGTGACGTTCACCGCGCTGCCCGAAGCGGTGACCCCGACGCGAACGCTGCCCGGCAACACGAGCTTTCGCACCCAGAGCTTCGACCTGAGCGGCGTCGAGGCGTTAAGCGACCGGGAACGGGTCGCGCTGCGCATCTACGGGTACGGCGCCTCGAGCGCGGCCGGAACCTGGCGCTTCGACAACGTGACCATCTCGGGGGTGGCCACGGGCGAGGGGGGCGGCACCGAACCCCAACCGGCGGCGTGCGACCTCCCGAGCACCCCCATCCACGCGGTGCAGTCGGGTGCGGCGACCGGTACGGTGACGGTCGAGGGGGTCGTCACGGCGGACTTCCGGGAGGGGCTAAGCGGCTTTTTCCTGCAAGACGTCGAGCAGACGGCCTTCCCGGCCGCCTCCGACGGCGTGTTCGTCTTTACCCCGGCCGGCAGCGCTTTTCGGGACGCGGCGCTGGGGCCCGGCGACCTGCTGCGCATCACCGCGCGCGTCGGCTCGTTTCAGGGGGCGACGCAGCTCACCGCCGTCTCGGAGCTCACGACCTGCTTGGTGGGCGTCGAGGTCGAACCCGTCACCCTGACGCTCCCCTTAGACCCCGACGCGCGCGCACCCTACGTCGGCATGCTCACCACGCTCCCGCAAGACCTCACCGTCACCGAGACCTTCGTGCTGGGCCGCTTCGGGATGCTGAGCGTCGCCGCGGGCGGGAGGCTCTTTCACCCGAACAACGGCAACGTGCCGGGGGCGCCCGCGGCGATCCGCGCGGACAACGTGCGCCGCCGCCTGATCATCGACGACGGCAGCGCCGTGCAGAACCCCGAGCTCATCCCCTTTTTGAGCCGCGACCTAGAGGACACCATCCGCGTCGGCGACACCATGCGGGGGGGCGTCACGGGGGTGATGAGCTTCGGGCGCCCGAGCACCTTCGCCGCGTCGGGCCCCGAGGACTACCGCCTGCACGTGCTGGACACCACCGCGCCCGAGTTCGTGCCGACCAACCCGCGCCCCGCGGCGCCGGCAGATGTCGGTGGCGACCTCAAGGTCGCGTCGTTTAACGTGCTCAACTACTTTACGACCTTCGGTTCGCGCGGCGCCGGTGACGCCGCCCAGTTCGCCCGTCAGCGCGCGAAGCTGTTCGCGGCGCTCCGCCGCATCGACGCCGACGTGGTGGGCCTCATCGAGATCGAGAACAACGGCGACGGCGAGGGCTCGGCGATCCGCAACCTCGTCGACGGCCTCAACGCGGTGTACGGGAGCGAGGTCTACGCGGTCGTCCCCGACCCCGCCGACACCGGTACCGACGCCATCAAGCAGACGTTCATCTACAAACCCGCCGCGCTCGAGCTCGTGGCCGTGGCGAGCGACAGCGCGAGCGTCCACAACCGCCCCCCCGTGGCTGCCACCTTCCGGCAGCGCGGGGCGCCGCACGGCCTCTTTACCGCCGTGGTGGCGCACCACAAGTCCAAACGCTGCAGCGAGGGCTTCGACGCCCGCCCCGGCGACACCGAGCAGGCTTTCGAGGGCTGCTTCAACCAGCTCCGCACGGAGCAGTCGCAGGCGCTCGCGGCGTTCGCCGCCGACCTCAAAGCGGCGCACGGCGACACCGACGTGCTCCTCATGGGCGACCTCAACGCCTACGCCCTGGAGGACCCCATCGCGGTGCTGACCGGTAGCGGCTTTGAAAACCTCACCTTGCGCCTTCAGGACGCGGCGCGCTACTCCTTCGTCTTCGACGGCGAGTCGGGGACGCTCGACTACGCGCTCGCCTCGCCGAGCCTCGCCGCGCAGGTCACCGGCGTCGACATCTGGCACATCAACCCCGACGAACCGCGCGCCTTGGAGTACGATTCGGCGCCGCGCTTCGGCGGTGAGGACCGCTTTACGCCGACGCCCTACCGCTCGTCGGACCACGACCCGGTGATCATCGGGTTGTCGCTCACGGGCGAGCCGGCGCCCGAACCGACCCCGCAGGCGGCTTTGGCGGCGCTTAGAGCCCAGGTCGAGGCCCTCGGCCTCAACCGGGGTCAGCTGCGGGCGCTCGTGACCGACCTAGACAGCGCCGAGCGGCATCTCAACCGCGGTCAGACGCGTCAGGCCGAACGGTCGCTGAGGCGCTTCGAGGACGGCGTGCGCCGCCTTGTGCGGCGGGGTGCGCTCACGGAGGCGCAGGGACAACCGCTCCTAGACGCCTCGAGCGCGCTGCGCGCGCGGCTCTAGACGGTAGGGGTTCGGTAGGGGAGTGGCTTGCGCGGCCACTCCCTTCCCCTATGTTGTAAGAAGCAGATCTACTTCGCCGGGCTTTTTGCCTTTGTCGCCAAACAAAAGGGCTTGCGTTTTTTTGTTACATAATTCCTCTACGTAGTAACGATGCAGGGGCAAATTCCGGACATGAAAGCAGCGCACCTTCGGCATGCTCGCTCCTTAACTGTCTTAATCGTTTGTTCATAGAAGGCCATAGAGCTTGACGTCTATTTTTTTTTTTTGAGCATATTAACCTCAGTCAACCACGATAAACCGCTCCAGCGGTTGACCGTTCCATCGTGATGGGCTGGGGCAACGGGGAGGCAGGAATGCACCGTAGCCGATGGGTTCTTTCTGTGTCTGTTAATTTAATTTTGGTTGCTCTGGTTGGATGTAGTCAAAGCGTAAGTCCACTTCCGGGAGAAGAATTCGACCTTTTACAGGATGCTCAGCCTGTTCCCCCTCTTATTGCTCAGCTCCAAAGCCTTGACCGCGCCTTGGAAAATGGTTTGAGTCTTCAAGGTGTCAGTAATTTACATATGGCAACGCTTACGGTAGAAGACTTCTATGGCAACCCTTTCGTTCATGTAACCGTCACTTCACCCATTCCTATAGGTGAGCTCTGGGCATTTGCCGCTACATTGAGTGGTAAAGAATGGCAAGGAGATTTAGAGGGGAGCCCTTGGAATATAGCCATTACGGGAGCAACGACGGCTTCCTACCCTCAATCCATGAACGGGGTGGGCTTGGAAACGCTTATAGATTTTAGAGATACCATTACAGCTATGGGGGGGCCGAGAAAGCTCAGAAGAGTAGTTGCGGCTATGTCGACCATCTTCTTGCTGCAAGATATCAATGGGGTGTACTGGAACCCCAACACGCGAGCTCCAGCGGAAAGTGAACTACTCTCTTTTCTCAGAAGTAACTACGATGAGATGGTATCGGCTAACAACTCACCAGAGTTGCAAGAACAGCTAGCCGCCCTCTGGGCACCTTACCTAGAACCAACTTCACGAGCCAGTGCCGTTTTAAACTTAGATCTCCACCCTGACTTGGCTTCTGCCGATGGAAGTCTCAATCTGAAGCGGGCTGCTGAGTTATTGCGAGACAACAAAAACTTCACACCCCAGGTGAGAAGGATCCCCAAGGTCGTTTGTGAGTATGTTCTCGGGTTTGCTGTGTGCTATGACCTTCTGCACGGTTACATTAACCCGCGGCATCAAGCACGTAGCGGGGCGTACTCTCAACACCCATACTTCTTCGGGTGGAAAGACACGCATACCTTCAAAATGCCAAATTGCGCTCCAAAAGGGGGAGTTGTACAAGGCGCCCCTCTCGGATGCGGTCCGGCGTCTTTTATAAGCCTGGTGTGGCGATTATGGGCAGATGGCGAAGTTTTCTATGATAAGAAATACAATGGTGAACCGTTTGGTAAGGATAAGTATGGATTCTTTTGGCCTTATCGGTCGAGCAAACGAGAATCAGATGACGTTGACTACAGCCCTGTAGATTCAATTGCCGTCAACATGACAATGAGGTCAAGCCACTACGAACGACCTGTTATTGCGAGCTACATGGGATCGTGCTTCATTATTCCAAGCGTAAGGTTGAAACCACCGCCTTTAGGCGGTCAGATTTCATCTGCTAGCCTTGGCGGATGGAGTATCGCTATGGCAGCCATACCGTCTTCAACATCGAGTACCACTTTGTGTGGGTCACGAAGTACCGCTACAAGGTGCTGAAAGGGGACATAGCCGAGCGTGTTAGGGAGTTGGTGCGGCAAACCTGCGAGGCGTTCGAGATACGGATTCTGAGCGGAGTGGTGAGTAGCGACCACGTGCATATTCTGGTGAGTGCGCCGCCGACAATGGCGCCGAGTGAGATCATGCGGCGGATCAAAGGGCGAAGTGCGAGCAAGCTATTCGAGGAGTATCCGAAGCTAAAAGCACGTTATTGGGGGCGGCACTTTTGGGCTAGAGGGTACTTCTGTGCGACGGTGGGGCAAGTCACGGAAGAGATGATCAAGAGCTACCTGGAGCATCACTTCGAGCCGACCCGAGAGGACAACTTCAGGACAGAGGACTGACGGGTCTATGACCCGTATCCCGACTTTCAGTCGCTCTTTCAAACCCTCCGACTTTAGTCGGTGGTTGTTTAGTGTTAGAGGAACGATGACTACCGGAAAGAATTATGTAGACGGCGGCAATGCCTTTCTCAAAGATCAGGGTAAACAAGCGAGCAGCCGGGGTACGGGCAACCGTCTCCGAATGGGCCACAACTTTTCTAAATTTCGTTTCAATGTTTCGTCTGCGAGCGCAAAAGGCACCATTCTGCACCGAGAACTGGGACTCTACAACAGACCTGTGATTGCAGAATATTGGCTGGACAAAGACGGGCTCACTAAGTCCGGACATTTCTCACCGGTGACCGAGTATCAAGTTTTGAAACACAAGAAGGGTGGTCCCTGGATCATCAAGATAAAAACTTTAGATACACCCAGCAAATGGTACGTAATTAGTGACCACAAACAAGCGGAGGTCGGGGTGTATTACATTGAGCGCTACTAAATTTTTAGCGTTTGTGGCGTCGTTTTTGGTGCTAACGACCTTGACCGGCTGTTTTATGACCTTACCACCCTACATCAGCCTCATGCTCCTTAATTCCGAAGATATGGCACAAGAGCCTAGCTGTCCTGGTGGTATCAAAGCGCGCCTGAAGATTGGCACCATCTTGGTGGAAACGCCTGTTGTCGAACGAGGCAGGTATGGTGAAGGCGTCACGCTTCCCGATGACGTGCGCGTCGGTACGCCAGCAGAGCTGGAGGTGTGGTGCTACGACGAAGGTCAGCAGGGGGGAGGCTACATCCGTATCGCCAAACCCTTGCAGCCGAGTTCCGCGGCCGACCTGCTCATTTTTCCGGATCGTCCAGGTGTAGACCGCTCGCTGTGCGTTAGAGGTGTGGAGGAGGTTGACCCCGTACCCTGCGTTCGGACGCAGTTGTTGTAACCATCCGTATCTATCGTCTTGACCCAGAGAGAGACTGGACAACGTGACCCATCGCCTGCTGCTTCTAGCCGTGCTCACGCTCTTGTTAACCGCTTGCCCCGCCGCCCAACCTCCAGTCGACCCTGCACCCGACGAGCCCCCCATCACTGTGCCCGACACCTTCCCGGTCACTGAGGTCGCTGGAACGCTGCTCAACTGGACGAACGGGGAGGCCTTTGTGACGCTGACGGGTGGCTACTCCGAGACCTTCATAGGGGACCCGGAGTTCGATGGGGTAGAGCTTAGCGAACCCACTTACAGAGGCACGCTGGCCGCAGACGGTTCGTTTAGCGTCCCTTTAAGCCCGCCCGACGCCTATATCGAAGATCCCTTTCCATTCACCCTGATCTGTGAAAATGGCGAGAGCTACACTTTCGGCGTCTTATTGCTCGCAGTCGCCTCGAGCGTCCCGGGGCCCGCGCAGTCCGACGAGGTGTTCGGCATCTATACGCTTGGTCTCCCCGACAGCTTGCTACAAGACGCGGTATGGCTCTACACCGAGGAGGCGCTCGAGTTAGACACAGCGTGCGTCTTACCCGGCAGCCTCGCGCCCGCGGCGGTCGCGCTCAACCTCGTTTCTGGTTGGAATCAGGCCATCTTGACGCTGGGGGAGACGGCAAGGCTCGAGTCCGGCGCGGTGCCCGGAACGTTCGTCTGGAGCGAACGCTAAACCCGCTGTGGGCCAGAGGCCGCGCCATGACCCCGGAGCAAAGGCTTAGGCCACGCGTAGACCTTCGAGGCGGATGGGTTCAAGATCTCGTGCGTGGCCTCTGGTGGGTGCGTCGCCGCCGTCTCGGGATACGTTTAGCGCGCATCTAGGAAGTGTCGCCCGGTCGGTACGGCGAACCGTGTGCTGTGCAGAGCGACCGAGCGAGATTTTTCGCGCCGGTTGTTTGCGCCCTCTTATAGAAGTTGGGGGTATGGGGGGCTGCAAAACCCACGTGCTTTAGCCGTGGGATGTAGCAGCCCCCCAACTAGCTCTGCAAGAGCTAGCTCTTCTGGCTGTTCGCAGTCGAGGGTTTTTCTCTGACGTAGAGTTCGAGGTTTAGAGCGTCAAGAAGTTGCTGCCAGCTTTCAGGAACCTCTCCAACGTGTTCGTTTAGCATTCGGCCTAGATACTGCCGCTGCAATCCTAGACTTCGCGCCACCTCGGCTTGGCTTTTCCCAAGCTCGTCAATTCGCCTTTTAACAGCTTGTCTAATGGAGTCAGTCATGAAGACAGTATAGCAGCATCGTCACCACAACATGTTGACAGCCGTCACCATATTGTGTATACTTAAAGCATCTGAGCGGCATAGCCGCCAAGCACACGCCGCTCAGAAATTCCGTTAAGGGGAATCAAGATGAACGATAGCACGAACCTCCCAACCGAAGCCGAGCAAGCATCACTCCGCGACTGGCGCACCTGGCAAGCCGAGCACCACGCTCGCCGCGAAGCCAAAGGCTACAACGAGCCGGTATCCGATGAAGAAGCTCTCGACATCCTGGGGTTGCTCTAATGAGCAGCCCCATCAAACAGGCGGCCAATACCCTGCCGGGCTGCCATTGCACCCCACTTGAAGCCCTCCTCGAGAACTGCACTGAACAGCTTGTGCAGGAGTACAAGTTCCTCTCCGACAACGACCTTCGTATTGTCGAACTGGTGCGAGAGGCACTGAAACGGGGCGTAGAACTCGCCAACAGCCGGGTAGGGGACTTTCTCTGATGCCCCGCGCCTACCAGCACAAGACCACCTCGGTATTCCTCTTGAACTACCATCTCGTGTGGATACCGAAGTACCGCAAGAAGCTGCTGGTAGGGCGCGTCAGTGACAGGCTCAGCGAACTGCTTAACGACAAGTGCGAACGGATGGGGTGGGAGGTCATCGCCTTAGAGGTGATGCCCGACCACCTCCATCTCTTCATCGGCGCTGACCCCAGCACCTCGGTGGATTGCATCGTTCGTCATCTCAAGGGCTACACCTCCTTCAAGTTGCGGCAGGAGTTTCCACATCTGGCGCGGTTGCGTAGTCTGTGGACGCGCTCGTATTTCGTTTCGACCGCTGGTAACGTCAGCTCCCAGACGATTGAGCGGTATATTGCAGAGCAGAGGAAACGCTGATGCTGCTTCGCAAGGTCTACCGCTTCCAGATGCGCCCCACAAAGGCGCAGGAAGAACTGCTGTGCCAGATGGCTGGGGCGAAACGCTTCGTGTTCAATTGGGCGCTGGCTAGGCGTCGTGACTTCTATGAGGCGAACAAGGAGGGCATCAGTGCCAAGCAGCTTTCAAGCGAGCTAACCGACCTGAAAAAGCAACCTGAAACCGGGTGGCTTAAGGGCGTTGACTCGCAGCTCCTTCAACAGGCGCTCAAGGACGTTGACCGCAGCTTCAAGAACTTCTTTGAGAAACGCTCGCGCTTTCCTCGGTTCAAGTCGCGCAAGCGAGAGATGCCGAGCTTCCGCATTCCGCAACGGGTCAAGGTTGAAGATGGCAAGGTCTACGTTCCTAAAATCGGCTGGGTACGCATCCGCCAGTCTCAAGACATTGACTGCAAAACCAAGTCGGCCACCTTCAAGCGCGACGCCACCGGCAAGTGGTATGTGACGCTGACGGCCGAGTTTGAAATGCCGGACGTGCCACTACCGCCCGCCAAGCCTGAGAACGTCGTAGGCATAGACCTCGGGCTCAAAGACTTCGCTGTCCTTTCCAGTGGTGAACGGGAAGCGCCGCCCAAGCACTACCGCGCCGCCGAGAAGAAGCTGAAACGCGCACAAAGGGCGCTCTCTCGCAAGCAGAAGGGAAGCAAGAACCGTGATAGAGCCAGACAGCAGCTAGCTCGTATCCATCAGAAAGTCAGGAACAAACGTCAAGACTTTCTCCATAAGATGACCACCTCCCTAGTGAGGGGCTATGAGGGTATCTGTATCGAAGACCTATCGCTCAAAGGCATGGCGAGAACCAAGCTAGCCAAGAGCGTGTCTGATGCGGCCCTCGGAGAGTTCCGTAGGCAACTCGAGTACAAAACGGTGTGGCATCGAAAGCACCTGGCAGTCATAGACAGGTTTTTCCCAAGTTCCAAGCTGCACATGGAGTGCGGCGCTATCAACGACGCCCTGACACTCGCTGATAGGGTTTGGACGTGTGCCTGTGGTGCGGTGATAGACCGCGACCTGAATGCGGCGCACAACATCAAAGTAGAAGGACTTAAACAGCTTGTCGCGGCGGGGCACGCCGAGACGCTAAACGCTTGTGGAGCGCAGGTAAGACCGACCCTAATCAGTCGGCACAGCGCTGTGAAGCAAGA
Source organism: Truepera radiovictrix DSM 17093 (assembly GCF_000092425.1). Lineage (NCBI taxonomy): Bacteria > Thermotogati > Deinococcota > Deinococci > Trueperales > Trueperaceae > Truepera > Truepera radiovictrix. The sequence goes on from NC_014221.1 coordinate 605,388, forward strand.
ATCCCACGTGCTTTAGCCGTGGGAGTGTCAAAAGCTCGCGCTATGGGGGCACGGGCTGAAACGCTCCTGACGCTCGCTCTACTCGCCCTTTGTGCGGGGCTCGCGGGCGTCAACCTCTATCCGCGCCTAACCGTGCAGAGCGTCGCGCTCGAGTTCGAGTACCCCGAGGTGACGGTCGCCGTGATGGGGGAGGTCGCGGCGCCCGGGGTCTACACCCTGCCGTGGGGGTCGCGCGCCGAGGATCTCATCGCGGCGGCGGGGGGGATGAGCGAGGCCGCCGAACCGGCGCTCGTCAACCTCGCCGACCCGCTCACCGACGGCGAGATGCTCTTTGTGCCGAGCGCCCGCACGGATGGCGAGGCGCGCGTGAGCCTGAACACCGCTTCGGCGCGCGAGCTCGAGCTGCTGCTGCCGGGCGTCGGGCCGGTCTTGGCGGCGCGCATCGTCGCGGCGCGGCCCTTTACCCACATTGACGACCTCCTCGAGGTCTCCGGCATCGGTCCGGCGACCCTCGAGAAGCTCCGCCCCTATGTCAAACCTTGATGTCAAACCTCGAGGCGCCCCGTAAAGCGCCCGATGAGGCGCTGGGCCGCGACGGGTTGGACGGCTCGAGCCGCGTGCCCCTCGGCCGCGCCTCGCGGCGGCCCCCAACGCCCGCGGTGTACGCGGTGCACGACCCTCCCGAGCGCTCAGCCGTGCCTGAAGCTGCCCGGGTGCGCCGCCCCGCGCTCCTCTGGGCGGCGCCGGCAGCGCTCGCGCTGGTGTTGGGTATCGCGCTCGCGGGGTGGGGGGCGGCGTACCTACCGGACTACGCCACGCGCGCGGGGAGTGTGGCGCTGGCCCTGCTCTACGCCCTCGCCCTGCTGCTCGCGCGGCGGCCTTGGCTCCTGCTGTGCGCCCTCTTCGTCCCCGTCGGTTTCGAGCGTTACGCGCTGTGGGAGGCGCGCCCCCGCCCGCTCGAGCCGCTCTTGGGGGTAGAGCGGTCCTTTAGCGGCGAGAGCGACGGCGTCTACCTGACCCTCGACGAACCCGCCGGGGCGCGCGTCGTCCTCTCGCCGCGGGGGGTCGTCGGGGTGGGGCGCGCCTCGCTCGTCGGCACCCTCCGCGAAGCGAGCGGCAAACGCAACCCCGGCGGGTTCGACTACCGCGGCTACCTGCAGCGCCGCGGGGTCGAGGCGCAGCTGCGCGTGGCCGAGGTCACGGCCTTTACCCCCACCGTGACCCTCAAGGGGCGCTTGCAGCGCGGGGTCGAGGCGGGCCTGGCGGGGGAGCGCGCCGCGCTCCTAAGCGCCATGACGCTCGGCGTGCGCGACGACCTGGGCGAGCTCCGGATGAGCTTCGCGGCGGCGGGGCTCGCGCATGTGCTCGCCCTTTCGGGGCTGCACGTCGGCGTGCTCCTGGGGGCGGCGGGGCTCTTGCTGCGGCCCTTGGGGACGCTGCGCTACCCGCTCCTGCTCGCCCTTACCGCCGCTTTCGTGCTCCTCGTGGGCGCCTCACCGAGCGTGCTGCGCGCTGGCGTGATGGCGGGGGCGGTGCTGGTGTCGCTGTGGTTCGGGGCGGGGCGGCTCGAGCCCTGGCCCGCGCTCGCCCTCGCGGCGCTCGTTACCCTGCTGCTCAACCCCAGCTTCCTCTTCGACCTCTCTTTTCAGCTCTCCTACGGTTCGGTCATGGGCATCTTGCTCTTCGCCGGCCCCACGCTGCGCCGCCTTTTGGGGGCGCGCGCCGCGTCGCTCGCGTGGTGGCACCCCGGCACCCTGCTCGTCGGCGGCGCCGTGGTGAGCGCCTCGGCGCAGGCGTTGACGCTACCTTTCGTGGCGCACCACTTCAACCTCGTACCGCTCTTTGGCCCGCTGGTCAACGTCGTCGCGGTGCCGCTCGCGACGCTTTTGGTGCCGCTCGGCTTTTTGGCGGGGCTTGCTGGGCTCGTGTCGCTGCCGCTCGCGGAGGCGCTAGGCGCGCTCGCGAGCCCCCTGGCGGGGGCCATGATCGCCGTGTCGGCGCTCGCTGCGCCGTGGCCCCAGGTGACGTGGGGGGAACTCGAGCCCATCGGTTTTCTCTACTTCGGGGTGGGCGCCTTGGCGGCGGCGCTGGTGGCGCAGGGGCGGCTGCGCCCTTGGCGGGGGCTCTTGGTCGTCGCGGCGGCGATGATCGCCTCGAGCCTCACGCCCCCCTTTTACGGCCATGCGGAGCTCGTCTTTTTCGATGTGGGTCAGGGTGACAGCGCGCTCATTCGCCTGCCGGGGCGCGTGGAGATCCTCGTCGACGGCGGCGGCACGCCCTTTAGCGACTTCGACGTCGGCGCGCGCACGGTCGTACCGGCGCTGCGAGCGCTAGGCGTCGATGAGCTCGAGCTGGTCATCGCCACGCACGACGACGCCGACCACATCGAGGGGCTCGTGAGCGTGCTCGAAAGGGTGCCCGTGCAGCACCTGCTCGTCGCGCACCCGAGCGACAAGGCGGTCTTCCGGGAGCTCATAGCGACCGCCGAGCGGCGCGGCGTCCCCGTAACCGAGGTGCGGCGCGGTCAGCGCGTCCACGTGGGGGCAGCGCGGCTCGACATCCTCAACCCGCCCAAGCGCCCCTACGGGGAGTCGAACGCCGACTCGGTCGCCTTTGTGCTGAACGTCGCCGGCGCGCCCCAGGCGCTCTTTCTGGGCGACGCGCCCGCCGAGGTCGAGGCGGCCCTGGCGGTGCCCAGGGTGCCGGTGCTCATGGCCGCGCACCACGGTTCGCGGTTTTCAACCTCCGAAGCGCTCCTTTTGGCCGCGCAACCGGAGGTCGCCGTGCTCTCGTACGGCCGCAACAACTACGGCCACCCCCACCCGGACGTGCTCGCGCGCCTAGAGGCGGCTGGGGCGCAGGTGCGGCACACCTACCTCGAGGGGGCAGTGCGGCTGCCGCTAAGCAAGCCGCTAGCGGGCGATGAGCCATGAGGGTGAAGCGTTGACGCGTCGTTCACCGCTCATTGCCGCGATCTACTGCCTTCTACTTTCAGACGCTCTACCACAACCGCCGCGCACGGCATGTTAATTTATTCCTAATGTTCACCCCCGTGCGCGTGCTTTCGAGTGGCGGTCCGGTGCGCGTCGAACTGGCGCGTTGGCGGGGCAAGCTCGTGGTCGTCAAACAGCTCCAGGGCGCCTCGCCGGTACTCGCCAACCGGTTGGGGCGCGAAGCGGCGGTCGTGACCCACCTCGAGCACGACCACATCGTGCCGCTTTTAGCCGTGCAGGACACCTCGCTCATCTACGCCTACTGCCCCGGCGTCACCTTGAGCGAAGCCCTGCGGGAGGGGCCCCTCAGTGTGGCCCTCAGCGTGCGCGTGACGACCGATGTGCTGTCGGCGCTCGAGTACGCCCACGCCAAACACGTCATCCACCTTGACGTCAAACCGTCGAACATCCTCATCAACGGCGAAAAGGCGATGCTGACCGATTTCGGCTTCGCCAAGGACTTGGCGCTCGCCGCGATCACCCAGCAGGGGATGTCGCTAGGCACCCCCAACTACATGGCGCCCGAGCAGTTCGCCGGCGAGCGCAGCGACCCGCGCAGCGACCTCTACGCCGTCGGGGCGGTGCTCTACCACCTGCTGACGGGGGCGCCCCCTTACGAGCGCGACCTCTTCCGCTTTCTCACCGGCGACCGCAGCGTCGTGCTCGCTCCCCTACCCGAGGAGGCCGCAGCGCTCCAAGGGGTCGTCACCAGAGCGCTCGAGTACGACCCCGACCGGCGCTTCGCGAGCGCCACCGAGATGCTCCGCGCGCTGCGCGCGGCGTTTCCGGGGCTAGCGTGATCCTCGCGTTTAGCGGCGATCCCTTTTTGGCCACGCGGGCCGCGCGGCGGGCGCTGCGGGCGCGCGGCTTTCGCGCCGAGGAGGTTACCGAACTCGGCGAGGGGCTCTCGGCCGACGGGGTGGCGCAGCTCGCCGCTCAGTCGGGGCTCTTCGGCCAGGTCGCGCTGCTGCTCGACTTCGACGCGGCCTTTAAGGGGCAGGCGGGGGTCAAGCCGCGCAACGAGGTCCTCAAGGTGCTAGAGGGGATCCCACCTGACACCGTCGTGGTGGTGCTCGACCTCGCCGCGACCCCCGCCCGCCAGAAGACCTACGCCGCTTTGGGCCACCACGAGCACCTGCCGACGCCGCGCTTTAACGCCCTGACGCACTGGGTACGCGCCGAGCTGCAGGGCGCCGGCGTCCACTTCGACGACGAGGTGCCGGAGATGCTCACCGACCTTTTCGGCGAGGACCTGCCGAGCATCGCCGCCGAGATCCAGAAGCTCGCCGTGTTGGGCGAAAGGCTTTCAAGCGAGCGCGTCCGCGAGATCGTCAACCGCCCCGCCTCGCGCGACGCTTTCGACCTCATCGAGGCGGTCGCGAAAGGGGAGGCGGCGCGCGCGCTGTCGGTGATTCGCTCGCTCGTCGCGCAAGGGGAGGCGCCGCCCAGGGTCTTGGGGGCGCTCGTGTGGCAGTACAACCTCGTGGCGCGCACCGTCGCGCTCAAAGAGGGGCGCGCCCGCACCGACGCCGGGCTCGTCGCGCAGACCTTGAAGGTCAAACCTTTCGTGGCGCAAAAGGCCCTCGCGCTCGCCGCGCCCCTCGACGAAGCGCGCCTGGGGCGGCTTTTAAGCGCGCTCCTTAAGGCCGACGTGGCGATGAAAACCGGCAAGGACGAGCTGTGGGCGCTCGAGTCGCTGGCCCTAGAGCTCTCGAGCCTGGCGCGCGTGCGTTAAGGCGCGGCGCGAGCTTCAGGTACGGCGAGCGCCGGCCGTGACCCTCCGACCTCGACGAGCCGTTTCGGTTGCGGCTAGAGCGTGCCCAACGCAAGGAGCGTTGTGAGCGCCGAATGGCTGGGCGCAAACGTTAGCGGCAGCCAGGCGCTTCCGAAAGGACACAGGGCGTAGGCCGCCGCGGATAAGGGGTATGCTCCGTATGTGAAACGAGAAGGCCTCGAGTCCCGCTTTCTAGACCGCAACGAGCGCGCGCTCGCCCGCGCGATAAGCCTTATCGAAGCCGGCGACGAGGCTGGGCAGGCGCTCTTGCAGCGCGTGCGGCGCCACGGGGGGCGCGCGCAGATCGTCGGCGTAACGGGCAGCCCCGGGAGCGGCAAGAGCACGCTCACCGACGCGCTTATCGAGGTGGCCCGCGCGAAGGGCAAGCGCGTCGCGGTCGTCGCGGTCGACCCGACGAGCCCCTATAGCGGCGGCGCCATCTTGGGCGACCGCATCCGCATGATGCGCCACCACGGTGACCCTGGGGTGTTCATCCGCTCGATGGCGACGCGCGGGCACTTAGGCGGGCTCGCGACCGCGACGCTGCAGGTCGTCGCCCTTCTAGACGCCTACGGGTTCGACGTCATCTTCGTCGAAACCGTCGGCGTCGGGCAGTCGGAGGTCGACATCGTGCGGGTCGCCGACACCACCGTGCTCGTGCTCACCCCCGGGCAGGGGGACGGGGTGCAGGCCTTTAAAGCGGGGATCATGGAGGTCGCCGACGTCTTCGTTATCAACAAGTTCGACCAACCCGGCGGCGACCGGTTGCGGCGGGAGATCAAGGCGGCTCTGGAGCTCTCCGCGTGGGCGCCGGAGGCGTGGCGGCCGCCGATCGTGCAGACGGTCGCCTCCGAAGGGGCGGGGGTGGCGGAGCTCTTCGAGCAGCTCGGGGCGCACCGGGAGCACCTGCTGCAAACGGGCGAGATCGAGCGCAAGCGTTTGGAGCGCGTCCGCTTCGAGGTCGCCTCGCTCTTAAGGGGTGAGGTGCAGCGGCGCGTCGAGGCCAAAGGCGCCGCCTTTGTCGAGGCGGTGCTCGCGGGGGAGACGTCGGTGACGGCCGTGGTCGACGAGTTTCTGGGCGCGGTGCGCTCGTGAGCCTGCACGCACTCTACCCGGGCTCCTTTGACCCGTTGCACAACGGGCACCTCGACATCATCCGGCGCTCGAGCCGCCTGGTCGCGCGGCTCACGGTCGCCGTGCTCTACAACCCGCTCAAGAGCACCGCGCGCCTGCCCATCGAGACGCGCCTCGCGGTGCTGCGCGAGGCGACCGCCGAGCTCCCCAACGTCGCCGTCGAGACCTTTGAGGGGCTACTGATCGACTACGCGCGCGCGCGCGGCGCGCACGCGGTGGTCAAAAGCCTGCGCAACGCCGCTGACTTCGAGTACGAGGCGCAGATGGCGCACCTCAACCGGCAGCTGAGTGGCGGCCTCGAGACGCTCTTTTTGCTCGCCGCGCCGGCGTGGTCGTTCGTCTCCTCGACGCGGGTGAGCGAGCTGTGGCGCTACGGCGCCGACGTCTCCGCGCTCGTCCCCGAGGCGACCCTCAAGGTGTTGCGGGCGCCCAAGGCGTCGCCCGGGTAGGCGTTTCCATGCGTCTTCGGCCCTACGCGGCTGCAGCCCCGGCGCACGTATACTGGTCGGGTTAGGCAGCGCCCGCTTCCCGCGTCGGTCGCGCTGCCGCGTCGTTTTAAACCGCTACATATCAGCAGGGTCTGCGTTGGCGCGGCGCGCCGCCAGCGCCCTGCCTGTTGCCGAAAGGACCCTATGTCATACCTGCTGCGCGGCGTCGCCGCCGAGGGCGGTGTCCGCGTCGTCGCCGCCGACACGACCGCCCTCGTCGAAGACGCCAGAACCCGCCACGACACCACGCCGACCGCGACCGCGGCGCTCGGCCGGACGCTCACCGGCGCCCTCTTGCTCTCGCACGTGCTCCTCAAAAACCCCCAAGACCGCGTGACGTTGCGTCTGCGCGGCGACGGCCCCCTGGGGGGGGTGATCGCCGACGCGGGGCTCGACGGCGCGGTGCGCGGTTACGTGAGCAACCCCAACGCGACGCTGCCGCCGCGGCCCGACGGCAAGCTCGACGTCGGCGGCGCGCTCGCTGGCCCGGAGGTGCGGGGCGACCTGCAGGTGATCCGCGCGCACGCTCCCTACGGCGACCCCTACAGCAGCTCGGTCAATCTGGTGTCGGGGGAGATCGCCGAGGACATCGCGGTATTTTTAGCGCAGTCCGAGCAGATCAGCTCGGCGGTGCTCTTGGGGGTGTACCTAGAAGCCTCCGGCGTGGTGCGCTCGGGCGGCGTGATCCTGCAAGCGCTGCCGGGGGTCGACGAGGGGGCTTTGGCGCGCCTCGAGGCCAACGTCCGCGCCTTCGGCCAACTCACCGACGCCATGCGGCGCTCGAGCCTCTTGGAGCTTCTCGAGGAGCTCTGCGCGGGGCTGGACTTTAAGCTGCTGACCCCCGACGCCCTGCCGCTGCGCTTTTCGTGCCGCTGCTCGGACGCCAAAGCCCTCGACGCGCTCGCCTACTTTACCCCCGAGGAGCGCGAGCGGATGATCGCAGAGGACGGCGGCGCCGAGGTCGTCTGTCACTGGTGCGGCGAGGCGCGTTGGCTCGGCCCCGAGGTGATCCGCACGATTTCGCGCGACGAGGTGCGCTGCCCCGCGTGCGGCACCCTGTGGTACCGCGAGGGGCAGGCGAAGATGGTCCGCGAGGGGGAGCGCTGCGCCTGCGGGCGCCCAGTGACGCTGCCTGCCTAGTACCTGCTTTCTAAAACCCGTCTAGGGGGCGCTGCGCCTCGCGTCGGGTGGGGGGTGGCTCAGGATAGAGGCGATCACCGCATCGATCTCGGCTTCGGCCTCCGGATCGTCGCGGCGCCAGAGGTTGGGCATGTAGCTTCCGGGTTTGATCCCCTGGGGGTTGCGGAGCCAGCGGCGGAGGTCTGCTGGACTGTTTGGGAGCCTTCCGCCAGCGAGGTAGCGGCGGTTTCCGAGGCCGGTGAGGTCGGGGGCGTGCGTGCCCGACGCGACGCCGGCGAGGGTGTGGCAGTCGCCGCACCCTTTGGCCGTAAAGACCATGGCGCCGCGCTCAAGCAGCGCTGCGTCCTCTGGGCCGGGTGGGGTGGCGGCGGCGAGCAGCAGGACGAGCGCGCCGCGGGCTAAACGGCGCGCTCTACAAGACAGGCTCAGATGGGGCACCGGGGCGGATTAAGCGACCGGGGTGTCAGGTAGGCTCGTGGTTTCGAGGATACCGAGCGCCTCCTCCTCGGTCATCGTCGGGTTCTCGTGCTCCACGCCGAGCGCTTCGGTCATCCAGGTGAAAAGGTGCACGTTGTCGACGAGCCCGATCTGCGCGGGGCGGCTGTTGGCCCCGTAGACGGCGACGGGCACCGGTCCGGCGGTGTGGTGGCTCGAGTTCCAGAAGAGGTTGATCCCCTGGTCGTGGTTGGCGAGCAGGTACGCGAGCACATTGGCCGCTCCCGAGGAGAAGGTGGGGGCGCGGATCTCGTCCTCGTCGCCGGCGGCGACCGCCGCGAGGCGACGGGCGTCACCCTCGGTCAGGCGCAGGTCCAGGTACTCCCGCGCCGCCTCGGCGATCTCGCCCGCCTCCGGCGCTTCGCCGAGCTGGGAGAACAGGTACTCAAAAGAGGCTCTATGCTTGGCGATGTTGTCAAACTGTACCGAGCTGTCGCGGTAGCCGCTGCCCGCGCCGTAGACCGCCCCGCCCCCCGTGCCGTGGTCGCTCGCCAAGATAAGCAGCGTGTCGGGGTGGCGGTCGATAAACGAGAGCACGACCTCCAGGGCGTCGTCGGCCGCCAGCGTGTCCCACAAGGTAGCGGCGGCGTCGGTGGCGTGGTTGGAGTGGTCGATGCGCCCCGCTTCGATCTGCAGCACGAACCCGTTTCCGTACCCCGAAAGAACCCGCAGCGCTTGACGCGTCATGTCGGCGAGGCTCGGGGTGTCGACGCCTTGGTGCACGCGGTCGATCTCGTAGGGGAGGTGACCGTTCGCAAAGATGCCGAGCAGCTTCGAGCCGCTACTCGCGGCGAGCGCCTCCTTGTTTTCGACGACGTCGTAGCCGCGGTTGCGAAACTCGGCGAAAAGCGGACGGCCGTCCTCGCGCAGGTCGGCCCGGAAAAAGCGGGTGCCGCCCCCCAAGATGACGTCGAGGCCGAAGTCGTAATAGAGGTCGGCGATGTCTTGCTCGGCGCCGCGGCCGGGGACGCTCACCACGAACCCGGCCGGGGTCGCGTGCGTCGCGGTGGTGGTGGTGGCGACGCCGGTGGCTTTGCCCGCCGCCTTGGCGAGCGCCATGATGGTGGTGAGTTCGCGGCCGTCGGGGAACATGCTCAGCGAGCCGTTGACCACCTTGCGGCCGGTGCTCCACGCTGAGGAGGCCGCCGCCGAGTCGGTGACGATGCTCGTGAGGCTGCTACTGAGCATGCTGCCGGCGGCGCCCAGTGCGAAGAGGCGCTCGAGCGCGAGCGTGCGCTGCTGGTGCCGCGCGGCGTACGCCCGCGCCGCCCCGTAGTCCTCCCAGGTAAAGCCGTCGTAGCAGAAAAAGACGAGGTTGCGCGCGCGAAAGTCCGTGTCGGGGCGAATCACCTGAGCGCGAGCGGCCCCGGGGTAGAGGGCGCGCAGCTTCGACAAGCCGATACCGGCGGCGACGGCGAGCGAGCCCTTGAGGAAGCTTCTCCGGTTCATGCCGACCTCCTTCTTCAGCGTCCCGCCGCAGGGTAGCGGATGGGTGTCAGCAGAGTTTCAGGGGCGCGGGCGCCCTTTAGAGCTTGGAGGCGCAGCGCTGTGCGAGCTGGTGCAACGCGGCTCCTCCAGCCGGTGTTAGAGTGCGCTGTGGCCATCTCGTGGGGCATGCTTGTCAACCTCTTTATCCTAGCCACGCTGTGGGGCAGCGCTTTCCCGGGGATCAAGCTGGGGCTCACCGGTCTCTCGGCGGGCAACCTTACGCTGCTGCGCTTTACGGTCGCGTCGCTCTGCTTCGCCCTCTTTTTGCTCGTAACGCGCAAGCGGCTGCTCCCCGACCGGCGCGACCTCCCTTACTTTTTCCTGGTGGGCTTTTTGGGCATTACGGTCTACCACCTAGCGCTCAACTACGGCCAGCGCTTCGTGAGCGCCGGGGCGGCGAGCCTGATCATCGCCACCGCCCCCGCTATTACCGCCGTGGTGGCGTTTTTCCTCCTCAACGACCGCCTCTCTTTACTCGGGTGGTCCGGTATCCTGCTCTCGTTTACCGGCGTGGCGCTTATCGTGCTCGGCGATGGCGGCGCGCTCTCCCTAAACCCCTTCGCCCTGCTCATCCTGCTCTCGGCGCTCGTCACGGCGTTTTACACGGTGCTGCAAAAGCCGCTCTTGCGGCGCTACGAGGCCGTCGAGGTGACCGCCTTTTCGACCTGGGCGGGGACGCTGCCGCTCCTCGTCTTCGCCCCCGGCCTCGTCGCCGACGCTGCTGATGCGGGGCGCACGGCCCTTTTGGCGGCGGTCTACATCGGGGTGTTTCCGGCGGCGGTGGCCTACGCGCAGTTTTCCTACGCCATCTCGCGGCTCCCGGTGACGCTCGCGACGTCGTTTCTCTACGCGGTGCCGGTCTTTAGCCTCCTGTTCGCGTGGCTGCTACTCGGCGAGGTGCCCTCGGCGCTCATGCTCGTCGGCGGGGCGGTGGCGCTCTCGGGCATCGTGGTCGTGGGGTACGCGAAGGGGCGCGCGGCGCGGCGAGCGCACGCCGTCGCCGAGCCCGAGGGGGTGTAGGTCCCTGCAGCTCGAGGCGTGTGGCGCGTAGACCATGCACCACGCGCACAAAAGCTGCCCGGGTCAGCGATCAAAAGGGCGTGTAGGCGACCGGCCGCGGCGTCCAGAGCGGTTCTCCGTAGGCGGCGCCGATAAACGTCCCCCAGTAGGCGGCGCGCCCACGGCGGGTGCGGTAGATGTCGGGGGTGACGGTTTCAGAGGCCGCTTCGCCGGTGAATTGACTTGTGTAGCAGCGCACCGCCGCCTCCCACACGTCGATGTAGTCGCTCGTATCGACCACCAACGTCGCCTCGAAAGGGCCGTTACCCATGTAGAAAAAGAGCCCCTGAGGTTTAAACGGTTCGCCCGAAAGGGGGCTGTTCTTGAGCCCCGCGAGGTGCACGGCGGCTGGGACGATGCGCGCCGCCGCGACGTGGTCGGGGTGGCGGTCGTTTTCGTGCGGGGCGACCACCACGCGGGGCCGCAGTTCGCGCAGCACGCGGGCAAGGTGCAGACGGCGGTCTTCGGAGTCGAGGATCCTCGAGTCGGGCCAGCCGAGGTTGCGCCGCACGCTCAAGCCGAGGATCCTCGAGGCGGCCTCGGCCTCTTTGGCGCGCTCTTCGGGCGTGCCTTTGGTCGCCGCTTCACCGCGCGTCAAGTCGATGATACCCGTGCTGCGCCCCTCGGCGTGCGCCCGCGCGAGGGTGCCGCCGAGCCCGAGTTCGGCGTCGTCGGGGTGTGGGCTGACGACGAGAAAATCAAGCACCCGAAACCTCTTTCTGGCTCCCGCTGGCGTGCTCGGTTTTGACCCCCAGGCGCCGTTCGGTCCCCTCGGCGAGGCGCCGGATGTTCTCGCGGTGCTTAAAGATCACCAAGCCGGCGAGCGTCACGACGAGAAACAGCTGCGGCGCGCTAAAGGGTCCCATGATCAGGAAAAAGATCGCGCTAAACATGGCGACCAGCGACCCGAGCGAGACGAAGCGGCCCAGGGCGATGGTGAAAAGCCCGACGGCGAGCGCCGCTAGGGTCGTCAGGGGGACGAGCGCGAGCCCGACACCGATGCTGGTGGCGACCCCCTTGCCGCCGCGGAAGCCCAAAAAGACGTTGAAGTTGTTTCCCAGCACGGTCGCCACCCCCGTTAGCACCAGGCCCCACGCGCCGAGGCCCAGGGCGCTCGCGATCAGCACGGCCAAGAGCGCTTTGAGCGGGTCGGCCAGGACGACCAAGATGGCCGGCCAAAGGCCGACGGCGCGCAGCACGTTCGTCGCGCCGATGTTGCCCGAGCCGACTTTCTGGATGTCTACGCCGTGCGCGCGCGCCACGAAGTACCCCGTGGGGAAGCTGCCGATCAGGTACCCTACGGTGACGCAGAGCAGGGTCACAGGGATCACCGCGGGCTCCTCACAGGCGGGGCGGCGGGGCCGCTAGGGGCGTAGCGCGTCGTACCATACACCGATTGTACACGCGGCGCGAGGGGGGAGGCGGTGCCCCCGCCAGTGTCGCGGTCTCTAGGCGGCTCGGTGCGGGTATGGGTGCGGGTGTGAGGGGTGCCGCGCGCCGCACCACAAGGCGCACCACGAGACGCCACAAGACGCCACAAGACGGGGTGCTACACGCGTGCGGGGTAGGCTAAACCATGTCTCAGGAGACGCTCCTGCTCTTTGTACTCGCCGTGTTCGGCCTCTACAGCGTGCGCTGGACCCAGCGGCTCGCCCCATTGGGGAGCGAGCTGCCGCTCAAAACGCTCCTGGCGACGCTGCTCTGCGCGCTGTTGGGGGCGCTTAATCTCACCGGAGCACCCGCGCCCCTAGCGGTGCGCGCTCTGGTGCTCGTCCTCGGCGCCCTTTACATCTTGGCTCCGCTGATCCTGATGGGGCTCTCGAGGGCGCACCGCTACGACCTCGCAGCGCGCCTCGCCGACCTGCTCTACTGGACGCCCGCGGGGCGAAGCGGGATAAAGCGGCTGATCGCTCAGGTCGCGCTGCACCACGACGACCCCGAGGCCGCCCTGGCGCTCCTCCCCGAAGGCGCTGGCGACATCTTGCGGCTGCAGGTCTTCGCCCTGCAAGGGCGTTGGCATGAGGTGCTGGCGTCTCCGGTCGAAGGTGGGGGCGACAACGCCTTTTTGGGGTTGGCGGCGCGCGTGCAGGCGCACCTAGGGCTCCACGACGAAGCGGCTGCCGAGGAGGAGCTGGCGCGCATGGTGGCGCGCTGGGAGGCGCAGGGCCAGGGGCCTTTGGGCTACCGCAGCATCACGCTGAGCCGGGCGCGCCTCGCGGCCTACCGCGGCGACCTCGCGGGCGCGCAGCGCGAGCTGCAAAACCCGCTCCCCGGCGTGCCCCCCTACCGCGTGCTCGAGATCCTCGCGCACGCCGCCGAGCGCGCCCACAACCCCGAAGCGGCCGGTCGGCTCTACGCGCAGGCGCACGCGTACGCGCCGCCGCGCGCGCGCGCGCGCCTGGGGGCGGCCGCGCACCGCTACGGGGTCGACCTCCCCGATACGCCGCGCCGCCAAGGGGCGACGACGACGGTGATGCTCACCGGGTTTCTGCTCGCGCTCTACGTCGTGCAGCTCTGGGTCGACAACCGCTACGGCGCCCGCAGTTGGGCCTTGACCGCGGGATTTTTGACCCTCCCCGACGCGCGCGTGCCGGGGGCGAGCGCCCTGTGGCGCTACCTTTCTTACGCCTTCGTCCACGGCGGCGTGGTGCACATCGCGCTTAACGCGTGGGTGCTTCTAGACATCGGGCGGCTCTACGAATCGCGCCGCCCGTGGGGGAGCCTGCTCGCGGCCTTCGTCTTCGGCAGCGTGATGGGGGCTTACTTGACGTTCGTCTCGCAAGGTGGCGCGCCGCCGGGGGTGATCGGCGCCTCCGGCGGGGTGCTGGGGGTCGCCGGGGCGCTTTTGGCCGACACCTGGCGTGGGCGCAGCGCCCGCGACCGGCTGCTCACGCGCTCGTTGGTGCAGTGGAGCGTGCTCATCGTGCTCTTTTCGCTCCTCTTGCCCGGCGTGTCGCTGTGGGGGCACATCGGCGGTCTCGTGGGGGGACTGCTCTGGGGGTTTATGCGCCAGGGGCTGCCGCAGACGCCGCAGCTCGACCGCTACGCCGGTGTGCTCAGCGTCGCCGCCCTCGCCTACGCGCTCTTCGGCGCGCTGTCGTGGCTCGCGCGCTTTGCACCGCAGCTGTAGGCGCGCTCGTGAGGCGCTGCTCGGCCTCTGCTGGGCTCGAGTCCGCAGCGCGCGCGACGTTCGCTCCGGCGCGCCCGGCCGCGCCCCTAGATGCTACACTCACGCATGACGCCTCGCCCCTCTAGAGGACTATCGCGCTATTTTCGCGAACCGGTCAACAGCTTGACGCACCTAGCCGGCGCGCTCTTCAGCCTCGCCGGCCTCGTCGTGCTGGTCGTGCTCGCCGCGGGGGAGCCCTGGCGGACGGTGAGCTTCGCCGTTTACGGCACCACCTTGGTGCTCCTCTACACCGCCTCGACGCTGCTTCACAGCCTTCACGTGGGCGCGCGCGCGCAGCGCCGACTGCGGCTTTTCGACCACGCGGCCATCTTTTTGCTTATCGCCGGCTCCTACACGCCGATCACGCTGGTGACGCTGCAGCAAGGCAGCGCCGCGTGGGGGTGGACGCTCTTTGCGCTGGTGTGGGGGGTGGCGGTGCTCGGGGTGGTCTTTAAACTCGTGTGGCTCGAGGCGCCCCGCTGGCTCTCGACGGGACTCTACTTGCTGATGGGTTGGCTGGCGCTCCTCGCGATCGTCCCCATTACCCGGGCGCTGCCGCCAGGCGGGCTCTTTTGGTTGCTGTTGGGCGGGGCGTTCTACTCCGTGGGGGCGGTGATCTACGGCCTCAAGCGCCCGGACTGGCTGCCGGGGGTGTTCGGGTACCACGAGCTGTGGCACCTTTTCGTGCTGGCGGGGAGCGTCAGCCACTTTCTGATGATGCTCCTTTACGTGTTGCCGGTGACCGCCTAGCGGACGTGAGCACGCCCCCGCCGCGCACCTCACCCTGGGTGCTCGCGATGACCTGGCGCGATTTGCTCTTTATGCACTGGCCGCTCGCGCCCGCGCACCTCGAGCCGCTCCTGCCCCCCGGTG